>JBMNTU010000049.1:0-16753 GCA_050945895.1 Christensenellaceae bacterium | reverse complement strand
GAGCATGGTATATGCTGTATAAGAAACTTTTACGATGCCTCCTCCACTAACTCTGTACTTGGTACAAAGATTGGGGGCAGCCCAAGAAGAACTAGGCATATCCACCGACTTCCGGCTGGCGCTTCCTGCCAATCCAGGTGTGGAGAGTGTCGATTTGTGTGTCATACTTGGCAATCTTTTGGAAAATGCGCTCAATGCATGTGCAGCACAAACAAAAGGGAAGAAGTTTATCCGGACGCTTGCCAAGGTCGAGGGAATGGAAATACTAATTTGTGTAGAAAACAGCTATGATTCGACCATCGAATACTCAAATCATGAAGGACTAGGCATTCCTTCCGTAAATACAATAGCAGGAAAGTATGGCGGGGTAGCCAGCTTCGAGCGTAAAGACAAGCAGTTTTGCGCATCCGTGCTCCTATATAAAACTGAATGATGTAATCACGTTTTTGCAATCGACCATTCACGCCAATGGATATTGCTACGGTTATACTGAAAATGGAAAATGGTATAGTGTGTGATCGACAACCCACGAGATAACAAAGCCGCGTTCGCTTTTAAAACGTGAGCAAAACCTCAACAATTTCTGGCAGCCTACCTTGTCGTCCTCCCGTATAACGGTGCGCATGCTTTTTTACCTGAGATGTAAATGGCTGATGGTGGCACGTTCAACGTCAACGCGTAGGATGAAAACATCCTTTCTATTGCCATGTATACGCTATTTTTTATGAAAGTCGCAAAATCGGGACTTTCGCCGGTTATTTATTTGCCGGGTTTTCGAAGCAATATCCCGCGCCGCGTTCCGCCCGGATGGAAAGTCCGCTGCCCGCAAGTTTTTTGCGTAGACGGTAGATAGCGTTTTTCACCGAATGATCGTTGCCCGCCATGGGCTGGTTCCATACGCATTCATAAAGCTCCTCCGCCGGAATCATCCGCCCGCTGTTTTGCGCCATCAGCAAGAGCAGGGCAAATTCCTTTTGGGTGAGAAGCATATCTTCCCCGGACAAAAAAGCCTGGCCGGATATCGTATCCATCCTGAGCGGGCCCCGTTCATATGCCTGCGCAGGTGCACGCCGGATCATCCTATCCCGCCGTATGGCCGCACCGGCGCGCGCGACCAGCTCATCAATATCATACGGCTTGGCAATATAATCGTCGCCGCCCGCCCGCAGCCCATAAAGGAGGTCGTCCTTATCGCCCAGCGCCGTTAGCAACAGAACAGGCGCCGTTGTTTTTTGACGGATTTCCGCGATATAATCAAGCCCGCTGCCGTCGGGCAGCATAATATCGAGCACAATCACATCTGGATGGACTTTTTCCAACGCTGCGCGCGCCTGCGCAAGGCTTGTTGCCGTAGCAACTTCATACCCCTCCGAAAGAAACACGCGCTCATTGGCGTCCAGTATTTTTATATTGTCCTCCACCAAAAGTACCACAGCTTTTTTGTCAGTCATTTTTGTCCTCCGCGCGGAAAATTTGGAAGGTAAGCGTCACGGCAGTTCCCTTGCCTTGTTCGCTTTGGATTTCAATATTGCCCCCGCAGCTTTGCATGATCTCCCGGGAAATAGAAAGCCCCAGCCCCGCGCCGCCTTCTTCGCCCTTTACATTGCGCTCCAGCACCTGCGGCAGCAGCACGGGGTCGATGCCGCTGCCCGTATCCGTAATGGTGACGCTTATCGTCTGCCCATCCGATTTTGCCGTAATGGAAATCTGTCCGTTTTCCGTATGCGCATTGGCATTTGCCAGTATATTCCACATGACCTGCGTACAGCCGTCCGCGCTTCCCCTTGCCAACGGCAAGTCTTCGGGCAGGTCTATGGTTATAGTGTTCTTCTGCTTTTTTGCAATGGGCGTATACAGCCGTGCCGTTTGGCTGACAATGCCTGCAATGGGCGCGGACGAGTTGGCGGTGGCAGTGGTTTGTTCCCTAAATACATCAAGCACGCCGGATGCCATTTCAGCCAGACGTTTTGCTTCCTGGTTGATGGTGTCGAGGTCTTCCGTTGTCCGGCTGTCGAAGCCCTCTTTTTTCAGTTCCCGAACCGCAAGCTGCGCGTAGGTGGACATAACAGTGAGCGGTGTGCGCATCTCGTGTGTCAGGTTTGCCATCAGCTCCTGCTTCATCTGGTGCGCATGTTCGAGCGAATCTTTTTCCGCAGCAATTTGCCGTTCGCGTTCACGCGCCTGCCGTACCTCGCGCATGGTGCCGTAAAACGCGGCCACCATTTGGAACAGTATAAACACCAGTATGCCAAAATCCATCATTCCGCCCGGAACCGTGGGGAATATGGATATCCTGTTGTGCATAAGCATTTCCCGTACCGCAATGTACACAAAAACGAGCATCGCGGCAAAGAAAATGATATGCTCTGTATCCCGCCGCACGCGGAGCTGCATGATAAAACGGATAATTACATAAACCGCCACCATGACAATCGCCGCGTGGGAAACGATTAGCACGTTCGACATAAACAGCGTATCCGCAAAAGCGAAAAGCAGCGTAAAGCCCGTCTCTACAATGATGATAACCCTGCGGGCCCATTTTTGCAGCAGCCCGGGCATCATAGAATCCACCGCCAGCGTGATAAAAAGACAGGCCAGCGGCATTGCCATATACTCGATATGGAACGTGAGCTCCCACGATATATCCGGATACAGGATGGTCAGCATTTTTTCACCGGTCACCGCTGTGCGGAAAAACCAAACCAGGCAGAAAAGCGAGAAAAACAGATTGGCTTTATAGCTGCGCTGCATCAGGTATAGCGCAAGGTGCACCAAAAAGAGCAGCAGGCACGCACCCATAACAAGCGCCGCCATGCTGGTGGTGCGGTCGTAGTACCGCCCTGCCGTTTCGGGCGAACCAATACGAAAGCCCACCGGATTGCCGCCGTCGCGGTGCACAAAATTGGAAATCTGCTGCACAATCTCGATAACGCCGTTTTCCGGCAGTACGGTAAAATGAACCTGGCGTTTGCTGGGCACCATCTCTTCGCGGTTTTGTGCGGGCCGCCCGACTTCCTGGTACAGCTGTCCGTTGATAAAAATGCGGTCGGCAAAATCCACGCTGTCGGAGGCCAGCGTATATACCCTGCCATCCGGCACATGCAGCCGAAAGCGGGCCGTCAGGTATTGCGCCGCGTTTTTGGGCTTGCCTGTAATGTAGTCGGCTTGTTCAAACTCCGCCGGCGTTAAAAGTTGTTCGGGCACATATTCCGCAATGCTGCCACGCGTCCATACGTACACTTCATCAAAATCGTAGCCCTCGAGGTACCAATCGGGCGTTTCCGATACAACCCGAACTTCGTCCACCGTGTCTACGCGCACATACCATATCCAAAAACACGTAACCACAATGATCGGCAGAATAATCAGCACAATCCAGTTTTGCTTCCAGTCGTTTTTTTCAATCGAATGATTCATTATTTTCACCCAGTTTATATGCTTATGATGCGGCTTTGCCGGCGCTTTGTCAAGCAGCGGCAAGCAAAGAGCGCCGCAATGCTTTACGGCGCTCTTTAAAAATGTGTCTATTTCATTGCTTTTTGCTTTTTACTGTAGATCAGCATTGCCAAAGCAGCCGCGCCCGCAATGAGCAGCAGGCAAGTCCAAAGGCCCAGGCTTGCGCTGTCGCCTGTTCGGGGAGATACAGCCGCGGTTGTTGCCGTCGTTCCGCCGCCCGGCGGGTTTGGGTTAACCGGGTTAACCGGGTTAACCGGATCAGCCGGCTTGTTTACGGTAAGCGGTAGCCTTGAAAAACCGTTGCGGTACTGCGCGGTGAATGTATGATTGCCGTTTGGCAAGGAATGCAGGTAATCACCCGAAAGCGTAATGACCGTGCTGCCTTTTACTACCGTTATGGCGTCGTCCGGCACTTTATTGCCCTCAAGGAACAACCCGGCAAAATTCCAGTGGGTGGCGTCTATCGTGGCAGTCCGGCTCTTTTTGTCGCCGTTATATTCCGTAAAGTGCTGCAATACATTAAATTCCTCGGGTGCGTCGCCCGTAACCGTCACGTAGGCCGTGCCCACTTTTGTTGTGTCGTGCACGGAAGTGGCTTTTACAGTCAACACGCTCTGCCCTTCATATTCAGAGACGGTCAGCAGGCCCTGCCCATCGATGTGCGATACGGCGCTTTCCACGCTCCATGTCACATCCTTGCTGGCCACGCCCTCTGCATCCACCTCGGCAGTGAACTGCTGCGTTTTGCCGCGCTCCACAGCCACCGTTTCGGGCAGCACTTTTACGCCGTTGACCCGCGCCGCCGAAAATTCGGGCGTAATGATAAGGTCGCCCACCGGGTACAGAAAACGCGCTATGGCCGATTGGTCTGTCGTATCGTCTATAAACGTCACCGGGGTGCTCATAATCCAGCGGCTCAGTCCATTGCTGGACGGGTCGTTTGCAATGCCCTGTATTTCGGCATATCCTCCATCTGAGACGGAAAAGAAATTGAAGATTCCATACCCTTCCGCGGCGGGCAGTATGCGCAGCGTATTTCCGGCAGGGGTTTTTATCTCGGCCAGTTTGTTGTTCTCGGCCGAAATCCTCAGAAGTTGATGTGTGCAGCCAGTGAAGTCGATGCTTGTCAGATTATTGTTGTCGCACATTATGAAATCCAGGTTGGCAAGGCCGCTAACATATAGCTCTGTGAGTTTGTTGTCATATGCTTGCAAATCGGACAGCGCGGCGTTAGTCCGGAGGTCGAGCGATGTTATGTTGTTTTCGCTGCAGTCTAAGTTTTCCAATACGACAAGCCCAGTGGTATTGATTGCGGAAAGGTTGTTTTTCCAAGCCCTCAGTTCTTTCAAATTTGGGAAAATACTTGCGTCCAACGTGCCGGTAAGCCCTTTTTCGTTACAGTCCAAAAAGGTGATGGCCGACGCGTCGTTAAAGGTAATGCCGGACATAGGCAGGTTGGGCGTTAAGTTAATATGCAGCATGGAAAGCGCCGGGCAGCCTCTGAGATCTAGCCCTGTGATGTCTGTTTCGGAGCAAAAAAGCATTTTCAAACTGGGAAGGCTTCCGGGGTTATATGTCCCCGTTATTTTTGTGCCCGAAACAGCCAGAGTTTCCAGTTTTGTCAGCCCCGATAAATTCAGGCTGGCATTGGTGAGCGGCGCACCGCTGCAATAGAACATTTCAAGTTTGGTCAGGCTGCTAAGGTTTAGCGACGAGATGCCCGTATCCATAATATTCAGGGTTTTAAGGTTGCTCAGCGACGTCAGATTCAGCGCCGTTAAGGCGGCGTTTTCCATGCAGTCCAGCTTGGTGATTGCCGGAACGTTTGTCAGGCTAAGCGTCGCCAGTTTTTCGTTTTCGCCGCAATCAACTTCCTCCAGGACGGGCATATTGGTAAGCGTCAGCGTATGAAGGCTGGCATTGTTCTTTGTATTTAGCGTGGTCAGGCTGTTCATACCCGTAAGCGTCAATGTTTCCATGTTTTTGGTTCCACCAAAGGTAAGCTGCGCCAGCGCGGGCAGCACGGAAAAATCTACACTTGTCAAAAGCGGATTGTCGCAGTTTAAGTTCGTGATGCTTGCAAGGTTTGACAGGGTAAGCGACGCCAGATTTTCGTTGTTGCTGCAGTTGAGAGTTGTCAGCGTGGACGGGCCGGTCAGGCTAAGCGAGGTGAACGCGTTGTTCGCGCAGTTAATCTCACGAATGGCACCAAGGCCGCCTAAGCTGAGCGTCGTCAGTTTATTGCCGCTGAAATCAAGCGTTCTCAAAGCGGAAAGAGTATTTAACCCGGTGATGGTCGTCAGTTGGTTTTCTTTACAGTCAATACTGCGAAGCGACGTCAGGCCGGATACATTGAGTGACGTCAGCTGGTTTTCAGCACAGGCAAGGGTATCAAGCGTGCTCGCCCCCGAAACGTCAAGCGACGTCAGCTTGTTGTCGCTGCAATATAGAATCTTCAGACTAGGAACCGTGCCCAGCGTCAGCGAGGCCAGTTGGCCACTGTCGCAATCCAGCCGGGTCAGCGCGTTCAGGCCAGATACGTTTAGCGACGTAATCTCGTTGACACGGCAATTTAGACTAGTCAGTTTGGTGTATGCCGTTACGTTTAGTGACGTCAGTTTACTATCCGATACCGAAAGGATTTCCAGGTTTGCCGGCGCGTTTGGCAGCGTAAGGTTGGTCATCGAGAAGCATCTATCAAGGTTGACGGAAGTTAGGTTGGGGATGTTTCCGGACAGATTGACAGAATTCAGTTCCCGATGGTTCTTGATATCCACATGTTGCAGCGCCGTAAGCGCGCTGAGGTCCACATTTCCCGTAAGACTGAGATACGAAGAAAGATCGCCCTCAACCGTGAGCTTCTGTACCCTTAGGTCTGGCGCAGACGAGCTACCGGTGTCGATGAGCCCGTACATGGCCCAAACGCTTGGCTCGTTGACCTTCCAGCCAAACGCGCCCAGGTTGTTGTCCGTGATCAGCTTGTTGATTGCGGCCACGTCGCTTTCGGCATACCCGTCAATCGCCATGGTCGCCATTTCGGCTTCTTTTATTATTACGGTAATTTGCGGCAAAACAAGCGCGTCGCCAGCGGCATAGCCCTTCGCAAGCGCGGCGGAGAATACATACTCGCCCGCCAGCTCGGCGTCGTAATCTTCGCATGTCCACACCACGGGGATGTCCTCGTCTATGGGGTCGCCCTCCGCCTGCGCAATGCTGCCGGCAAGCGTCTGCGGCAGTCCAATTTCTTCTTCGGGCGTGCCAAATGGAACCTCTACGCGCAGCGCGTCTTCTTCCAGCGGCGTTATGGCCGTTACGGTTTTGGCGCCCTTTTTATCGCCGGGCGTGTCTTTTTTATCTTCTTCGGATGCGTCTTTCGCTTCCTTTACGGTCACTGCAATTTGCGGCAGCGCCACGTCAGGCGCGGCTGTATACCCATCCGGCAATGCAGCGGTAAACGTATAGCTTTTGGCAACGCTGCTGTCAAACGCTTCGCAAGACCAGACGACGCCTATTTCTATGTCAGTTCCACTTGCGTCCGTTGCGGCCAGCTTGGTTGGCAGTTTGGGCTCCTCGCCAATGGCCACGGTATATTCTGTTTGCAAAGGCGCAAATGCTGTAACGACAACATTAACCGCTGCGCTTTGCTCCATGTTTTCCAAAGGCGCTTGATTCAGTGTGCAGGCGTCTGCTCCGGCGCATTCCGGGTGCAAGCACAGGGGTTGCGTTTCGATAAGCGTACAAATGTCCCCCTCTGCACATTCGGGATGGCTGCATACGGTCTGCGCTTGTTCTCCATCCGCCAGTGCGGAGAGCGGCACAAGCGTCACAACCAGCACCAGCGCGATCATAATACATAAAATCCTTTTCGGGGTCTTTCTCAATGCCCCCCCGTGTGTTCTTTTTCTCATGCTTTCTGCTCCTTCCTCTGTTTTTCCTCATACTGAAACAAAACAGAAATCCTCGTTTTCTGCAATAATTGCTTTGTTATACCATACACTATATACTATATTGCATGCGTTTTGCGCGAAAGTCGTCAAATTGGGACTTTCGGCAGAAATCCCATACAACATCCACATTAGCTTTGCAAGCTGCCGTAATTGCAGATGTGTTTTTAATGATACGCAAAAAAGACACTCGTCTGATTTTAGCGAGTGTCTTTTTTCTTCATCGCAGCTTTGCATCAGCCTTCAATCATTATTTCGCCGTTTTCCTCAATCGTAATAACGGCGTATGGCCGCTTTGATTTCTCTGTCATCAACTCCTGAAACCATCATGCAATAAATGGCAGCATATCGTCATACATGCGCAATGCATATTGCTAAATATTCACCACTTTTCCATCGCTATTCGTTGTCGTAAATGTCACGGCCACATCACCCAGTGATACTCCATAAAGCCGGATTGAGAGCATAAGCGACCGATACGCAGCTTACATTTAAGACAAAAACCTATGGCGGTCAAATGGCGGTCAGATTTAAAAATGTTTTAACATGGCAACCAACTAAAAACCCGCTCTATTCCGTTGATAGAGCGGGTTTTGATTGGAGGCGCCACCCGGATTTGAACCGGGGGTGAAGGATTTGCAGTCCTCTGCCTTACCACTTGGCTATGGCGCCGGGGTGGTCAATGCGTTTGCATTGGCCTATATAATGCTTGCATGCAATTGTGGCATGCAAACCTGGTGGTTGGGGTTTTCCCCAACTGGAGCGGGAAACGGGATTCGAACCCGCGACATCCACCTTGGCAAGGTGGCACTCTACCACTGAGCTATTCCCGCAAAAGAACTGCTGTCAGTCAGTAAAAATGCGCTTTGCAGCGCAGATTTTATTATAACGGTATTTGGGTTTGGTGTCAATGATTTGGCGGAAAATTGCTCAAAAAACCCCCTCCCGCTTTCTTTGCCGGATAGAATTACTGTTGTCAGCGCAGTCTTTCCCCTTCTCTCCTGCAACAATTCAGGCTGACAACGCAGGGCGTTTTTTCGGTCCATATCCGGTAGAGGCCCGTCAGCAGCAAGTTTTTGAAAGAATCCCGTTTTCGGATTTGTACTTTTGTGTCGCCGAAGCTATAATAAAAGCAAATATCGATGCCTGCCGTAAAGGGTTTCGCAACAGGGGATTCTATAAATGGAAGACGACAATAAAAATAGAATAGACTGCCTGCAATGTGTGTATTTTGCCGTTAGCTGGGATCCCAGCTTTCCCAAGGCCTGCAAGCTATATGGTTTTAAATCTGCATTTATGCCCTCCGCTACCGTATACCGGTCTTCGGGAATGGAATGCATGGGCTTTGTCAGGAAAGGCTCCAAAAACACGGAACCTGGTCATTAATGCCCCGGCTCCGCCCACACTTCTCAAAAGATACCGCATCCGCATGGCTTTCCTACAAATATTCAAAATAAATGTGCAGCTCGATATTACCCAACAGATGATACGAGAAGCAAAAGACGTCATCGCGCAGGCCATAGCAGGCTTTATCCGATTGCATCCAACAAAAAAAGCCCGCATATGGGCTTTTTTGTTGGTTTTTTCAGCTTAGGCATATACCAGGTTTTTCTTCCGTCAAATCAGCCCATTTTTTCCAAAATAAGCTTGGCGCAATCGATCTGGTTGGGGATATTTCCATTTTCATCACGTACACGCCAAATATCCGGGGTTATCTCGTCTACCACATATATCTTTCCTGCCTCGTCGTAGCCGATCTCTATTTTAAAATCAATCAGTGTCAGGCCCATTTCCCCCAACTCTTTTTTCAAGACCTCGCCGACCTTTACCAAAACATCCAGTGCTTCTTCGTACTGTCCCTCTGCCAAAAGCCCCTTCATCATGCACAGCCGTTCGCTGATCAGCGGGTCTCCCTGCTCATCATCTTTTAGGGTTACCTCCAGGTAGGGCGGGTCAAAGGGTATTCCCTCGTCCAGGGTAAACCTGCGGCACATGCTTCCCGCCGTAAAATATCGAAGCACAAACTCCAGCGGAGGCACCGTAAGCTGCCGTACCTGCATCAGCCCCTTTTCTACGTCCGCCCCCAAATAGTGAGTGGGTACGCCGCTGCGCTCCATCAACTCAAAGAAATACTGTGATATCTTTATCCCGTTTTTTCCTTTTCCTGCAACACTTCCGCCAACCGCGTTGGAACCGGGGTCAAACATCCCGTTTTCTCCGGTTGCGTCATCCTTAAACAGCAGATAGACACCGCCTGTTTGCTCGTCCGCAAGCACATCCTTGGTTTTTCCATTATACAGTGTTTTCATTCGTATTCTCCCTACTCAATTTCTACCAATGTTTTCAGTTTACCATAAAGATAAATCCGTGTGAAGCGGAAAACCGTTCATTGCTGCGCATTTCTTCTCTGGTCTCAAAAACACCGCCGTATCACTCCTGCTCGATGGCAAGGCTGTCATTAATTGCCTGCTCGGCTGTAATCTCTCCTGTAACAATCTCCGATATATCCTGAAACAGAGCATCTCTTGCCGCCGGTTTCAACAGGTCCTGCGTAGCCGGCACCATAGCCGTGCAGCCCTTTGTCATCTCCAGCGTAGACTCCGCCAGCATATCCAGCTTTTCTCCCGAAAGAATGGTCCCGTTTTTCAGGGCGGTAACCGTCAGTTCGCCAAATGTGGATGCCACCTCATCTGTCGTCATGGCCGTAACAAACTCTACACATGCCTGGCGTTTGGCAGGGTCTTCCCATGCCTTTCTTGTAATACAATACCCCATCGAAAACCCGCCAACAGCGTCCGTAGGCTTTCTGTCTCCCTTAGATGGGAAGTAAGTGACTGTAAAATTATCGATGTCTATGCCCATCGCCGCTGCATTGTCCTGGAACCAGCCTACCTTCCACGACCCATCCAACAAGAACGCCGCTTTATCCTCCAGCATCATCAGCGATGTTACATCATCGCCCACCTCATTTGTGTTTTCAGGAAAAAAGCCTTCATCATAAAGCGCTTTGATATCGTTCAACCCTGCAACCCAGTTCTGCCCTATCTCATCGCTGGCGCTGGCAGGCAGCTTTGTGTGGCTTGCTACAGATCCATTGTTGAAAACGCAATACTCGAACCAATAGTGCGGGATTTGTGAAAGCGAGCAGGCAATGGGGGTATAGCCTTTGTCCTTGATCGTCTGGCAGTCGGCAAGGAATTGGTCCCAGGTATAGTCCGCCCCCGGTATTGCAATCCCGCAATCTTCCAGCACCTTTTTATTTACAAACAGGCCCTCCCAATATCCATAAACAGCAACGGCGTATTGACGCCCATCATACGTAGAAACAGGCATGAGTGATTCCTTCATATTGGAGGCATAATCCGGAAACTCTTTTTGGATCTCACTGATGGGCACAAGCTTATCATTCGCAATCAACTCATCCGCGTCTGCACCAATAAAGAAATTGATGACATCCGGTTCGTTTCCGTTCCGGAAATCCTCCAAAACGCTTAATTTCCAGTTTTCATCCACAGCGTCCGTTTCCACGTCAATGATTGTGTTCCCCGAGGCCTCTTCATACGCTTTATAAGCGGTCACATAATTCTGGCGGTTTCCATCGCTTTCGCTGAACGGGGTAACAACGGTCAGCTCAACACCACCACCCGCAGCCTCTTCCTTTCCTCCACATCCAAACACTGCACATGCCAGAACAATCACCGCTATCACCAAGCAGAACTTTTTCATAAAACCCTCCCCTTATTCTCCGTATATGTTTAGCTTTCCTTTACTTGCGCATATTCTTTCAGTAATTTTATTGCCGCCTGGAAGTCTATCGGCTTTGCAATGTGGCCGTTCATTCCGGCGTTTAAGGCATTTTCCACATCGGCCTTCAGCGCGTTCGCCGTCATTGCAATAATGACTGTAGACTTTGCATCGGGGCGGTCCATGCTCCGAATCCGCTTTGTGGCTTCGTAACCGTCCATCTCTGGCATTTGCACATCCAGAAGAATGATATCATAATACCCCGGCGCCGAATTTCCAAACATTTCCACTGCCTCGCGGCCGTTTCGCGCTTCCTCAATTATAATACCCGTATCCTTCAACATTTCCACAACAATCACGCGGTTGATCTCAATGTCATCAACAAGCAGCGTGCGCATATCTGAAAAATCGGCCGAATCCGCCGGATTGGCGTCTGCTTTAGCCGGCGCAACACCCATTGGGTCGTGCAACTCGCCGGATTCTGCTGTTTTAAGCCGCACCTCAAAGCTGAATGTACTGCCCTCTCCAATCTTGCTTTCCGCCCAAATATGGCCGTCCATCATTTCCACAATGCTCTTAGATATGGCAAGCCCCAGCCCTGTTCCACCAAACCGCTTTGCAATCCCGCTGTCCGCCTGTTCAAACGACGTAAACAAACGGCTCATCTGTTCCTCGCTCATGCCAATTCCATGATCCGATACCGTAAACAGGTACACCGACATATCTTCACCCGTTTCGGTTTCCCGAACGGATACGTCTATCTCCCCGCCCTGCGGCGAGAACTTCACCGCGTTGGACAAAAGGTTGAGTATGACCTGGCTAAGCCGCATACTGTCCGTTACAACGTATTCCTTTTGAATATCGATGTTGTGCGTAATAACGATATGCTTGCCGTCCGTTCTCGACTGCATAAGGGAAACTGCAAACAAAACGGTCTCGGAAAGCGGAAACGCCTCTTCAGAGAATTCCAGCTTACCCGCTTCTATTTTCGACATATCCAATATGTCATTCAATATCCCCAAAAGATGGTGGGACGAATTTTCTATTTTATCAATACATTCCCTGATTTTTTCCATGTCCTTGGATTGGTTGGCTATTTGCGTCATTCCAAGAATGGCGTTCATGGGCGTCCTTATTTCGTGGCTCATATTAGACAAAAATTCTGTTTTAAACCGGTTGGCCTGCTCCGCTTCGCTTTTTGCGCGCATAACCTCCGTAATATCCGTCATGGTAAGCATAACACAGGCCAGCTTGCCGTCTCCTTCCTCCATGCCCGTAACACTGCGGAGAGACAATCCAAAAGAATCTGTTCCATCCTGTGAATGCATGGAAACGTTCCTCGAAACAATTTCCGATCCCGCATCCGAAAAGACCTCTGCGGCTTCCTTGTCCAGTATGTCCGATTCGCCGGACGAAAGGATTCCCGCAAGCATATTTTTGTCCGAAGCGTTCAGGCCGAAACGCGCCAAAAACTCCAGCATCGTTTTATTTCCGTATACCATAAAACCGGCTGGGTCAAAAAACGCAATCGAAATGGGCATGGCGTCAAAATGATGGCAAAAAGCCTGGATCGTCATATTCACCCCATGCAAAATTCTATAGTAATCGCCCTTGTAGGTGCGCGCGTTCGCCCTGTTGTTCAGCAGCCCCGCGCCAGCATCCGTAAACACCTTGAAAATATCGGCAAGCAGGCCGGAGATATTGTCGGCAACCTGCTTTAGCGCATGGCCAATCTGCCCCATTTCATCGTCGGGCAGGTTTACATTTCCCATATCGGTATTGCCGTCGGCAAACGATTCCGTCGCGGCGACAATCGTCTCCACCGATTTATTGATGTTTTTAATGTTCATTGTGTCCAAAAAGATCATAATTACCGTAATCAAAGCAAGCAGCCCCGCCATAAGCACCGAGGTCGAAATATAGTTGTTCCTGGCAATTACACGGCTGTCCGCCGCTTGCTGCTCCGTGATTGTCAATAGCTTTGCATGAAGCTCTGTAATCAGCGTCCCTTTTGGTATTGCCGTATCATACAAGCGCTCTACGGCGGCTTCTTTCTGCCCGTTTAAGGCAAGCCGCGCAACGCTGTCTATTTCCTGGGACCATTCCGATATTTTTACGCTTAATTCGGATACGGCCCTGTACTGCTCCGTGTCTTCATAATCCACACTGCTCAGGCTGTCTAAGTACCCGTTGATGCTGTTTCGGATATTATCCTGGTAGCCGCTAATCGTCTCAAAAAGGTCCTCGTTTCCCTCTCCCTCCGTTTCAAGGATGGCGCCCCTCAATACAAGAGACTCTATTTTCCCTATATAAAAGGTAATATTGTTCAAATACACCAACGGCTGCACCACCAGCGAGTCGTTCTGGTTAATGGTGTCATTCATTTTTCCAATATTCAAAAAGCCGCTCAAAAAAATCAGCAAGGCAGCAAAAATTGCTATTAATGAAGAGATTAACAGCTTTGTTTTGATTTTTAAATTTTTGAAGCCTTTCATCAAGACACTCTTTCCCCCAAACATGCATGCTCCAGTATCTCTTGGCGCACACACTTATCCGTCAAAATCCTTTTATTAATATAATCAAATTATTAAAATTATACCACATACAACTAAATATATGTAAACGCGGCTGCCATATTTTTAACAAAATGCATCCGTCGCTCTACTTCCCTGTGCCTTTTTCTTTTCATCATAATATATGCTGCCCTTTGTTACAAGGTCTAATACAGGCCGCCTATCCCAAACCCACCTAAAAACACTGCAAAGCACGCCCCTCCGCAAGCAATTCAAAAAGATCGCCTGCATTTTCTGCTGCCAGTATTCTTTTGACACCACCCTGCAAAACCAGTATAATGCAAAAGAAGTAATTATATGTAAATAAAGGGATATTTATGAAACTGCAACCCCAAAAACTGCTTCCCGCAATCAAAAATAGCTTTATGGCAGAAAACCGCAAACAGCGTGTCTTGCTTATCGTGCTCTTTGCCGTATTCATTTTGGCTTTTGTATTCATTTTTATGCCCCGCACAGCGTTTACACACGTGCCCCCCATTGCGGACGACACCGCCAAAAGCGAAGCGATTACGAAAAACAACCCCTTTTCGTGCGATGTTCCGGTTACGGGCGGTACGCTGAAGGGCGTGGGCCTCGTTTTTTCAGATAACGGGCGGCGCAATACCGCCGAATATACGCTCGACTTCGTATCCCCATCCGGCGAAGTGCTGATGAGCAACGTCTTCAATGCAGACAAGGTAACGGACGGCGAAGCGTATTATGTTCCCCTTCCCAATATCCCCGCAGCAGACGGGGAAGTCTATACCATACAGGTTTATACCAAAGAAGCAAAGCCGGACAACGCATTAAGCGTATATTCCCCGGCAGGCACGCCTGCGTTTTCGCTCGGCTACGAGCGCTTCAGTCAGGATGCCGTGTTCATTGCCGCCGTGCTCATCGTTTTGGTGGCGGCAGCCATGCTTTTCTGGACAGACAAACTACATACCAACATGCTCGTCCTCCTGCTCATATTCGGCGTTTTATTTTCACTAATCACGCCGGTTTTCGACGTTCCAGACGAGCCGGAGCATTTTTCCAAGACCTATATGATGGCAAGCGGCCACTTCTTCCGCATGGACGCAGCTGGCGGCCCCGTTGCAAATAACGCCAGCCTGCTGCACGAACACCTGGGCTCCACCCTTGCAGACTCTCCCTTGCATGGCGTTCCTGTCGGCTCGGCCGAAACCTATACCCTGCTTGGAAGCGGGCAGTTTTTCCTGGGTTACCTCCCGCAGGCGCTGGGCGTCTTCTTTGCAAAGCTTTTTGGGCTAGACCTTCTGCCTATGTTTTATATGGGCCGCATCTTCAACGCAGTATGCTACGCCCTGCTCGCATGGTTTGCCATCAAAAAAGCCGTGCGCTACAAATGGTTCCTGGCGGTCGTCTCGCTTATGCCCATGAGTATTTTTATCGCCTCGTCCTATAATCCGGACGGGCTGATTTACGGCCTGTGCCTTGTGCTTATTTCGTTTTTTATCAACCTGCTCTTTGCGGAAGACGGCAAAGTCGGCTACAAGAAAATGCTGCTTTTCGCCATTTTGTGCGCCGTCATTGCCATGAAAAAATACAACCTGCTGCCCTTGTGCCTGCTGCCATTTTTCATCCCTGCAAAGCGGTTTGCACGCCCGCGCGTAAAATGGCTTTCCGCGTTTATGACGCTGGGTATTACGCTGGCTGCAACACTGGGGGTCTTTTTCCTGATTTCGGCGATGGATATGGCATACGGTTCCCACGAGGGCTCTGCGCTGTCGCCGGGCGGCGTCAACCTGATGGGCGCAAATATGTACGAACAGCTGGGCTTTATGCTGCAAAACCCCACAGCCGCCGCATCCATCTTTTCCAAAGCAATTATGCAAAACCTCGGAAACAACCTGTCTGAAATGTTTACCTTCGGGTGGATGGACTATAGCATTTTCCCCATCTTCATCTTTGTATATTACGCATTTTTGGCCGTGGTGGCCTTTGCTTACACCAAATACGAATACCAGCCCGAAAGACAGCTCCAAACAGTCGTTTCGCTGGCATCGCGCCTGGGTATCTTTATAATAATGGCGCTTATCATCGTCTGTACCTATGCTATGCTCTACCTTTCCTGGACACCCGTCGGGCTGGATACCATATTGGGTGTGCAGGGGCGTTATTTTGTGCCGGTGCTCATGCTTCTGCCGTTTATCGGTCAAAATGGTTCGCCGCTTGTTACCGAGGGTGCGTACAGACAGTCGTATTACAACATACAGTTTGTTGCAATGCTGTTTGCCGCCATTACACTGATAACCACAGTACTTCAATACTATTGATTTTTTTTGCCCAAAGCCGCTGCCATTGCGAAAAAGGGCTGAAATAACGTCCGGCAACGGGCGATTTATGAGAGGAGTTTTTTCTATGAGCGACAATCCAAACCAAAACACAGATACAACTCAGAACGAAGAACAAAATCAGAAAGGCGCGAGCCGGGTAGATTTGCAGGGGGCTGCCCGCGCGATTACCAAAGGTAACAAAACGGGGGGCATCATCATTGCAATCCTAATGATTATCCTGGGAATACTCTTCATGCTGCGTCCGCTTATTACCGAAGCAATTGCTATGTATCTTGCAATGATCGGGCTTGTTATCTATGGTATTTTCCAAATCATTGTGTATGCAAAAACGCCTTCCGAACTAAAAAACGGTTGGAAGCTTGCCAACGGAATCATCTTCATTATTTTAGGCGTTTTGCTTATCGCAGGAAGCCCCGTAGTCATGATAGAAATGTTTGCTTTCTTGCTGGGTTTTCTGGCAATGTTTTCCGGCATCAACCAGATCGCAGCATCAAGCGCTGTTAAAAAAGCCGGCGAATCGGGAAGCGGCTGGCTTTTGGCAAGCGGCATCATCAACCTGGTGCTGAGCGCATTTTTCATCATCGCGCCGTTTGCGGCGTCCTTTATTTTGGCTTACATCCTCGGTCTCTACCTGATTATCGGCGGCGTTGCCCTGTTTGCGGAAGCGTGCTCCGGCCAGCTTGGTAAAAAGATGTAAAAATTTGCACAAAAAGAAAGGGCGGTTGCGCCCTTTCTTTTT
>JBMNTU010000048.1:0-16987 GCA_050945895.1 Christensenellaceae bacterium | reverse complement strand
ATAGCAGTTTTAGCTCGGTGCTGAGATGCCCGTTTTATCTCTGGGCATGTGCTGTATTTTTGGTGACCATTTGCTGTATTTTTAGATTAACAAAAACAACTAGCGGTATCAAATAAAAACTTTACAGTTGGTATTGTAGACACAGACATTATTGTTACATTTCCTGTAGGTTTATTATTTGATAATGGAAAGGTGGAATTAAGAGATATATCCTCCAAAGAAATGATTGTTGCTTTGGGTGACATGATCAAAGGCTATTTGCCATCCATAAAATCAATGATTGTTGCAGGGCATACCGACAATGTTCCTATCTCAACAGCCGATTTCAATGATAATTTGGATTTGTCCTCGCGGCAAGCAAATACGGTCATTAGAACGTTAGTTGAAGAATGTGACATAAATGTAGATATAATGACAGGACTTGGGTTTGGAGAATCCCAGCCATTAGATAATAATGATACGCAGGAAGGACGCATAAAAAACAGGCGACTAGAAATCATTATTTCGACTAACGCTACAGTTTAAAGACTTTTTTAGGTGCGGCGGTAATAAAAAAACCGCTGTTTTCCCAGTAGGATAAGTATGTAAAAAAATAGGTTTGCTGCATTAAAACGGCGGTTTGGGTAGAAATCAAAGCTGCCGTTCTTTCTTGAACCAAAAAAATGGAAGATGTGTTGAGTTCACTTTTATCGGTGGCAATAGGAGAAAAATCATGATGTGCAATTCCTTTATTGTTGTCGCGTTATATCGCGCCGATATGTAATCAAAAGCTGAAAACACTGTATTTGATTTTTCAATCACATTACATTGCCGCGACCCACCCGTATTACTTTCTTTTTCTAAATTATTTACGAAAGAAAGAGAGGTAATACTTATGAGACGAAGAACTCAGCCCGAAGATATTAGAAATCCTGAACACTATTTTAACCGTATGATGGCGCTTACGACTATGCGAGAGAGAATAGCCGCAAATAAGCGCAAGGCTTTTGAGACTCCGTATGAAGATCAAGAATATAGAATATCGATTGATTCTTGCTTTGATGAATATGAGCATGAAACATTAATATGCTCGGAGGTAGGCGAATTTACATGGATTGAAATGATAGAAAGTCCACAATTGTTTTCTGCAATTAACAAGCTCTCGTTTGAGGATAAGTTAATCATGACCCTGCTAGCAAAAGATGGATACAAGCCAAAGGATGTTGCTGAGATGCTTGGCTGTACACGGGGAAAGATATATCATCATATGCGAAAGCTTAGAAAACTATTAAAATCTTTTTTCTGATTTCTTTTACAATTTCATTGAATGAATCTCTATTTATTATAGAGGGGAAAAAATCATTTTCCATGCACAAAAACAATACTGGCTTTACCGTCAGTATTGTTTTTAAATACGAAAGAAATGGAGAGAATGTAATGAGGTTGAAAATCATAATTTTCTGTAATGCACGTCTATCCCCTGGAGGGCCCACGGCGCTTTCAGGAACTGAAAGTGTCATAGTGGGTAATATACTTTGAAAAAGTATATTACCACCACCGCAGCAAATGGCAGGAGGTGACGTAAAGCTAAAACCCATAGGACAGTTGTACGTAATGCGCCTTACAGGCGCAGCGGTATCGCAATCAGGGAGCGGCACAATGAGCGACGAAATCTCTCTTATGCAAACTCGGATATCGTACCACAAATGAGTGGCCGCAACGCCAATTTCAAGCAATGCCCTACGAGCTACGAAAAGGCTCTGGACAAAATGCTTAAAGACGGTATGGTCAGTGATCGCGGACTAAAGCAGGATGCCAAAGTGTTTGCCGAAATGGTGTTCGATGTGAACACCACATATTTTGAGCAGCACGGCGGTCACGAGTACGCAAAACAATTCTATGAAGAAGTCTACCGCTTCGCACAGCAGGAAGTTGGCGGCGATTACATCCTGTCGGCTGTCATGCACGCCGACGAGAAAAACAAGTCGCTGTCCGAGCAGCTTGGCTATGATGTGTTCCATTACCACTTGCATGTAGTCTATATTCCTGTAGTAAAAAAAGAAATCAAATGGTCAAAGCGGTGCAAGGACAAAAGCCTCATCGGCAAGACAAAAGAAATCATCAACCAGATCAGCCACAGCAAGAAATGGGCTTTTGTTGAAACGGTAGATAAGCAGGGCAACAAAAAGCGAATCCCGTCATACAGCCTGTTGCAGGACATGTACTTCAATCACATGGAAAAGGCAGGATATGAGGATTTTGAGCGCGGCGTGCGCGGCAGTAACACCGAACATCTTTCTGTTGTCGAATTTAAGGTACAGCAGGATACCCGGAAGCTGAGTGAACTGGACAAACGGATCGAGGCGCGGCAGAGTGATTTATCCGTTATTGAAAACGGGCTTGCCAGCGCACAGAAGATTCAGGCGACGGTTCAGGAAGTAGAGGAAACTGGAAAACAAAAGATGTTTGGCAAGGTGGAGCTGACAAAGGATGAATATACAGACCTGGCCGCACTTGCCAAAGAGGGTATTGTTTCCCGAACCAAAATCCTTGATTTGCAGGAAAGCCTGAATCAGGTAACGGACTCCATGTGGCGGGAACAAAAATTGCTGCAAGCAATTCAGGAGCAGGCCGAGCAATACTTTAAGGCGATTGAGCTTGCGCCGGAGGTCGTACAAGATTGCTTTACAGAAATATTTGAATGTGAAACGGAGGTGATTGAGCGGGCAGACAGACTGCAACGGCGGCACGATAGACAAGCCGATCTGGAACGCAGCCATTAAAACTGAATACAGGAGGACAATATTCTATGCACGGCATCCACAATCAAACCCCAGAAGGGCGTGTTGTTTCTGGCTAAGATGGCAAAGAGACACACAAAAACCAATATTCCACAAAGCGCAATCGATTCACTTGCTCGACGATTATATCCTACTATCAGAGCATATTTCGATAGTAAACAGGGGCAGAAAGAGTTTGCGGAGTGGAAGAAACAAGATAATAATAAGTAATTTCATAACAGGCATCTGCAAAGTATTAGCAGATGCCTGTTATATGTAATAAAATACATATTTATTCGATATAAACAACAAATCCAAACGCCTTTCTTTGTATAAAGAAAGGGTTCGGATTTGATTTCTTTGGTGGAGAATAGGGGAGTCGAACCCCTGGCCTCTTGAATGCCATTCAAGCGCGATACCAACTTCGCCAATTCCCCACATGCTTTGATATAATACCATACAAAAGTAATATAAATCAAGACTTTATTCCTGTTTTTCCGTTGTTGTTACAAACAAAAACGCTGGCAAGCATTTTTCTCCTCCGGCAGTCCTCAAACGCGTATTCAAACCTATTTCCCTCCCCGCGTTTTCCCGGAATACTTCGGCCCACTTCCTGTGCTCCGTGCTTCACGCATCGCCATGTCTGCCGCGTCAATCAAGTCGGTTGGCGAGACACCATCCTCCGGAGAGCGTGCAACACCAATGCTCGCGCGGCACGTTATACTTTCATCATTATCAATTGTCCATTCACAGTTAAATCGGCCCATCAAGTGCGCTACAATTTCTTTTACCTGTTCTTCCCCATTGTCGGGCAAAATTACCACAAAACCCGCATAAGAAAAATGACAAGCGCGCCCGCATGTATGCCCGTATTCGTTTAAAAAACGTCCTACCGCCGAAAGCAGGCTGTTCCCTGTGCAGTGCCCATATGTATCAACAATCTGACAAAAATCATCCAGTCCAATAAATAGTATATAGATCTGTTCCCCACATGCATCGCACTCCAATAATTGCTGTTGTGCATCATTTATAAACTTATCACGTTTTTTTAGGCCTGTCAGATCATCATAATTCAAAAGCTGTTCTATTAAATCATCCTGGCGTTTTTTTTCTGTTATATCAATGCTACTGACCGAATGTGCAAGCCGCCCGTCCGGCCAACGGAATGCCGCCGAATGCACGCGAAACCACGAACCGTCAAATGGTCGCCTGTATTCCCATACATAAGGCTTTTTTGGTAGCCCGTTCTCGTCCATCAGCCGGTCTTTTGGGCAAAACGGGCACTCCTCCTCGCGGTCTTTGTAAAGCGCCTCGTAGCATATTCCCCCACGAAAGCTGTCCGACCCGCCGTATGGTTCTGCCATCGTTTTGTTCACATAGAGAATTTCGTGGCTATAAAAATCATTTACATAAATATCGGTGCCGGTATTATCCATCAGGTTCTCCATTGACGAATAAATTATCTCTTCTCTATCCAGATACATCCGTAACCCTGCATAATTTGCAACCATAACAAATAGCGCGGCAACCACATCTAACTGGGCAGAAGGCATCAATATCTCCCGCGTATGGTCAGCCATCCCCACAATACCCATAATTGCTCCGTCCGCTCCTACAACAGGCATCAGAACAAGAGATTTTGCTTCAAACAACGCAAGCATATGCCGGCCAATTTGGCGGTCTTCCTTCTCATTCGAAATAATGGTAAAATACGCCGGCGCCAAATACGCCAGTTCGTCATCCGAAATATACGCATCCAAAACAAATCTGTCGGGCAGGCAGGTGCTATCTCTTTTCGTATAGCTGTTTCGCAGGCTATATTTCTTTTGATAGTCCGCTTCATATACAAAGCAGGATTCAAACATAAAGAAATTACACACACTTCGAAGAATGCGGTTTAATGATTTCTCTTTTTCGATTGGCGAACCCATTTGCAAACAAATTTTCACCCAAAGCTCCTGTACCTTCTCCAAAAAACTTTCACGCAATTTTCAAACCTCCTGAATTATGTCCGCAGTACTGTAACATAAAAGCGGGCCCCAGCCAGGCGCCCGCTTATACTCTCTTTATCAGTACTTATCGCTATCGTCTGCTATGCCATCTACTCCTCCGGCATCACTCATAAAATCCATATCCGAACTATAGTCGGCTTCAACCTGCCGCCTTCCGTCTTCGCGTATTTTGAACCTGGATACAATTCCGTTCATCACCTGCGCCTGCGAGGACATTTCCTCGGATGCCGCCGCAGATTGTTCGGACGTCGCAGAGTTAGATTGCACAACCGTCGATATCTGCTGTACGCCGCTGTTGATTTCGGTAATGGCGGCGGTCTGCGCCTCCGACAATTGGCTGATCTTCTGCATGGATTCCGCGTTCTTTCCTGCAATCTCCGCAACCTTGCCCAGGCTTTCGCCCGTCTCCGCTGTTATGGAGTTGCCCTCCGCCGCTTTTTCTATGCTGTTTTCTATCAGCGCCGATGTTTCCTTTGCTGCCTCCGCGCTCTTTTGCGCCAGGTTGCGGACTTCGTCTGCGACAACGGCAAAGCCCTTGCCTGCCTCGCCTGCGCGCGCTGCCTCTACTGCCGCATTAAGCGCCAGTATATTCGTCTGGAAGGCAATATCTTCAATTGCCTTGATCACCTTAGATATATCGCTTGAGCTGGCGTTGATGTCCTCCATCGCCTTTGTCAGCCTGCTCATAGATTCCATACTCTGGTTCATATATTCGCCCGCCTGCATGACGTCGCCGAGCGCCGCACCCGCTTCTTTGGTGTTCTCCTCAGACTGGCGCAGCGTTTCGCTGATGGAAGCGGAAATCTGCTGTACCGAAGCCGCCTGCTCCGTCGACCCAGAAGCCAGCTCTTGCGCGCCCTGCGCCACATGCGCCGCGCCCGAGGCAACTTCGTTTGCAGAATTGCGTATTTCTGTCATCATTTGGTTCAGATTGTCTACCATTTCCGTTATGGCACTTCCCATCGTATCGGAAGATCCCTTTGTTTTAACGGCCACCGTCAAGTCTCGCTGGGCAATTCGCTCCAGCGTTTCTCCATAATAAATCATTTGTTCCAGCATATCTACAAACGCAGACAGGGATTCGCTTGTTTCGTCTTTATATACAATTTGTTCGCGCGTCCTGCGCCATTCGTCGTCTGTAAAGTTCAAATTGCCCGTATCCCCCACCTGCTTCAAGAAGCCCATCATCATGGTAAGCGGCGCAGATATGATACGCGCCAGATATACGCCAAGAATACCTGAAGTAGCAACCGCAACTGCCATTACTATGATAATGATTGTCATCGATCTTGTTTCGGTTGCAAGCGCATCTGCCGCCTGTTCATTTGTAAGCTCATCCAACCGGTTTGTGAGCGCTGCTACAGAGTCGATAACAGCGGTTGCAGGCTCGGTCATTCCGCTCAATCCTTCTAAAATGGCTTCTTCCGTACTTTCGCCGTCGTTCAGTATTGCCAGGAGATTGTCCCTTGCCTGCTGATACGATACATATACTGCATCGATTCCATTTCCAATTTCAATGGCCTGCGGGTCCACCAGCCCTGCCTGCAGCACGTCCAACCCACTGACAAACTCGTCATCCAACTCTATCAACGCATTCGTATCACGCTGGAAGCGTTCGGTGTCATTCAACACCCTATACAGCGAAGCTCCCCTGTAAGAAGCCCGCTGCTCCTGCGTGTTTTCCTCCAAACGGGCACTTATGACCGCATTGCTTGCCCTGTCACTCAATAGTTGTGTTTCGTCTGCAAGGCTGATCAGCGAAAAAATACTGGTTAAGCTGATTGCTACGCAAAATACAATCATAATCGAAAATCCCAGCACCAACTTGTTCTTGATTTTCATGTTTTTCATAACGAATAGGATTCCTTTCCTGCCCAATAGCGAAGAAAAATAATGTATGACATAGTAACGCCATTATACTGTAATCATTGTGACATTTCAACAATTATTTCTTCGTAAAATCATTAATTTTTACCTTGTTTTCGCATTTCCCCCCTCTTTTGCGCTGTAAGATAGCCGATGCCTTCGGCTCGGTTACACACCGTTTCGAAATGTAACCTCTGGTATGTCTGTGTACGTTTCATGCACTATCGGTATAGAAATATCTATGCGTGCAAAATACAATTTACTTTGCTTTTTGCTATCATACGTTTGTTTAAACAACCCTCGAATGTTTATAGTAGCATGAAAACAAAGTATACGGCCCTTTCAAACAACCTCTTTCTTACCAATATACTACTGCGTCCCCCCTTCCACATGGAGGCATATCATCATGAAAGAACATATCCCTCACCATGATTTCAAAAACAGAACATCCCTAGGAGAAGCATTTTCACTGGAAGAACCCTTCCCCTATCCACATTGTCGTCCTGCGCTTATACGCGCGTTAAAACGCGGCATATTATTACGCGCAAGGCGTAGCCTACTCGGCCGGGTAATTGAGCGGGAGCGCAAGAGACTCAATCACATTGCCCGATCCGCTTACAAAAAACAGTATTCACCAACGTCAGCACAGCTTCTTAAGCCGCCGTATTCCATACGTAGTACCGGCAAATGGAATCATGACCAATAATTTAAAATGCCCTATTGCCATTCTATTCCAGATGGTGTAAAATTACTGGGGTAACCTTTAATTTGGTTCAGAGAGGCTGAAAAGGGAACATCAATGAAGTAAACATCGTATTTTCCCGCCTTTCTTTTATCGTAAAGAAAGGCTTTTTATTCGGGAATTTCTACTACGCTTTTGCATGTTTCCCCTGGGCACAAAGAAACTTCAGAACAGGAGAAACCTATGAAACATTTACTCGACCCAATGGACCTGACCACCGACGAGATCGGCGAACTGATCTCCGTTGCGGAAGACATCATCAAACGTCCCGAAACATATAACAACGTATGCGCGCATAAAAAGCTGGCTACGTTGTTTTTTGAACCCTCGACACGTACACGCCTGTCATTTGAGGCCGCAATGATGGAGTTGGGCGGAGGTGTGCTGGGCTTTGCAGGTGCCGATTCCAGCTCTGCCGCCAAAGGCGAGAGCGTTGCAGACACCATTCGCACCGTAAACTGCTATGCAGATATCATTGCTATGCGGCACCCAAAGGAGGGCTCGGCGCTGGTTGCAGCAAAGCATTCATCTATCCCCATCATCAACGCGGGCGACGGCGGGCACCAACACCCCACACAAACGCTGACCGACCTACTGACGATCCATGCATTAAAGGGCAGGTTCGACGGCCTGACCGTGGGCCTTGCGGGCGACCTCAAATTCGGCCGCACCGTACATTCGCTCATTCGTGCGCTTTCGCGGTATTCGGGCATCCGGTTTGTGCTCATTTCCCCCATGGAGCTCAAAGTTCCGCGCTATGTGAAAGAGGATGTGTTGAAAAGCAACGATAAGGTGAGCTACGAGCAGTACGAGCGCCTGGAAGATGTCATTTCTGAGCTGGACATACTATATATGACGCGCGTACAGCGCGAGCGCTTTTTCAACGAAGAGGACTATGTGCGCCTTAGGGACAGCTACATCCTCGATATGGCCAAGATGGACCTTGCCAAAAAAGACATGATTGTTATGCACCCCCTTCCCCGCGTCAACGAAATTGCGGTGGAGGTAGATGACGACCCGCGCGCCGTATATTTCCAGCAGGCGCTTTTCGGCAAATATATCCGTATGGCCCTCATCCTCAAGCTACTCGGACTGGAGGTATAAGAATATGCTGAGTATAGATAGTATTGAACGCGGCGTGGTCATCGACCACATCAAGGCCGGTAAAAGTATGGAAATATACAATTATCTAAACCTGGACAGGCTGGATTCGTCTGTTGCAATCATCAAAAACGTCAAAAGTAAGCGCATGGGCAAAAAGGATATTATGAAGATTGACGACGCCATCGACGTCGACCTCGATATGCTGGGCTTTATCGACGATAATATCTCCGTCAACATCATAGACGGCGGCGTTATCATCGAAAAAAAGAAGCTTACGCTGCCCGAGCGGGTCGTCAATATTGTCAAGTGCAAAAACCCGCGCTGCATCACCTCCATCGAACCCGGGTTGGATAATATATTCCGTTTGACAGACAAGGAGCGTGGCGTGTATCGCTGCCAGTACTGCGAACAAAAGGCAGAACGGTAGTATACCGTATGCCGGTTTCTTTATCAATATGGACGAGGCGATACGGACAGAGGCTCCGTTGTTTCTGCACAACAACCGGAAGGCAGATTTGCGAACAGATGTGCAAAATATACGAATGAATCGTAAATATATATAAAACAATGAAAGAAATTTTCCTTCGGCCGTTGGAAGACAGCGACATCCCCCAGCTCACCGAATGGCTCAATAAAGATTATATTAAAAAATGGTATCACGACCCTGAAGCCTGGCTGCAGGAAATACACGAGCGGCGAGGCCGTTTTTCGTGGCTGCATCACTTTATCGTACTGGCAGAAACTGTTCCCATCGGCTTTTGCCAATACTATGACTGCTGCGACGCAAACGGGCTGGAAGATTGGTACCGCATTAAAAAGCGCGGAGACACCTTTAGTATCGATTATCTGATCGGCGAAGAGCGCTATTTGGGCAAGGGCTACGGAAAAACGATTGTCCGATTATTGACGGAAACGCTACGCGATACGGAACGCGCACGCAAAATTATCGTACAGCCGGACGGCGAAAACGCCGCGTCAAACGGCGTACTGCTTGCAAACAGCTACACGTTCGACGAAAGCGCCGGATATTATCAGAAATCGTTGTGATGTTTTTGCTCTGCTTCTGCTATACAGGCCTGCTTTTCGGGTTCATGATTTTAGTTGATTGCTCATTGAAATTCCTTTGTGTTCATCCTATCACATAAACCGTCAGGTATTTGCGGCCCCACTCCTGCCCACAGGTGCAAGAAGACCGTTCGCCCAGGTATACATCTATAACATGCGACGGGAACCCGCCGGTGTCCTCTACGCGGCCATAGCCGAACCCAGGCACATAAATAGATGTGCCATAGGGCAGCTTGTTGTTTTTGGCAGCCACCGTATACCCGCCTGACGGGTATGTGCCAATGGCCGTTTTATTGCCCGTGTTGCACTGCGAGCAATACGCCGTTACTTCCATCTGCATCGTAAATTTGGCCTTGCCGCCGTCCGGCATAATAACAGGCACCCATGTGCCCAGCTGCACGATTTGCTCCACCGGCTCTTTAATAACCGTTTCCGAAATTACCTTGTCGGACGTCAATATATCATTCTTATAGACCTGTTCACTGACGATTTCCATCTCTCCCGGCTCTCCCGGGCGCGAGATTTCTTGCTGTCCTTTTTCAATATCGGAATTCTCCACATATACTTCTTTAAACGGAATAGGCTGAATTTCTGTCGTTATGTCCGCATCTACATGAATATGATCTATTTCCATCCCTGAACGCACATAGGCAGTCAAAACGGGGTACACCTCATCGCTTTCATCCACCTCCACGCCAGCCAGCGCAAGCGCATCCTCCACCGTTCCGGAGACCATGCTCACTTCTATTTCGCTTTCTTTGGTTGCCACCGTAACAGGCATTGCACGACGGATGATAATTTCCATCCCGCCTGTAACCGGGTCTAACAAGTCGTTGTCGAGCACATCGTCCGGCCCCAGTGTAACGTTATTATCCACCAAAAACTCTTCTACCGTACGTGCAGTTGTATCCGCCTCCATCACGCGTCCATTGTCGTGCAATGTCACCGGAACTGTAGGCCGGGCAAACGCCGCTTCAATCGCTACGGAAGAAACCACAACGACCGCTGCGCAGCACAACAGCACCCCGCGCACAAGCTTATCTTTAAATATGCTTTCTCGGCTGCCGGTAAATACATTTTTTTTCTTTCTGGATGCCGTTTTTTTTCGCGGCTTAAATACGCCGGTGCGCGGCAACGCCTGCGGCGCGCCCTCCGCAAACGCAGAATGGATGACTTTTTTCCACCACGGCGCTTGGGCCTTCCGGTTCATGGGCGGAATCTCTTCCTCATCTGCTCTGTGTTCATCCGGCTGGTAAAGAATTCCTTTAAACTTTGTATCAGGATATAAATTCAGGTCAATACGTTTTTTGTTCACAGCATAACTCCCGCGGCGACGGCAGCCCTCGGCCGCGCAAAAGCTATTGTACCGGAAAAGCATATAAAAGTCAATTTTATACGCTATGTCTCCAGTATTCAGGTTCTACTTTTCATCCATAAAAAGTCTGTATGGACAAGGAGTATATCGCTTACACGAAGAGCGGGTCTAAAGAGCGGCATCCATATAAACACGTCATTCACCTAATACTTTACGCACATTTTACCCGTCATTCGCGCCCCGTCCAACGCTTTTCATAATAAAAAACGACCCCTGGGGGCCGTTTATCTATTCATAATTTATACCTGCTTATCCAGTATGCATTTTCCCTTTCCAACGCAACTGTTGCAGTATACGCAGCGCGGCGTTTCCCCGCGCTGCAGCTTGCTGGCAACATCCTGCTCCGAAATAAACGGCCGCCCATACGAAACAAGCTCTATGCCACGTTCTACCGCCATTTTCGCATTTTCCAAACTTGCCACACCGCCCACAAGTATTAACGGAATGCCTACCTCGTCAGCCATTTTCGCCGCGCGTTCAATGAAATATGGCCGCTCTGGTTTTCCTTTGAGCGCAAACGGCGTTCCCGAAAGCTCTGCCGCGGCAATGCCTATTTCATCCATCCGGCGCAGCATGTAGGCAAGCTCATCCTCGTATGCTTCGTCATCTGCCGTTGTGTTGCTGTTGATTTTCACCATCACAGGGAACTCTTCCCCGCATGCGGCGCAAATATCAAACAATATTTCCTCCGCCAGCTTAAAGCGGCCCATTACATTACCGCCAAATTCATCCTCACGCGTATTGACAGCAGGGTCGATAAACTGGGAAAGCAAATACCCATGTGCACAGTGTATCTGAACGCCGTCGAACCCGGCCTTCTTTGCACGCAACGCTGCTGCAACAAAATCCTGCTTGATCTGCTCCATTTCTTCGGGCGTAAGCGCTTTTGCCTTTACGCCATTTCCAAGCAGATCCGTTTCCACCGGCCCAAGCGGCCGTTCTACAAGCGGCGCCCTTGCTCCTGCATGGTTGAGCTGTGCAATTACCTTTGCTCCATCTTGCTGCGCGGCTGCTGCCAGTTTTGAAAGCGGCGCAATATACGCGTCGGAACAGATTCCTGTCTGCCCCATTCCCGCTTTGGCATATGGATCGGACACATAAAAGTGACCGGAGATAATCAACCCGGCGCCGCCCTGCCCAAGCCGCACAAACAATTCCTCTTGCTCTTGCGTTGGCATACCGTTTTCGTCCGCAAGATAATCGTTCAATGCGGATCGCACGATCCTGTTTTTTACGCGTAAATTCCGAAGTGCAAATTCTTCAAACATGTTTTTTCCTTAATATTGTGAATAGTAAAAGACGTTCCTTTGGAATCGTCAATAATACTATTATACTGTTCATGTATAAAATGTCAATGGCCGCCTGCCGCCGCGCCTATTTCGCCCTCTTCAGGCAACACCTCGATTACCTGCGTTTCGATTACCAGACGGCATGGAACCTCCTGCGAAGACGCCGCTGGCATATACTTTTTTGCAATTTCCCTTAGAACAGTCCTTTTGAGTTCCAAATCGCAAAGCAAGCCTGCCCTGCCTTTTATTTCTACGCCCTGCCCCCAAAAACCGTTTTTTATGCTGCGCGCCTTATTCTCCAAAACAACCTTTGCCTTGCCAGGCACAGAAAAGCACACTTCCGGTAAAATTTCTTCCATATCCACAAGCATGCCGCCCTCCGGATAGCCATTGATATAGATTCTTCCATCACGATACAAAAACAGCACTGGTACGGATACTGTTTCCCCAGTTTGCTTGCGTATGTGCAATATACCTATATCTGCCGATTGCAGGCACCTTTGCATAGCGCCTTTATCTTTATTCATTCGTTTCTCCCCACATCATAAGTCTTTTTTTCATTATGCCATACAAATACTATAAATGCTTGTTTTCTTAACATTTTTTTCATGGTATTGGCGCACTTCCCCACTTTCCCCGCATTCATTTTCCCTTGACAAATCGGGGCCGCTATTCTATCATGATAATGCTGGAAAAAACAGCGGCCCCATGGTCAAGCGGTCAAGACGTAGCCCTCTCACGGCTGAAACCGGGGTTCGATTCCCCGTGGGGTCACCATAAATGAAAAGTTCGTACCGAAGGTACGGGCTTTTTATTTTTGTCCACAGGGAATCGAACCCGAAAGGGAAACCGAAGCGACCGCTGCCCCGACGGGCAGATGCAGGGAGCGTAGGTTTCGCTGAGTATGCGGCAAGGCGCGCTGAATTTCGCGTGACAAGCCCATAACGAAGCGCGTCGAGCTGCGCAGCAGCGTATTCCCCGTGGGGTCACCACGTCGGAGCAAAGCTTACTTTGCTCCTTTTTTTATACTTGCGTACAAAAAAATTCACTTGTGCGCTTGCTCCTCCTTCTCCCCGTGCGACCCGCTATGCTGGGCTCGCGCGGGGGCCCCAGGCACATACCGAAGGTGCGGACTTTTTATTTTTGTCCGCGGGGAATCGAACCCGATACAAACCCACAAAAGCGATATATGCACAAGCAAAGATTTTCGTCCACCTGTATTCTGTTTTGGGTGATTGACATTTATATTTGCAACGCATAAACTGAAGGTGAGATGAGGACATATTCGCCAAAACCAAGATACAGGCTCAATACGCGCGGAAAGATCCTGCTGGCTGTTATTGCTGCCGTTGCTGCTGCGCTGGTGTTGCTTGCCATATTCTATGAAGAGCCTCCCAAAGACCCTGCGTTTTTATACGACGTTGCCGTTCCCGAATGGGTGGATGCGGACTATATAGATATGGACGTCAACGCGCGCAAAGGCGCGCTGCTCGAAGAGGTTGGTGGTGTTGTCGTGCATTATGTTGCCAACCCCGGCACCACAGCGGCGCAAAACCGCAGCTACTTCAACAACGCCGGAACTGCGGTCAACTCCCATTTTATTATTGGGCTGGACGGCGAGGTCGTTCAGTGCGTTCCGCTTTATGAGCAGTCGGTCGCCAGCAACGACCGCAACCGCGATACCATATCGATAGAGGTCTGCCATCCGGACGAATCCGGAAAATTTACAGACGCATCTTACAATTCCCTCGTTCGCCTGGCCGGCTGGCTGTCTGCGGTATGCGGCTTTAAAAAGGACGATATCATCCGTCATTACGACGTTACCGAAAAACTTTGCCCCAAGTATTTTGTAGAGCACGAAGACGCGTGGAAACAATTCAAAAAAGAAGTTATGGAAAGCAAAAAAGCTTTTCTAAAAGAGGATTCCTGATTGCCTTATAAAAATATGCAACGGAGGTCTGATATGAACAAGTGTAAAATCACCGTATTAAAAAGAAGCTTTGAAGAAGAGCTGGCAAAGGAATATGGCGTGCCCGGTTTGGGCAGATGCCCGCTTCATAAGGAAGGGCAGGTTTATACCACCGACTATGCAAAGCCGGACGGTTTTTGCGACGAAGCGTGGAAGGCCATTTATCAGTATGTATTTGCCCTTGCGCACGGAACAGGAGAGAGCTTGTTCTATTATGGGGACTGGATCAAAACGCCCGGCGTAGCTATCTGTAGCTGTAACGACGGTCTGCGCCCTGTCATCTTCAAAGTCGAGCGGACTAGCGAGGCGGCGAAAAACCCATTCCCACCGTCAGACGATTGAACTCCGCCGCTTGGTATGCAAAACAATCTGTTTTTGGGGATGCGTATTTGCTTATCAATAATAGTGAAAGTATTCCTGCCGCCCAACTATAAACGCCAGCCTACACTATCGTGGCTCGTTTTGATGTCATATCTTTTTTGGCGCGGCAGCTATAGCTATCTTTTTATGAGAGGTGTAAAACTATGGAATACCTGATTGGCATAGACCTTGGCACTTCCGGAACCAAAACCGTATTGTTCGATATAAACGGTAATGCGGCCGCGTCTTTTACCTGCGAATACCCGATGGACCAGCCGCAAAACGGCTGGGCAGAGCAGCACCCATCCGACTGGTGGAACGCAGTGTGCACGGGAACGCAAAACGTCATCAGAAGCGCCGGCATCAACGCCGCCGATATCAAAGGAATCGGCCTTTCCGGGCAAATGCACGGCCTTGTTATGCTGGATAAAGACGGCGAGGTCATCCGCCCTTCCATTTTGTGGTGCGACGGCCGTACAACCGCCGAATGCAGCTTTATCACCGAAAAAATCGGCCCGGATCGGTTGATCGGCATCACTGCCAACCCCGCCCTAACCGGCTTTACGGCCGGAAAAATTCTGTGGGTCCGAAACAACGAACCGCAAAATTACGAACGTTGTGCGCACATCCTTCTTCCAAAGGACTATATCCGCTACAAGCTGACGGGCGAATTTGCAACCGAGGTAAGCGACGCGTCGGGCATGAACCTGATGGACATACCCAAGCGGAAGTGGTCTTCCGAAATTCTCTCGGAGCTTGGTATAGACGCTTCGCTGCTGGGAAAAATGTATGAGTCTCCCGAAATTACGGGCGAGGTCACAGTAGCTGCCGCATGTGAAACAGGCCTTGCGGAAGGCACGCCTGTTGTGGGCGGCGCGGGCGACAACGCAGCAGCAGCTGTGGGTACAGGCGTTGTCAGCACCGGTAAAGCATTTACCACAATTGGCACCTCCGGCGTCATATTTGCCCATTCAGATAGCGTCACCATCGACCCCAAAGGCCGCGTACACACATTTTGCTCTGCCGTTCCCGGCGCATGGACCGTTATGAGCTGCACGCTCGCCGCCGGACTTTCGCTGCAATGGTTCCGCAACAATTTCTGCAAAGCGGAAATGGAAACGGCAGAAGGCGTTGGCGTCGATTCCTATATTCTGCTCAATGAGCAAATTGCCCAAGTTCCCATTGGTTCGGGCCGGCTGCTTTACGCCCCCTGGCTGATGGGCGAACGTTCTCCCCTGTTAGACGAGCATGCCCGGGGCGTTTTTTTCGGCCTGTCGGCTATCCACACCAAATACAACCTGCTGCGCGCCGTTATGGAAGGGGTTACGTTCTCGCAGCGCCAATGCCTGGACGTGTTCCGCGAGATGGGCGTTCCATTCAGCCAAATGCTGGCAACGGGCGGCGGCGGCAAAAGCCCGCTCTGGAGGCAGATGCTGGCCGATGTTTTTGGCCTCAATGTCACCACGCTAAAAGCGCAGGAAGGCCCCGCGCTGGGCGCAGCCTTGCTTGCGGGCGTGGGCACAGGCGTTTTTTCCAGTGTGCCCGAGGCGTGCGGCGCCGTCATCAAAACAGAGGGCATCCAGCAGCCTATTCCGGAAAATTCACAGGAATACGAAAAATACTACAAGCTGTATAAGCGGCTTTACCCCAGTCTGCGAAAAGAATTTTCCCTGTTGGCCAATCTTGAAAGCGAGGTATAATTATGCAAATTAAGTCTGTTACCGACACCAGTTTCAAAAAATATGGAAAGATCGTAACCGGGTTCGATTTTTCCGAATTGCTGGAAACGCTTGAAAACACAACGGAAAAGCCAATCGGCCGCACCGTATACGTCCCTGGTGACAAACAGCTGGAGCGCCTGCCCATCATGCAGCAGCTTTGGGACAACGTATACGGCGGTATGCCCATCCAAATCGGCTATTGCAACGGCGAGAATACCCGGCTCAACTGCCTGGAATACCACCGGAGCTGCGAAGTAAACATTGCGGCTGACGACGTCGTGCTGCTGTTGGCGCAAATGAGCGATATTTACAGCAACTATATGTTGGATACGGCAAAGGTCGAGGCGTTTAGCCTGCCCAAGGGAACAGCCGCGCTTTTATACGAAACATCCCTCCACTATGCGCCCGCGCGCAAAAGCGGCGGCTTTCGTGTCGCCATTGTGCTTCCCCAAGATACCAACACGGAAAAACCTGCTATAGACGCCAAAAACGGTGAAGACCAACTTTTGTGGGCGCGCAACAAGTGGCTGCTTGCGCATCCTTCTTCGGATGAGGCAAAACAGGGAGCCCACATCGGGCTTTCAGGTAAAAATATAGACTTAAGTTTGTAAACAAAACAAGGAGCATTCCTGTAATGGAACAAAAGGCGGATTGAGGAAATAAAAGATACTCCCTAAAATAAGCACAGAGGGGTTGAAACCCCAACACAGGGTCATAGCCCTAAT
>JBMNTU010000047.1:0-17361 GCA_050945895.1 Christensenellaceae bacterium | reverse complement strand
CTACTGAAGAGTGAACGGCCTGTAAACGAAGAACAAGAGTATAAGATACGGCTGGTTGCCAATGAGCTTTTGGTCAATATTTTTCAGTATTCGCAGCCCGAGCGGGTAAGAATGTTTGTAGAATACGATGACCAGGAATTAACGCTGATGTTTATGAATAACGGCACGGGGTTTGAATACAACGAAGTGCTGAAAAGAGACATACGGGACCAAAACTGGCTGATGAGCGAAGGGGGCCGGGGGGTTATGCTTGTCCGGGGTCTGAGCGATAACCTAGAATACAGCAACCACGGCAAGGAAGTAAAAGTAAGCCTGAAATTATTGTAAAATAACGGATTCTCTATTATAATGGACTTTATGGATAATGGAGAATTTTTTTATGCCTGAAAATAAGAACTATGAACGATACGAAAAAAAAGCTAAAGTAAAGAGAATACCGAGCCCGCGCTTTTATGTGTTTGTCGGGGTAATAGCGGCGGCTGTTGTTGCCGTTGTCTTTTTATTGTCCGGCGTAGATACAATAACGGTTGAGCAGGGGGAAATCAGCTTTGAATATAAAGCGCCTGTTGTACTGGTGCGGGACGAGCAGGTGATTTCTGCCGAAAACTATGGAAAAGCGACCTATCTGAAGCAAGAGGGCGAGCGGGTGGAAAGCGGCACGGCAGTTGCTGAGGTATATAAATGGGGCTATAACGATAATATTATGAACCAGTTGATTGACGTGGAAAGCTCCATTTTGCAATACCAGGAAACGAAGCTGATGAGTGACGCGGACGACCCGGATCTTTCCAGCTTGAATAAACAGATTATGGATAAGGCAGCCGAGGCAAAGCAAATAATAACGGGTGAGCTGCCGGGGGATATTCTGCTGGCGGAGCAGCAACTGAAAGACCTGATGGACCAAAAACAGTCATATCTGAACGGTGCGGTGGAAGCGGATCAGCTTTTGGAACAGTATTACAGCAAGGAAGAACAGCTCAATGAGCGCATTGAAGGGTGGCGTGAGGTTTTGGCGGCGCCGGTAACGGGAACGGTCAGCTATTATTTTGACGGCGCGGAAAGCGTGCTTAATGCGGAAAACATCCAAAACATACGGCTGGCGGATATTTCAGATATATTGTATGGGGCGCAGCAAAAGGAAGCGGTTAAGGCGGAAGAGACAATCGAAAAGCCGCTGTACCGGATTGTAAACAACTTTAAATGGTACCTGGTGCTGGATACGGGACAGCCAGTGATAGAGTTTGAGACGGGAAGCATCCATGCTGTGGTATTCGACGAGCTGCTGGACAGGCAGTACGAAGCAAAGGTGTTTGGCAATGTTTCGACAGAGGGTGAACAGCTTTATATGTTTGAAATTACCGAAGACATTGGCGAGCTGCTGACAACGCGTCGCGCGGAGGCTACCATATACAGAAAATTCGAAGGGCTCAAAATTCCGGTGGAATCCATTAAGACAGTGGAAGGGGAACAGGGCGTGTACGTTGTGACGGATGATGGAAAAACGTTTGTGCCTGTAAACGTAAAGATCATCCAGGAAGATCAGGCAATCGTGGAGCCGGTAGACGAGGCGGCGCTTTCTGTGGGGATGGAGATTCAAAGTTGATTTTCCTGGAAAAAATGGTTTAATAATAAATGATGGCAAAAAACAATACAATAAAACAAAACTTGGAGGAGCTTTACCAGCGCATCGGGCTTTGTGCGGAAAAAGCAGGCAAAAAGCGCGAAGATATCACTTTGGTGGGCGTTTCTAAAACAAAGCCGGCAGAAATGCTCAGGCAAGCATACGATGCAGGGCTGCGACAGTTTGGGGAAAACCGGGTGCAGGAATATCTGGATAAGCAGGATAAGCTTCCCGGCGATATTTGCTGGAATTTAATTGGACAGTTGCAAACGAATAAAGTTAAGTATATAATTGATAAGAACATATTTTTGTTGCATTCGCTGGATCGTACATCCCTGGCGGAGGAAATACAAAAGCAGTGCATAAAGCATGACAAAACACTCGATGTGCTGATGCAGGTGAATATTTCGCGGGAACAGACGAAATCCGGTTTTTTTGAAGAAGAAACAAACGCCTTTTTGGAAGGCTTTGATAAATATGACCGCATAAATCTGAAAGGGCTTATGACGATTGCGCCCTTTGTGGATGACGAAAAAACGATACGGGGTGTGTTTGAAAAAACGCGGCGGATATTCGAACGTATTGCAGCATACAGGGAAGGGTTTACTTACCTTTCGATGGGCATGAGCGGCGATTTTGAATGGGCGATTTTGGAAGGCGCAAACATGATACGGGTTGGCTCGGCAATTTTTGGAGAGCGTATATAGCAAATTAACAAATGGTAGCGCACACTGCGCGCTGCAAAATGTGTGCGGCATAGCGTTTTCTGGCAAATGCTTGCGGCACAATCATTTGAGAAACTGCAATAAATAACTGAGGAGGCAGGTTGATGGCAAAAATCGGACAAAAAATATTGTCTTTTATTGGTCTGGAGGAAACAGATCCTGAAATGGAACAGGATTTTTATGAAGAAGACGAAATAGAAGAGGGTATGATGGATTTTCCGGAGGACGATTATGTTCCTCCTGCCCCGGACAAAAAATATAAAAAAAGAGGAGATACGGGAAAAGTGACAGGTGTTCCGGATACAAGTAAAGTACGCGTACTCATTTACAAGCCGGTTTCTTACGAAGACACGCAGAGCATTATTGACAACCTGAAGGAAAGAAAACCAATTATTGTTAACCTGGACGAGCTGGATACCGATGTGGCACAGCGCATTCTCGATTTTATCAGCGGCGCGGTATATGCCTTAAACGGCAATATACGGAAAGCGGCACGCAATATTTTTGTGGTGGCTCCCTATAATGTAGATGTTTCCACAAACACGGCCGAGGTTATGGAAGAATACGGCTTCAATTACTTCAACCGAGAGTAACCGTTTTCTATTGCATACGGCAGAAGATTACACTCTGTTTGGGATTTGAGAAACAATCGCCTGCGAGAGCTTGCTGCACAGTCGTTTAAGAAACTGTAACAAGAGGATTGCTATATGAATATTACACCCAAAGACATACTGGAAAAAGAATTTAATAAAAAATTTAACGGCTACGACCAGGAACAGGTTGACGAGTTTTTGGATGAGGTTATTAAGCAATTTGAATCCCTGCTTGAAGAAAACGAGAATATTATTGCGAAAAACGAGCAGCTAAAAACGGACATTGCCAAGCTCAGACAGCGCGCAGACAAGCTGGATGACATTGAAGAAAAACTGATGAACACAGTTATTACAGCACAGCGTAATGCAACGGCGTATATAGAGCAGGCAGAACAGCAAGCGCAGAAGATTATGGACGTTGCCAACCAAAACGCGCGCACAGTCATCGAAAGCACGCAACTTCGAATGGAAGCGGCCAAGCAGGAATTGAAAAAATACGAAAAATTGATTGCGGACTATAAAAAGCGCTTTCGCTTGTTTTTGGAAGAGCAGTTTGCGCTGGTGGACAGTAAGCTGGACAGTGAAGAATTGTTTGGGCAGAAGGCTGCGGAAATCAGCAAATCGATTAGCCACATGGCGCAGGAACTGGGTGAGATGGACGAGCAAAATGAAACATCCAGCATACATTTAAACGATATTTTAAAACAAAGCAAGGAAGAAACAGGCCGCGACTTTGAGCGAAGCACCGCAAACCTGCAGCAGATTGTTAACGAGATTATTGACGAGTAAGCATAGTGATGTGTATATAAGGAGCGCATAGTGTAGTGCGTTCCTTATTTATTTGCACAAGCTTTATTTAAGAAGAAAACATCGCGGTGTTTTCTTTTTTTGTGCTTGGTCTTGTGCAGCTGCTGTTGTTGGCATGTGCGGCGCGTCGTTAATTTCTGTAAATGAATAATAAAAAATGGAAAAAGTTACATTGAGCTGTGCGGAAACATTTGTAAAGCGTGCATGGAAAAGGATGTATTTACAAAGTAACCGGTATTTAAACTGAAAAAGCAGGGTTGGTTGTGCATGTGCAATGATTGTTATTACCTGAATCACTGTTGACAATGTTACAATATTTTGTTTTAATAATAAAAAGGGTTTTGGAGGATTGAAAGACTGTTTATAGTAGTACAAAACATATCCGGTGCCGACGGGCGCTGGATGATGCACATCGCGGCAGCGTAAACACGCTGTGTTTCAGCCCTATTAATAACCAATTTGAATTGAATAGCATATGTTTGGATGACAGAGTATAGTGATTTTGGCAGGCGTTTATTTTGCAGTGGGAGGCTCGAATTCATGGCACAGGAAGTATTGGCTCGGATCAAGCAGGTCGAGAAACGCTCGAAGGATGCGGTTGGGCAGGCAAAAGAAGAAGCGGATGCAATTTTGAAAAAGGCTGAACAGGATATTCGTGCGGAATTTGAAAGCTTGACGGAACGGGGTGAAGTCGAGCTTCGTGCGGCCCGCGCAAAAGCGGAGGTGCAGGCGAAAACTAATACCGCTATCTATAAGGAAGAAACGGCCAGAAAAGAAGCGGAGCTGACAGAAAGGCTGGTGGCTCGCAAACAGGGCGCAGTGGATATTGCTATTGCGGCTTTGATGGAATAACGGCGGGGGGTTTTTGATTTGGCAATCGTAGAGATGCAAAAATTCCAACTGGTTGGCTTAAGTGACCGGCGCAAGGGAATTGTTGAAGAATTGCAAAAGAGCGAGATCGTGGAAATCTCCAAGCTAAATTTGGAGGAGGAAGAACTTGCACGAGTGGATGTTGCGCGCAATATTTCGCAAATCAGCCACTTTTTTAATGCAACCGCTTCGGCGCTTGGTATATTGGATGAGTATGCGCCCGAAAAGTCGGGGTTCTTTTACAGCCGGAAGCTTGTTCCTATTGCGCAATACGATATGGACACGGGGGACAACGAAAAAGCATCTAAGTATACCTACCGTATTATAGAGCTGGCGGACAAAATTCACGAGGCGAAAGAAAACCTCCGGCGCATCGATGCAAAGCAGATTGCGCTTAAGCCCTACATTTCAATGGATGTTCCTATGGGAACGGAGGAGACAGAGCATACAAAAATTGAGTTTGGAATGCTAAGCGGCAAGTGGATGGAGAAGGACATATACCGGGTGCTTTCCGAAGAAAAATCGCTGGACACGCATTTCGAAATCATTTCCCAAGACAAGGAATATACAACGGTCTGGTTTTTGTACCTGAAGCGCGACGGAGAAAAGATGGCAAGGGTCTTTCAGACGATGGGGTTGGTCGTGCCCACGTTTAGCTATAGCCATCATTTGCCTGCAAAAAAAATCGAAGTATTGGAAGAAGCAAAAAAAGAGCTTTATAAGGAGATAGACCGGAGACTTGCGGAGATTCGTAAGCTTGCGGCGCACCGGCCGGAGATTGAGCTTTTATACGATCACCTGGCGTTGCGCAGGCAAAAATACCAGGAATTTTCTAAAGCGGGGCTGACGGAATATACGTTTATGCTGCAGGGCTATGTGCCCAAAAAGCATGCCGAAAACCTTGCGGCAAGGCTGGAGAGGGAGCATGGGGCGCATGTGGAGCTTATGCAGCCCGAGCCGGGCGAGGCGCCGGTGCAGTTCAGGAACAATGGCTTTGTGCGCCCGGTAGAGGGAATTACTGCAACATATAGCATGCCCGGTGAACACGACATAGACCCCAACCCAATCATGGCAATTTTCTATTACCTGTTTTTTGGGATGATGTTTTCGGACGCCGGCTATGGGCTGCTGATGACTGTCGCCTGCCTGATACTGGGCTTTGGAAAGGTGCTTGAACCCGGAAAACGGCAGATATTCCGGATGTTCTTTTTCTGCGGTATTTCTACGATGTTTTGGGGATTTATGTACGGCGGCTTCTTTGGGGATGCAACCTATACCATTTCGTCTGTTTTCTTTGGCGGGGACGCGACGCTGCGGCCGCTGTGGATTGACCCGACGGCGCAGCCGCTGATGCTGCTTGTTTTCAGCATTATGCTTGGGCTAATCCACCTGCTCATTGGCATGGGAATAAAGGTATATATGCTGTTTAAGCAGCGCCGGATATTTGAGGCGTTTTCCGATCATTTGGATTGGATGTGGATACTCGGCTGTATTTTTATACTGGCCACGGGAATGTATCTGTCGACTGCCGGAGCGATTGTGCCGGCATGGATGAACCAGGTTGGCATATGGGGCCTTGTGGGCGGACTGGTATTTTTGGTCGTCATTAAATCGGCCGCGGGTATCCGCAACAAGAAAAACCCGGTTGCGGCGGTGCTGGGTGGTATTATTTCCATTTATGATATCACTGGTTTTATTGGGGATATTCTCTCTTATTCGCGCCTTTTGGCGCTGGGGCTGGCGACGGGCGTTATTGCAAACGTCATCAACCTGATGGGCACGCTGCTTGGAACAGGCGCCATAGGCATCATTTTCTTTGTGATCGTTTTCATTTTGGGGCATATTGTCAACTTCGCAATCAACGCACTGGGCGCGTATGTACATACGATGCGCCTGCAGTTTGTGGAGTATTACAGTAAATTTTATGAGGGCGGCGGCAAAAAGTTTGAGCCGTTTATTATGGACACAAAGTACTACAGGTTTTCAAAAGAATAATTCTGGAAATGAGGTATGAATGATGGAATTAGGACTGGGTTTGGCGCTGATTGGCGTAGGACTGGGAGTAGGGCTTTCGTGTGCGGGTTCGTCCATGGGCGTTGGATATGCCAGCACAGCGGCGGCAGGCGTTATTACTGCGGACCCGTCTAAATTTGGACGGTTGCTAGTTATGCAGATTCTGCCGGGTACGCAGGGGCTTTACGGCCTGATTGTAGGAATCATGGTATTGTTGAACGTAGGCATTTTGGGCGGAGCGGCGCCCGATTTTGCAGCGGGGCTTGCGTACCTTGGCGCGTGCCTGCCTGTTGGAATCGGCGGGCTTGCCAGCGGCGCGCACCAGGGCAAGGTTTGTGCGGCAGGCGTAAACATCATTGCAAAGCGGCCTTCGGAAAGCTCTAAAGCCATCGTTTCGGCATCCCTGGTTGAATTGTATGCGCTGCTTTCGTTCATCGTTTCCTTCCTGGCCGTCATCAATATTTGACGAACAGGCGGTGACGGAATAATGAGCGGATATAAACAAATCATAGATGCAATCGAAAAAGAAACGCAGAGCCAGGTAGACGAGATTATTCGCGAGGCAGAAAAAAAGGCGGATAGCTTGCGCCAAAAGGCGGAAAAAGAGCATGCCGAAATTGCTGCAATGCAGGACAAAAAAGCGGCAAGGGAAAAAACTGCCGGAATAGAGCGCGCAGCATCACAAGACCGGCAAGACCGTGGGCAGGCACTTTTGAAAATACGCAGCGAGGCGATTGCAGGTATACTGAAAGAAGCATACAACAAAGTGCTGAACATGCCCGACCAGGAATATTTCGATTTTCTGTTCCGCGTTTTTGAAAAAAGCGCGCTAAAGGGCAACGGAGAAATATACTTCGCAAAGCATGACTTGGGTCGCTTGCCGGAGGATTTTATTGACCGGCTGAATGGCGCGCTCGAAGATGGGTCGGTTGTGCTTAAGGGTGAGGCAAAGGAAATCGACCGCGGGTTTATTATTTCCTATGGGAAGATTGAGCAGAATTGTTCGATAAAAAGCCTGTTTGAGGAAAATAAAAACGTACTGTGGGATAAAGTGAACGCCTATCTTGAGGGAACGGCGTAGGAGGTATGTGGCTTGATTAAGGATACCGATTATGCATATTCCGTAGCGTATATGCGCACCATGGAAGCAAAAATGCTGAAGCAGGCGGATGTTGAAGCGCTGCTTCAGTTTGGCGATCTTTCGGACGCCGTTAGATTCCTGGAAGAAAGAGGGTATCAGCCGCCGCCCGAAAAGGAAAAGGACGACGATGAGGAAGAGCCGAAGGTTGTCGAACTTGGCAAAGAGGAAATTGACGAAATGCTGGGGCAGACTCTCGAACAGGTTTGGGAGGACATCCGGAGCGTTATGCCGGAGGGCGCGCCTATTGATATTTTGCTCTACCAGAACGATTTTCACAATATGAAAACCATTTTGAAGGCGGTATTTTCCAAGACGGGATGGCAAGACCTTATGATTGGGCCGTATACGACGGAGCCGGAGCTTATTTATAATGCGGTTTCGGAAAATGCGCCCGAAGAGCTGCCCGACTTTTTGCAGCGCGCGGAAAAAAAGGCGTACGAAAAGCTGGCGGAGCGAAACGACGGCCAATTGGCGGAGATTGTTTTGGACAAGGCGGCTTTTGAAGCGCTGAAAACCATCGCGGAGGAATCGGAAAGCCAATTTCTGATCGACTGGGTGGAGATGATTACATACTGACCGACCTGAAGATTGCGCTGCGCGGCGCCGCAAGCAGGAAGAGCAAAGACTTTTTGCTGAATGCCATGATTCCCGTGCAGTCTTTTAATATTGAAAAGCTGGCCGAAGCGGCGGCGGTGGACACGTCGGCGGTCGTTGCTTTTATGACGGACAACGGTATGGAGGAAGCGGCCGCTGCAGCGAGTGAAGGCATCAGCGCGTTTGAAAAATGGTGCGATAATTTTGAGATGGATTATATACGCATAGCCCAGTACAGTTCGTTTGGGTTTGAGCCGCTGCTCGGCTTTTTATATGGTAAAAAAGTGGAAATACAGGCGGTGCGGATCGTGCTTTATGGAATGATGAGCCGCGTCGATAAAGATATTATAAGGGAAAGGCTGCGTGAGCTATATGTATAGGATTGGCGTAATCGGCGACTTTTCCAGCGTCAATGGGTTTATGGCGCTGGGGTTGGATGTTGTTCCGGTGGAGAGCGTTGCCGAAGCGGAAAAAGAGCTGCGGCGGATGTGTGCCGACAAATATGGCGTTATTTACATTACAGAACCGCTGATGGCACAGATGGAAGAAGCCTGCAATAGAATTGGAGAAGAAATAACGCCGGCGGTTGTCCCTATCCCAACGGGAAAGGGCTCGACAGGCTATGGGGAAGGCAGGCTGCGTGAATATGTGCGGCAGGCGGTAGGGTCTGATATTATCTTTGGCAATGAATAAGATTAACGGATGGGAGTCTTAATATGAAACAAAGCGTAGGTTCGATCAAAAAAGTATCTGGGCCGCTCGTCATTGCGAACGGAATGCGGGACGCAAACATGTTTGACGTAGTGCGCGTATCCCGCTTCGGCCTGATTGGCGAGATCATTGAAATGCACGGAGACGAGGCCTCGGTACAGGTATACGAGGAAACGTCCGGCCTGGGGCCGGGCGAAGAGGTACGCTCTACCGGCGCGCCGCTTTCTGTAGAGCTTGGTCCGGGGTTGATCGGCAGTATATTTGACGGTATACAACGGCCGCTGGACGTCATCCGGGACAAGATAGGGGACAACCTTTCGCGCGGGGTGGACGTACCTTCGCTTAACCGGGACAAGAAATGGACGTTTGTTCCCAAAAAAGACGCGGGCGAAATGGTGTCTGCGGGAGATGTTTTGGGAACCGTGCAGGAATCGGACGTGGTGGAGCACCGGATTATGGTTCCGTATGGCTATGACGGAGAAATTGTGGAGCTTTTGGCGGGCGAATATACGGTGGAAGACGCCATTGGTAAAATAAAAACGAAAGCGGGCGACGTAAAGGAAATTACGCTGATGCAGAAGTGGCCGGTACGGCGCGGCCGCCCGTATAAAGAGAAGCTGCCGCCGATGCAGCCGATGGTAACGGGGCAGCGGGTTATCGATACGCTGTTTCCCATTGCAAAGGGCGGCGTTGCGGCGGTTCCCGGGCCTTTTGGAAGCGGGAAGACCGTGGTGCAGCACCAGCTTGCAAAATGGATGAACGCGGAAATTGTGGTTTATATCGGCTGTGGAGAGCGCGGGAATGAAATGACCGATGTACTGAATGAATTTCCGGAAATCAAAGACCCGCAGACGGGAAAAACACTGATGGAACGGACGGTGCTCATTGCCAATACGTCGGACATGCCGGTGGCGGCGCGCGAGGCGTCGATTTATACCGGCGTAACGATTGCAGAGTATTTTCGGGATATGGGCTATAGCGTGGCGCTGCTCGCCGATTCGACATCCCGCTGGGCAGAGGCGCTTCGTGAGATGAGCGGGCGGCTGGAAGAAATGCCTGGTGAGGAAGGCTACCCTGCATATCTGGGCAGCCGGCTGACCAGCTTTTACGAGCGGGCAGGGTGCGTAGAGACCATGGGAAGCGAAAACAGGCAGGGCGCGTTGACCATTATCGGCGCGGTATCGCCGCCCGGCGGCGATATTTCGGAGCCTGTTTCGCAGGCAACGCTGCGTATTGTCAAGGTGTTTTGGGGGCTGGATTCTGCGCTGGCGTACAGGCGGCATTTTCCGGCAATCAATTGGCTGACCAGCTATTCGTTATACCTCGATAATATTCGGCCATGGATTGAGCAGAACGTTCCGGCAGGATGGATGGAGCTGCGTGCGCGTGTACAGCGGCTGTTGCAGGATGAGGCAGAGTTGGATGAGATTGTGCGGCTGGTTGGTATGGATGCACTGTCTGCGCAGGACAGGCTTAAGCTGGAGGTTGCGCGCTCTATTCGTGAGGACTATCTCCATCAGGATGCGTTCCACGAGGTGGATACATATTCTTCGCTAAACAAGCAATACTATATGCTTAAGTTAGTGCTGGACTTTTACGATTTTGGTGCAAATGCACTTACGGCAGGTGTAGATATTGAGCGGGTGGTAAACTTACCCGTGCGTGAGCAGATTGGCCGTCTCAAATATGAAGTGGAAGATAAAGTAAAACAGGAATACGGCGAGATTTTGGAAGAATTGCAAAACGAGATCGCGCGGCTTGAAAAAGAGGAGGTGTCCTGATGCCGAGGGAATATCGTACCATTCAGGAAGTGGCGGGGCCGCTTGTGCTAATCCAGGACGTCGAGGGCGTTACATATAACGAGCTGGGCGAAATTGTCCTAAGCAATGGTGAAATCCGGCGTTGCCAGGTGCTGGAGATTGACGGAAGCAACGCAATGGTGCAGCTGTTTGAAAACAGCGCGGGCATCAACTTGGAGGACAGCAAAGCACGGTTTTTGGGCCACGGGATAGAGCTTGGCGTCTCGCGGGATATGCTTGGACGAGTGTTCAGCGGCATGGGCGCGCCCATAGATGGAGGGGTGGATATCATCCCGGAAAAACGCATGGATGTGAATGGCCTGCCCATGAACCCGACGGCAAGAGAATATCCAGAGGAGTTCATTCAGACGGGCGTTTCGGCCATCGACGGGCTGAATACGCTTGTTCGGGGGCAAAAGCTGCCCATATTCTCCGGAAGCGGGTTACCGCATGCAAACCTCGCGGCGCAAATTGCCCGGCAGGCAAAGGTGCTGGACTCCAGCGAGAATTTTGCCGTTGTGTTTGCCGCACTCGGAATTACCTTCGAGGAAGCCAATTTCTTTATTGAAGATTTTAAGCGCACGGGCGCCATGGAGCGGACGGTGTTGTTTGTCAACCTTGCGAACGACCCGGCTATCGAAAGAATTGCGACGCCTAAAATGGCGCTGACGGCGGCGGAATACCTAGCGTTTGAGCTGGATATGCATGTGCTGGTTATTATGACAGATATTACGAATTACGCGGATGCGCTGCGCGAAGTCTCGGCGGCGCGCAAGGAAGTGCCCGGGCGGCGCGGCTACCCTGGTTATATGTACACCGACCTTGCGACGATGTACGAGCGCGCAGGCCGGTTGAACGACAAAAAGGGCAGCATTACAATGATTCCGATCCTAACGATGCCCGAGGACGACAAAACGCACCCCATCCCCGATTTGACCGGCTACATAACGGAGGGGCAGATCATCCTTTCGAGGGAGCTGTACCGCAAGAATATTTTCCCGCCCATCGATGTGCTGCCGTCGCTCTCCCGCCTTAAAGACAAGGGAATTGGCGAGGGAAAAACAAGGGAAGACCACGCCAACACAATGAACCAGCTTTTTGCATGTTATGCGCGCGGCAAGGAAGCGAAGGAGCTGATGGTCATTCTTGGCGAAGACGCACTGACGGATATGGACAAGCTGTATGCGAAATTTGCAGATGCGTTTGAAGAAAGATATGTGTCTCAGGGATATACGACAAACCGGACGATAACGGAAACGCTGGACCTTGGCTGGGAGCTTTTGTCCATACTGCCCCGCAGCGAGCTGAAGCGTATTAAAAACGAACTGCTGGATAAGTACTATGTTGAGAAGAAAGAGGAAAAGTAGGGAGGTAAGTGCGATTTGGCATTGCTTAACGTAAACCCCACCCGTATGGAGCTGACACGGCTCAAAAAAGCGCTGGCTGTGGCCCGAAAGGGGCATAAGCTGTTAAAAGACAAGCGTGACGAGCTGATGCGCCAGTTCCTCGAGCTCATCCGTGAAGCAAAAGAGCTGCGCAAAGGGGTGGAAAGAAAACTGGAAATTGCCAACGCAAGCTTTGCCGTTGCAGGCTCGCTCATGCAAAGCGAAGCGCTTATTTCGGCGTTGATGCTGCCGCGGCAGGATGTGGAGCTTCGGGTCGCAACCAAAAATGTGATGAGCGTGAATGTTCCTCGGTTTAAAGCAGAATTTCGGTCGACCGATATGTCTGATGCTTTTTCGTATGGATATGCATTTACCAGCGGAGAACTCGATACGGCAATCTCTAACCTGAACGACGCGCTTCCGGACATGCTTCATCTGGCAGAGGTGGAAAAATCCGTGCAGTTGATTTCTGCCGATATAGAAAAAACGCGGCGACGCGTAAATGCGCTGGAATATGTTATGATTCCGGATTATGAAGATACCATCCGCTATATTGCCATGAAGCTGGAGGAAAATGAACGCGGGAGCCTTACCAGGCTGATGAAGGTAAAGGATATGATTCTGGAAGCGAGCCTTCGGGCAAAAAAACAGATGGAGTAAACGGATGGAAATGCAATGATAAAAATGCAGGCTGCATATACAACTGTATGTGCAGCCTGTTTGCGTCCTGCCGTACCAGGGCGCGCAGGAATGACCAGCGCAGCGCATAGGAAAGCCAGTTTGGCTTTCGGCTGTTTCAGAAAAGAAAAAGGCGGTTATGAATATACTATAGATATCCGAAAAATAATGAGGCAACAATACCTTGCACGGCTGTTTGCGCCGTGACTCGGCTTGGGGAAGCCAGAAAAAGGTAGGGGGATTTTTGTATGTCGTGGCATAGTAATTTAAAAACTGGGTTGACAAGGTTTGACAGGCAGCACCAAGAAATTTTTCGCAGGCTGGAACTGATATTGTATGTGGATGAAAGCCGTAATATGGAAGATTCCTTTATATTCATTGAAGACTATTTTTTATTCCATACGGCGCAGGAGGAGCGTCTACACGAAGAGCTTGCGTATCCAAAAGCAGGAGAGCACAGGGACGAGCACGAGGCTTTTGGAAATTTTGCCCAGCGCTTTCGCAGGGAAAGCATGCAAAGTGAACGAGATGCCGATGCGCTGCTTGTGACCTATAGCAATATAACAAGTCTTTTAACGCAGCATATTAAGGAACACGACCGTGATTTTGCAGAGTATTTCTTGAGCCTGGGTAAGCCCGCGCTATAGATAGGAAATTTTTTTTACTTTGAGTGCCTTGCCTGCAGGGCATTTTTTTGTTGTGTTGGTGATAAAAAATATTTCTGGATATACATAATACGGTATGCCTCCAGTATATAATAAAACTATAGACTGGAGGCGGAGAATATGAAAAAAAACAGGATTGCAGCAGGTGCGCTGGCAATATGTACGGTAGGGTTCATTGTTTCTGCAATGGCCATTGCAATAGACCCAGCAGCAGACAGAGCGGTTGCGGTTGCGTTGTTTCTTGTTGGTATGATTGTATGCGCAGCAATGCATCCTGCGTATGCAGAGGAAAACTCGGCTAGTATAAAAATGCCGGAGTCTGTTAATACCGCAGCAAAAAAGCCGCCGTGTATATTTCATGTGTTTCGGGAAGGCGGCGTATGGCCGGTGGTCGTCCTCGACCATACAACGCGGAAATCCGGCAGGCGAGAAAACGCGTGCCGCAGTAGCCGGAAGAGAAAAAATTCGCACGAAGAATGCTGTGGCTTACGATATCAGCGATGAATATTTGGAGACGCTAGCTTGCGCGCAAAAGCGCGTACGCGTGTCTCTTTCTCTTCATCCATGAAAACAGTACCATAGCCAAGATGGCGTTCGGTGTGCATACCTGCATAAATAAGCTGAGAATGCTTGCAATAGCGCTGCAAGCCAGTATCGAATAAATCTGCCCCGGTTTCCGGACGGTAGCCGCAGGTAACGACCGCCGCAACTTGCTTACCCGCCCACAGGGCAGGGCCTTTTTTTTCGCCGTAATATTTGTTCATACCGTAAACAAGGCGGTCTAAAAGCGCCTTTGTAGGCGGCGTGCAGTACCACGAATAGATGGGAGTTGCAAAAACAATTAAATCGGACTGCAAAATGTGGTTGAAAAGCATAGGCACATCGTCGCAGATAGGGCAACCAAAACCAGCTTCGTCCTGCTGGCATGCGCGGCAAGCGATGCATGGGCCAATGGCAAGGTCGTGCAACCAGAATGTTTGCACCAAGTTGCCAAACAGCAAAAGCTCATCTGTAAACGGCTCTAAAAGAGAGGCGGTATTGCCTTTTTTGCGGGGACTTCCCATTAAAATACAGGTATTCATTTGATGGTAGTATAACCCGAAATGAGGCTGAAATCAACAAACTACTGGTAGCAATCTTATTAGTATTGCTGCTACTATTCACAATAGTACTGGCATTATGCTTATTTATGGTATTCCCATACATCCATATCCATTATAATTTCATTGGTACGCTGGATACCCCGCAAGTTGCGTGCTTGCTGCATAGTGTAATTGTGGAGACGAGGCAGGGCGTGGCCGTTCAGTATATCACAAGAAAGGTCGAGTAAAAGAAAATAGGAGCAACTTTTCGTTACTCCTATTCTCCAGGTGCTCACTGTCCTTGTGACCACCCGGCTTGGTGCGGGTGAAAGGATTTGAACCTTCACACCGAAGTACCAGATCCTAAGTCTGGCGCGTCTGCCAATTCCGCCACACCCGCATAACAGAAACAATCAGGGCTGGTCGTCCTAGATATGGTGTAATTATAGTGATTTGGTATTCTGATGTCAAGCATATGGCATAGAGATAAAGAGATAAGATTGATTTCCTTGTAATACTGTGGTAATATTGCATTAAGCTCAATATGTTACTTAACGGCATTGTTTTTCATAAGATAATTTCCCGTGGGAGGTTTACCATGAATATCAGGAACAGGATATTAGCGCCAGCGATTGCAATTGTTACTTCTGCGATTGTTATTGTATTGGTTGCAGCAGTCATTATTTTTTCCGGTTTTTTTGACAATACAATTGGCGCTTCCGTAGAAACCTATTCTAAGGTGCTGATGGATGAATTCAACGATGTTACAAGCCAGTCCGAAAGTAGTACCCTGATGTTTACGGGCGATGATGAAATTCAAAGCGCGATTGCAGCGGGCGACCGTGAAGCGCTTTTGGCGCGCGCAAACGAGTTGAATGCAGAATCACCGGTAGATTTTGCGACCGTGATGGATCCGGAAGGAAATGTTATTTTACGAATGCACGATCCGGATAACTTTGGAGACAATCTTGCTTCGCAGGAAAACGTGCAGCATGCCATGGCAGGCGAGGTGTATACAACAGTAGAGGAAGGTTCTGCGGTCAAGCTGTCGGTGCGAACGGGCGCACCTGTATATAACGATGAAGGAGAAATTGCAGCGCTGATATCTGCGGGGTTCCGGTTGGACACGGATAATTTTGTAGACACCGTAAAAGAAATTGTAGGTGGTGAGGTAACCGTCTTTTTGGGCGATACGCGGGTGTCCACAACAGTAGTTCAGGCCGACGGCACGCGTGCAGTAGGCACGTAGGCAGATGAAGCGATTGCAGCGCAGGTGTTGGGTGGAGAGACCTATACCGGCATGGCACAAGTACTGGGAAAAGAGGCGTATGTCCGCTATATGCCGCTGAAAACGGCAGATGATTCTGCAATTGGAATGTTGTTCGTGGGTGAATACACAACGGTTAAGACAGATGCTATGATCGATTTTTTATGGAAAGCAATTTTGATTGCTGCAATTATCATTGCTATTGCTCTGTTGTTGTTCCGGCGAACCTCTGGAAAGATTGCTTTGCCCATCAAAGAGATTGTGAAAGCCTCGGACGAAATTGCGGCGGGCGCTGTCGATGTTTCTGTGGATGTGAATTCAACGATACTGGAAATCGGTGAGCTTTCCCATTCGTTTGCAAGCATTGTGGCGCATACAAAAAAACAAGCCGACGTAATTGAGAGGATTGCCGACGGAGACTTGACGGCCAATGTTGAGATTGCTTCCGAAAAAGATGCGGTAGGCAAGGCGCTTCGGCAAATGCTGGAAAAAAACAACCATGTATTTGGAGAAATCAACAAGGCGGCGGACCAAGTGGCGGCAGGATCGCTTCATGTGTCCAATGGTTCGCAGCAGCTTGCACAAGGAACGACTGAGCAGGCAGGAACAGTGCAAGAACTGGCTGATACGCTGAGCATGGCTTCGGACGGATTGCAGGAAAACGCAAGTAATACGAGCGGGATTAGTCAGCGTATAGAAACTGTGGGCGCAGAACTGTTGGAAAGCAACAACAAAATGCAGGAAATGATTGGTGCGATGAACGAAATAAGCAGCAGCTCACAGGAAATTGGGAAAATCATTAAGACAATTGAGGATATTGCATTCCAGACAAACATACTGGCGCTCAATGCGGCGGTAGAGGCAGCGCGTGCGGGCGATGCGGGCAAAGGCTTTGCCGTGGTGGCGGACGAGGTCCGAAATTTGGCGGGGAAAAGTGCGGAAGCCTCCAAAAACACGGCAGCACTTATAGAGACCTCTATCATAGCGGTGGAAAACGGCTCTAAAATTGCAGATGATACGGCAAGTTCACTGCTGGTTGCTGTAGATGGCGCCAATGAAATCGTTGAAAAAATGACAGAGGTGTCCGAGGGTACGCAGTTGCAGGCGGCTGCTGTTAAGCAGATCCAGCAAGGTGTAGACCAGATATCGACGGTTATACAGTCTAACAGCGCTACGGCAGAAGAAAGCGCTGCCGCTTCGGAAGAACTGTCTGGCCAAGCGCAGATCATGAAAAACCTGGTTTCGCAGTTTCGTTTGAACGAGAGCCGCAGCGACGGTGCAGGAATCCATGCTCCAGAAAGCTTCGGTGCGGACGGCGATAAGTATTGAACTAAATACAAAGAAAAAAACGCAGGCCTATAGCTGTGCGGAAGGTCAGGCTGTTCCGTATAAGGTTTTGTATGGATTTTT
>JBMNTU010000046.1:0-17638 GCA_050945895.1 Christensenellaceae bacterium | reverse complement strand
TGTCGCAAAAACCCTTTTCAACAATGACGCTTCAGTGATATGATGTTGTCATAGATACGAAAAACAAATGTCATTATATCTTTTGTAAAAGGCTCTTGCTTGCCAACGTTTACTTGACACTAACATCATATCCTACTTCAGAGTTTTTCTTGGAAGGATATGATATAATTATAGGAGCCTTCACGCCACTTCGTCAATAGATTGGGAAAGTAGTATGGCAAAACGCAACTATGGCAAAAAACGGCGAAATACCCGCCGCAAAAAACAAAACGGAAAACTGGGCGGTATTGTAACGGCGCTTGTTTGCATTGCTGTTATTCTGGTACTGCTCGTGTCGGGCGGGCAGGGCAGCGAGTTTTTTTCCCAAATCGAAAATGCGCTCCGCCAATCCTTCACGCCCACAGATGTGCAAGACAAAATGAATATCGAAACGCTGGTATCCCTCCCCGAAAACAGCGGTAAGCTAATCCTGTTTGTGGTAGATACGGGAAATTCCGACTGCATCGTTATCCGCGAACCCGGCGGCCAAACGCTGCTGGTAGACGCTGCCGACCAGGACGATTTTTCCCATATTTCAAACGTTCTTTCCGTGTTGCAGGCCGAAACGCTCACCGCCGCCCTGGCGACCCACCCGGACGCAGACCACATCGGCTCGATGGACGACGTAATCGAGCGCCACACGCCCGAAGTGTTTTATATGACCAGCTTTCCCAAAGATACAAAAACCTATACCGATATGCTCGCGCAGCTCGAGCAAAACAACGTCGCCGTTGTAACAGGCGTGGCGGGCATGGAGTTTTCCCTGGGGCAGGCGCGCATCACTTTCCTAAACCCGCAGGATAAAGACTACGACAGCGCCAACGAATCCAGCATCGTATTCCTGATGGAATACGGCGATACAAAGTTCCTGCTGACCGGCGATATAGAAGACGGTGCGCTGGGCGATATTCTAACGCTCTACCCCGAACTTCTGGACGTAGACGTCTTAAAAATCGGCCACCACGGCAGCGCCGCCTCCACGTCGCAAGAGCTGATCGACCTTACAACACCCGAAATTGCCTTTATCACCACCGGGGAAGACAACGATTACGGCCATCCGCACAGCGAAACAGTCGAAATTTTAGATGCAAATAGCGTTACGACCCTTCGCACCGACCTTTTGGGCGACATTGTTATTTTTTCGGACGGGCAGCAGATTACCTATAAAACAGCCGCCTAGGCCTTACCCTTCCTCAAAGCTGCGCCGCCTGAAATCTGTTTTCTTATACGCCTCCAGTATATCCGGCTCTACAATATGCCCAAACGTGCATTCTTCGTCGTAGCATTTGCCTGTCATTTTTCCGTTTTTCACTTTTTCCCACGCTAGCCGCCCCTCTTTTGCAAACATAACAAAATCCTGCTGCATTTCCCTGTAAACGCGCATATATTTTCTTTTATCAAGCGAAAAGAGGAACATGAGCCTTGCCAATCCTTCACGGAAATTGCCAAATACAAACGGCATATCGCTCGAGTGGAACGCATGCAGCCTCGAAGCTTTCATGGCAGGCGTCGCATAGTCAAACCGGTACAGCCATGTATCCGCGTGTTCATGATAGCTTTCGGCAAACCACATGCTTGCCATGCGGAACACCATATCCGAAAGCATAATCGCCGGGCCTTTTTTTCCGTACCGTTCATAGCAGCGTACAATGCTTTCCTTTACTTCGTCATCTTCAACGCCTACGCCCGAATCCATGATATTCCGAATATCCAGCATGTCTGCAACCGGCCGAATGAAGAAAAAAGACATTTCTTCGCGCGTTGTTCCAATCAATATAGGTATTTCCCGCCCCTCGCCTTTTTTCGCCGCAGGAATCGGATATTCCCGAACCAGATTGCCATCCACCTCCACCATAAACGTGCCTGCGCCCAGCCCGCAATAAGAGGCAAACTCCTTGTGCCGCAGCGCCAGCTTTTCAGCAGGCAGGCTCATCAGTTCTTCCCCCGTCCTAATTTCCATAAACTCCATATATTTTTTTGCGATCTTCTGGTAAAAATCCTTTTTATAAAGCAGCGTAGGGCCGCCGCTCATCATAATCACTTTGGCAATATACGGACGCGCCTCGGGCATAACAGACAGCACAGAGGCGCAAATTGCCCCGGCCGACTGCCCGAATACGGTAATGTTCTCCTTATCCCCGCCAAAGGCCCCAATGTTTTCATGCGTCCATTTCAGCGCCTCCAAAATATCATACAGCCCGCAGTTTGGGCAAAACGCCTCATCCAAAAAAGAAAAATCCAAAAACCCCAGCACATTCAAACGGTAGTTGATCGTAACAACGACCACCTCGCCGTTTTTCGCAAGGTTTGCGCCGTTCAGTTCCGGATCGCTGCCCGCGCCCGTCGCAAAGGAGCCGCCATGGATAAAAAACATTACCGGCAAATCTGTTTTTTGCGTATCCGGCCGCCAGATATTCAAAAACAGGCAATCCTCGCTCATTTCCCACTTCAGCTTACGGGTTTGCCAGGCGTTCGCGCCAAATTTTGTTGCGTCGCGCACGCCCTGCCAATCCTCCGCCGGCTGCGTCTTCCCAAAGCGTAGCGCACCAACCGGCGCTTTTGCGTACGGAACTCCATAGTACGCCAAAACCCCTTTTTGCTCAAATCCGCGGAGGCTTCCATTTTTCGTTTTTACAATTACATCCGGCATGGCCCAATTCCTTGTCTTTGCATTTCAATTTATCTATAAACAGAAAACACTTGGCGCACCGCCTCTTTCCACACGCAAACAACGGTTGCGCCGGGTAAAGAAAACCCCCTCGGCTTTGGCCGAAAGGGTTTCTATGCTTTACTGTTTTTTAAGCGTAAGAATCGTAGGTCGTTCCGTCATCATAATCTACAAGAACCGTCTTGTCGTTCGGGTGTACTTCGATCCATGTATTGCCCGGCGCCAGCGTCAGCTCTTCGCCGTTTTCCAAATAATACACCGTAATATCGGTATATTCCGGGCGCACCCACGTCCCCTTCATATGCTTCCCATGGATAAAGAACTCCGCGGGCCCTTCGCCCGCCATCTCTACAATCTTCCGTCCGCCCTCGTTGGGCGCTTCCAGTACGCTTACATACTGCACGATAATGTTCTGCACCTCGATGGCTTCGCCCGTTTCCTCTGTTATAAACGGCACCGGCTCCAAATTCAGGTTGTTCATATAGCGGACAAATTTGTCTTTATCCGCATCGTATGTATAGCCGACAAACCCCGGCTGCCGCCAGAAAGACATTTTAATTTCCGCCACGCCCTTTTCGTCCGCATAGTCTTCCAGCGGGTAGAATTTAAACGGCTGCCTTTGCACCGGCTCATAATTGTATGCCTTTGCAAGTTCCGCGACGTTTACATATGCGCTGTGTTCAAAATCCTTGTCGCTCCTGCGCCACACCTGTTCGTTTTCGTCCATTTTGGTAGCGTCTATGCGCTGCTTAATGTGGTCTCCGCTTTCCCCATAGATGTAAGTCAGCGGAAATTCCGGATCCATCGCGCCGCCCATATGAACATACAGCCCGTCCCATTCCTGCTGGATGCGCTGGTGATAGTACCGCGAAGAGCGGAGCGGCCCTGCCAGCTCCGGGTAATTGTCGTTATAAATACAGGTAAAGCGCGTATCCGTCGCTTCAATCATAGACTCGTAAACAATATCCGCCTGCTGCAGCCCTGCCTGCGGGCGCGCATCATATTCATTTTCGATCTGTACGATTACCGGCAAATACTCCGGATGCCCGGACAGCCCCGTTGTGGGGGATGCATCTGCGGGCGCGCCGGTGTCTTCTTCGGCTGCTTCCGTCGGCTGCTCATCCGGCTGCTCCTCTGTCGATATCGTCACCGGTCCGTCTTCTTGCGGCTCCTCCTTCGAACAGGCGGCGACGCAACACATTGTAAGAATGACGGCCATTATGATCAGTAAAGTTTTTTTCATCTACAAGTACCTCTTTTATGTATTCCAGCTTTGTATTATACCACACTGGTTTTTACTTGAGAATCATTTTTTTGTATTTTCATGATTTATTCACATGTGGGTTTTACCAAATCCACAGTAAATATTTGCATTTGCCTGCCGGACATTATATGATATTGTCTAGCAAAATAAAGATGGGTGTTTCTATGCAACAAGAGCGGACTCTAAAACAAAAATGGTTCAACCGTCCATACTGGTTGTGGTTTTTGCTTGCGTTTTCCGTTTTTTATATTGCGCTTTTGGCGGTCACTGGCAGTATTGCACTGGAAGACCAGCTCTATTTCCTGCTTTGCCAGGTCGTGTTTGTGTTTGTGCCCGGCACAGCGCTCGTGCTGCTTGTCCGGCCGCGCCTTAGCGCCGTCGCCTTCGGCATCGCCTCCTATATGGCAGGCGTTGCCATAAACATCGCGCTTTACTATATCGTCTACGCGCTCTCTCTCGAAGAATACCTGCTGGTTTTTATGGCGGCAGTCGCCGCCCTGAGCCTTATCTATATTTTCCGCAAAAAAGAACGGCTGAGGCAAATCAAACCGGCCGGCAAGGATATGTGGGTGTTCCTGCTGCTCGTTGCATGTGCGCTAACGCTTGTTTTTTTCACCACCGTTTCAAAAAACACGCTGCCCACAGATGCCGCCCCCTACAAAAATTATTACCAGGATATGCTGTGGAACACGGGCAACACCGTTTCCCTTGCAAACGGCTTTCCCGCCGCCGATTTCCATATCCAGGGCTTTTCGTTCGTGTACCACTACTTTACGCATGTATTTTTAGCTGTATTCTACAACATTACAGGCATTTCGGCGTTCGTGCTCAATTTCAAGCTGCTGGCTGTTTTGCAGGTCATACTGTTTGTTGGCGCAGCATACCTGCTAACAACGCTTTTTACAAAACGCCTGTGGCTGCGGGCGGCTGTAACGGTCCTTATCCTGCTGACAAACGAGGTCGTTTTATCGCATATGCTCTTGCATGCGTATGCCACGGCGTTCTCGCTGGCGTTTGCGCTGCTGGCCGCCTATTTTTTCCTGCGCTACCTCAAAAATATCCAAAGCGCAAAACCGCTTGATGCAGACTATATCCTGTTTATGGTCATGCTGGTCGTTGCTTGCGGCGCCAAAGGGCTGTTTGCGGCGGTTGTTCTGGCGGGCGCGGGCTTTTCCATGCTGTATATGCTTACCAAAAAGCAAAACACCAGGGTAATCCTGCTTCACGGCATACTGGCAGTCGCAATTTCCGGCGCGTTGCTTGTTTCGCTGACGCTGGGCGTAAACACGGTAAACGGCCTGCAGGTTGCGTTCGGCTCCCCGCTCTATATGGACCCGCCCGCCTACTATACGGCGGCGCTCCAAACACTCACGCCGGCGCTTTCGCAGGCAGCAGTCAAGCTTTTGATGTACCCGGTTTTTCTTGCTGTAAGCTACATCATCCTTTTCGCCGGGTTAATTTGGCTATTTGTCGTTTTAATAAAATACCGCCGGGAAGATATGCGCAAGGAATGGTTTTTGTTCTGGGCCATGCTGTTTGGGCTTGTATGCGCCTCTGTCTTTTACCAGCCCGGCCTTTCCAATGTGCTTTTTATAACTGCCGCGCTGCCTTTTTCGGTATTAGCGGTGGTTGCCTGCGCACAGAGGGAATACGCCACTGGCCAAACATACCAAAAGCTGACGGCCGCGCTGGCCGCTTCGGTCATTTTGGCAATGGGTCTTTATCCTGTACCCAAAACCGTTTCCACGGTGCAATCTGTCCTCGCCCTGCAAGAGGCGCCCGCGTCTGTTGTCGGGCGGGACGACATTATTTCCCTGGGCGAGTACGAGGGGATGCTGTGGCTTAGGGAAAACACCCAAAAGGATGCCGTCTTTGCGGCAGACCGGCAATACTTCACCCATATCGAAGACATCCAGTATGCGCGTTATTATTACTACACTGCCTTTTCGGAGCGCCAATGCTACCTGGAAGGTTTCAATTATGTAAGCACGCACGAACCGAATTTCCTGGAGAAAATAGACGGCCGCCTCCAAACGCTGGAGCGCGCATACGGCAATGACGAAATTGCCCTCGCCGAGCTGAAGAAAAACGGCGTGGGTTACCTTGTCAGCTCGACAGTAAAGCATGGTGAATTTATGCTGGACAAACGCTTTGGCGAATTGGTGTTTGAAAATGCGGATATCCGCATATTTGCGTTGCTTTAAGCTGTTTTTTGCAAATGTATAGCGCTTGTCAATAATCCGCAGAATACCGCGGATTTTTTTGCCTCAAAGCTCAGCGGTTCCGGTAATAGAATACGGCCAGCTGCGTCCGGTCCCGAAGGTCCAGCTTTTCCAAAATAATGCTGACATAATTTCGCACAGTTCCTTCGCTCAAAAAAACCGTTTGCGCGATTTCCCTGTTAGACAGCCCATCCGCCACCATCGAAACGATCTCCTGTTCGCGGGCATCCAGCCCAAACCGGGAGAGGTCTGCCTTGCTTTCCATTTCCATCAGCGAGGGCAGCCTTGTTATAACATCGCTCCCCAAAACATTCTGCCCTGCGTAAACCGCTTTTAGCGCGGGTATAATCTGGTCAAAATCCTGCTTGAGGATATAGCCCTTTGCGCCCATATTGATGGCCGCAACAATATATTCGTCGTCCGAAAACGTTGTCAAAAAAAGAATCTTTGCGTTCTTGTCTTTTGCGAGTATCGCCTTCGCCGCTTCAATTCCGGTCATTTTTTGCATACGGATATCCAGCAGCGCAATATCCGGACTGTGTTCGCGAAAAAGCCGGACAGCGTCTTCGCCGTCGCTGCCCGTCGCCAGCACGCAAACCTCTTCGTCCGCCTCCAAAATCGTCTTAAGCGACGCTGTAACGACCGGATCGTCGTCTACAATAATGATATTCATCTTCCCTCTCCTGCTTTGTTTTTGGGGATGGTGATATGGATATGAAAGCCCTTTTCCCTGTTGATATTGAGCTGGCCCCCCAGGCTTTGCACGCGCTCGCGCATGTTATCCAGCCCCATACCCGCCTGCATAGCTTCGGCGGCGCTTTTCTGCACTGTTCCGTTATCCGAAAAACGGAGCCTGAAAAACGCCGGGTGCTCCTGCACATCTATATTGACCCGCGTTGCGTCCGAATGGCGCACCACATTCGAAAACGCCTCCCGCACAACGGCGGCAAAGCAATACTTTACACTTTGCGGCGCATATTTTTCCATATCGAAGTGCAGGCTGCACGAAACCTCGGAAAAATCCCGCATGCTTGTTTCAATCATACCTTGCAGGTCGAACGATTCGTCCCTAAGCCCGTGAACGCTTTCCCGCACGCTGTTCATGGCGCCCGTCAGCGTTTCGTTTAAACCGGACAGCTGCGCCGCCGTCTGCTCCTCTTTTACCACCGCGCGGATGGCGCCCGTTTGCAGCATGGCCCGCGCCAGCATATGGCCCACATTATCGTGGATCTCCCGCGCGATACGGCCCCGCTCGGTAAGCGTCGCTATACGGATTTCGTAATCCTGCTTTTCTTTTAACGCGCGGTTTTTTTCGTCCAGCAGCAGCGTCGCCTCGCGGGATGCATCCCGTATACGCTTTACTTCCCCAAGCAGCTGCTCTGCCCTTTGCTCCCGAAGTGCCAGCAAAAAAGACGCTGCGGCAGCCAGCGCGAGTACCGCCGTTTCAAGCGGCGCAAAATACCCCGCGGCCGCAATAAAGCTGGCCGCGGGAAGCACTGCCAGCCAAAAGATTCTTTTTCGGACCGCATCGTACAAGACAAGCGGCCAAAACACGCAAAACAGGGGAAAAAACATGCCGGCGGCCATCCATGCTGCACCGCTTAAAATAAAATACAGGCTTTTTTTGAAATAGCCGCCAAAGCAGCCCACGCTAAACGCCAGAATAAGCGCAACAACAGAAACCGCTTCGATATCCCTCTGCAGCAGCAATACCAGCCCAAAGATGAAAAGCAGCAGCTTTTCTACCCATTTCATACGGCATTCTCCTTTTATCGATATTATACACATTCTTACAGCCTTTTGCATATTACAATTGTCATAAAAACACATGACGCCCGGCACTGCACATCTTTTTACCGCCGCGTTATACTAGACCCATAAAACAATTAGGAGAGAAACAGATTATGCAAACAGTTGTATCTGCAGTGAACCTTGTTAAGCGTTACAAAGAGCTTTTGGCGCTCGACCATTTTAGCCTTAAAATAGAGGAAGGCGAGGTGTTGGGGCTGCTTGGCCCAAACGGGTCGGGCAAAACAACCGCCATCAACTGCCTGCTGTCCCTCCTTACGACGGATAAGGGCGAGGTGGACATCTTCGGCAAAAAAATGACGCCGGTAAGCTATGCAACAAAGCAGGAAATCGGCATTGTGCCCCAGCAGGTCGCTGTGCTGGACGAGCTTACTGTATACGAAAATATCGATTATTTCTGCGGGCTTTATGTACGGGAAAAAGAAAAGCGACGCCAGCTTGTGCAAGAAGCGCTGGATTTTGTAGACCTGAATGATTTTAAAAAGTTCCTCCCTAAAAAGCTTTCGGGCGGGCTGCTGCGCCGTCTGAACATTGCCTGCGGAATCGCGCACAAGCCAAGGCTGATTATTCTGGACGAGCCGACCGTTGCCGTAGACCCGCAAAGCCGCGCGCATATTTTGGACGGGATCGTAAAGCTCAACCAAGCGGGCGCCACCATTATTTATACCTCCCATTATATGGAGGAGGTCGAACAGATTTGTACGCGCATCGTCATTATGGACAAAGGGCGGAGCATTGCAGAAGGCACCAGCGAAGAGCTGAAGCGCATGATTAAGGCCGGCGAGGCTATTTCTATCGAGCTTCCGGCAATAGGCGAGCAGCACATTTTGGGCATCCGCTCGCTCCCGCATGTATATTCTGCAACTTTTTCGGACGGTATGCTGCAAATTAAGTGCGAAAAAGGCGGACACAACCTGCTGCACATATTGAATTATTTGCAGCAAAACGATATTCCGTTTGGAAGGGTGGACGCCAAGCTGCCCACGCTAAACGACGTATTTCTTGAAATTACGGGGCGCGAGCTTAGGGACGGGGGCGAGTACGAATGAAAAACCTTTATAAATACCGCGTCAAAACCATTATAAACGACAGGGGAAACATGTTTTGGACACTGATATTCCCTCTTTTACTTGCAACGCTTTTCCAGATTACGTTCGGCCAGGCGCTGCAAAATTCCGAAAGCTTTGAGACCATTCCTGTTGCTGTTGTGCAGCAGAGCGAGGAAGGCAGCTACTTTAAGGAAACGCTGGACGAGCTGGCCTCGGGGGACGACCCGTTTCTTTCCATTACCTATACAAACGAAGCGGACGCACAAACCATGCTTGAGGAGGAGGCTGTTTCGGGAATCTATATCCTTTCCGAAAGCGAACCGGAGCTGGTTGTCCGCACGGACGGCCTTATGCCGAGCATGCTCAAAAATGTGCTGGATAGCTTTATCCAGATAGAATCGACCATTACAAACCTTGCGGAAACAAATCCCGCGCAGATTGCGGACGCCATAGAGCCGCTTGCAAACCCCCAAAGCGTTACCGAGCAGGTGCAGCTTTCGGACGGCAGCCTAAACTTCTTCGTGCAAAACTTTTACGCGCTCATTGCCATGGCGTGCCTGTACGGAAGCTTTTTCGGGCTTTCGGGAGCGCTGGCGCTTCAGCCCGGCCTTTCTCCGTTGGGGGTAAGGAAGGGCGTTACGCCGACAAAAAAATCGCTGCTGGTTGCAAGCGATATTTTGGCAGCCATCACTGTGATGTTTGCCATTATCATCATCCTGTTTTTGTACCTGAAATTCGTATTGCAGGTAGACCTCGGGCAAAATATACCTGCTATGCTGCTGACCTGCCTTTTGGGCGTGTTTGCGGGCGTTATGCTGGGTGTGTTTGTGGGCGTCGCCTTTCGGATGAAGCCCTCGGTCAAGGATGGTATCCTCATTGGCTTTTCGCTGTTGCTGTGTTTCTTTGGCGGGCTGATGTACCCGAACATGCGCTATATGGTAGAACAAAGCGCGCCCGTACTTAACCGAATCAACCCCGCTGCGCTGATGGTGGATTCCTTCTATTCGCTGGACACATACGGCGTGGGCGACCGGTATTTTATGAACAATATTTTGCTGGCTGCAATCGGCGTCATCCTCTTTGCCATCAGCGTTCTTATACTTCGGAGGAAACAATATGCAAGTGTTTAAATGCTTTTTCAAAATCGTCCGCCAAAACCTGAACCTGATTATCATGTATGCCGCTATTTTTATGGTGTTGACACTCGCTTTTTCCAGCGTCGGCGGCCAGCAGCAGTCTCAGTTTTTTACCGAGTCCAAAGTTCCGGTCGCTGTTGTAGACAACGACCGGACGGAGACCTCCTCGGCCATCCAGGCGCTGCTCGATAAGCACCATACCCTCGTTTCGTTGGAAGGCGACCGGCAGGCATTGCAGGACGCGCTTTATAACCGCGAGGTGGAATATATTCTTTTTATCCCCGATGGATACGAGGCCGCTTTTTTGGCGGGAGAAGGACCCACCCTTGAGGTTGCCACCATACCCAACTCGTACACCGGCGCCTATGTAGACCGCCTGATCAACCGCTTTGTTGCCACTGCCGGCACCTATATTGCGGCAGGCCAGCCTGCTTCTTCTGCACTGGCAAACGCCGAAGCCGACCTTTCGAAAGAAGCGGATGTAACGATGACGCATGAGGAAGCACGGAACATGCCCTCCGTGTATTATTTCTACAACTACCTGCCGTACAGCCTGATGCTAATGATGATTTTTGGCCTGTGCCCTGTACTGATGATATTTGGCAGTAAAAACATCGCCATGCGTATGAATAGCTCTGCACTGCCCATCGGCCGCCGAAACCTTGGCCTGATTGGCGGGTCCGCCGTGTTTTCCGCCGTATGCTTTGCAGCGCTGATTGCGTTTGGTTTTATCATGTATGGCAGCGACATGCTGATTGAGGGCGCATTGCTGTGCCTGGCTAACGCCGCGTGCTTCCTTCTTGTGGCAGCTGCGCTGGCCTTTCTCATCGGCCACCTGGCAAAAAGCGCCAATATGCTTTCTGCTATTTCCAATGTAATAGGCCTAGGGTTTTGCTTTATGGGGGGGATATTTGTCCCGCTCGAAATCATGGGCGCGGGAATGCAGACCGTTGCAAAATTCATGCCGACGTACTGGTATGTCAATGCGCTGGATATCGCCAGCCAGGGCTCTGTTTCGGCGAGCGGCTTTTCCGAAATCTGGCAGAGCATGGGTGTGCAAGCGCTGTTTGCCCTTGCATTTTTCGCGGCGGCGCTCGTCCTTTCCAAGAAAAACCAGCAGATCGCCTGAGCGGTTGCCTTCTGCCGCATAGCGCCGACCATATTCCGAAAAATAAAAAAAGTGCCGGATGGAAAATTCCCGGCGCTTTTTATCTATTTGCAAAACGGGCTGTTAGGCCGTTAGTTGTTCAACCTGTTCGTAGTCGAGCACATGCTCCAGCGCGCAGGCTACGGTCGTTGCCGTTGCCTCATCTATTTTAGCGCTTTCCATCAGGTAGTTTTTTACAATTTCAAAATGTTCCAATATTTGGCGTGAAACCCGCTCTCCCGTGCTTGTCAGGCGCACCAGCTTGCCTTCGCGGTACAACAGTCCGCGCGCTGTTAATTCATTTACTGCCCTGCTGGCGCTGGCTTTGGTTACGTCTAGCTTTTGCGCGATTTCGGATACTCTTGCGCTTCCGTTTTGCCGGATCAATTCGTGTATGATTTTCAGGTAATGCTCCTTCGATTCCGTCAATTCTTTCATTGTACCGCCTCCTTATTATGCCAATATTTTCATTTTGCAGCTTTGCTCGTCTTTATCCACCAGTATGTTGCAATTCACGGGCTGCAGACCCGCAACCTTGTGGATAATTTCGCTGTGCCGCGACCCCGACCGGTGCACGATTTCCTGTACTTCGTGCCCGCTGAGGTTGGCCAGCGACAGCTCAAACGTCTGCCTGTCGTCTTCCATGTTTTCTGCCAGATCCCACAGATATTCCATCGTTTTTCCCGGTATTGCCTGTTCCAGTTCCGGCTGTGCAATGTGTTGCTTCATCGCAATCCCTCCTTTGCTTGCTTTTTTTTATTGCTCATCCGTTGTCTCTTCCGGCCTGTGGCCGCCGCATTCGGGCGGCCCGGCATGGCCATGCCGTTTCATATGTTCCCTGAAATGCTTTGCCCGCTCTTCCATATGCATAAAGGCCTGCTCATCCATATATGGCCTTGCATGCCGGAGCTTGTCTTCCATGTGGCTGAGCATATGCTCCATCCCGCCGCAATGCGGCCTCTCCACATTGCATGCTTCCATGCGCTCCCGGAAAGAGTCGATCAGCTTTTCAAGCAGCGTAGACAGCGTTTGCTGCTCTTCCTCCGTCAGCCCGGAAAAGATCTCACCCATCATTTCATCCCGGGCCGAAGCGACGCCCTGCGCTTTTTCCCGCCCTGCTTCCGTCAGGTATAGGCGCATGATACGCTTATCCTTTTCATCCGGCTTGCGGGTTATGAGGCTTGCCTGCTCCAGCTTTGCCGCAAGTTCCCCAGCCGAGGAAGGGCGTATATCCAGCTTTTCCACAACCTCTTTGAGGGATATTCCATCCTGCATAAACAACAGCCTCAAAAGACGCGTCTGTCCCCTGTGAATGTGGGCGCCCTCTTTTAAGTTTACCCACGGATTGTACCTGCGGTATAGTATATTTCCCAGCTGTAATATCTGATTTTGCAATTTTTCTCTGATGTCTTCATTCATATTGATATTCTCCTTTCATATTGTTAAGGAACCTTATTACTTTTTTATTATAAACTCTTTTTTTTCATTGTCAAACATTATTTCGGTTCCTTAATAATTTGTTTACATTTTCTGTTTAGGACTTCATTTATACACAAAAAAATATCCCCCGAACCGCTTCGGAGGATATTTTTATCGGTTTTTTATTTTTTTGCCGCAACCGCCGCCTTAACAGCGGAAACGATATCTTTGGCTGTAAGGCCGAATTTTTCCTTAAGAAAATCAACCGGTCCAACTTCGCCAAAATGATCTTTGATGCCAATACGTTTTACGGGCACGGGGCATGTTTCGCCCACGACCTCCGCAACGGCACTTCCAAGGCCGTTCAGATAGTTGTGGTTTTCTGCCGTAACGATGGCGCCCGTTTCTTTGGCCGCCGCAGTAATCGCGTCTGCATCAATGGGCTTAATTGTGAAGATGTTGAGCACGCGAACAGAGATATTCTCTTTTGCCAGCTCGTCTGCAGCGCGCAACGCCTCGGCTACCATAATGCCGCTTGCGATGATTGTCGCATCTTTTCCGTCGCGCAGCAGCGCCGCCTTGCCAATATCAAACTTTGCACCGTCTTCATAGATTTTCTCCGCATTTTTACGCGAAAGACGGATATAGAAGTTTCCATACAGCTTTTCTGTCTGACGAAGGATGTCGGCCAACATAACGGAATCGGTCGGCTCGATAATCGTCATTTCCGGAATAACGCGCATGATGCCGATGTCTTCAAAAGGCATGTGCGTAGCGCCGTTAAACGCTGCCGTAACACCCGGATCGCTGCCGATAATGCGTACATTTGCTTTTGCAAACGCACATGATACAAATATCTGGTCTGCAACGCGGCGTGTTGCAAAGCATGCGAATGTGTGCGCATAGGGGATTTTTCCCATGCTGGAAAGGCCGGCGGCCACACCAACCATGTTGGCTTCCTGAATGCCCGCATTAATGGTCTGCTCGGGGAACTTTTCCTGGAACGGAACCATCCCCAGGGAGTTCATCAAATCGGCATCCATGTAAATAACGTTCTTGTTTTTGCCGGCCAGGTCGGTAATAACCTCACCAAACGTATCACGCATTGCGTGTTTTTCTGTTTCTATTGTCTTACAAACTTTATAATCTGCCATTTTATCTTCCTCCCCCGTTTAGCATCCGAGCTCTTTCAACGCTTCATCGACCTGGTCCTTCGTGAAGGTCATGTGGTGGTTATACAGAGGTTCTTCCGCAAAGCGGCAGCCTTTGCCCTTAACCGTGTTCAAAACGATCATCGAAGGCTTATCCGACTGCGCCTTTGCTTTTGCAATCGCGTCAACGATCGCATCCACGTCGTGCCCATCGATCGACTGCGCAAACCAACCGAAATCTTCGAATTTTTGGCGTACATCACCAAGGTCAAGTACATCCTTCGTATAGCCGTCCAACTGTTTTTTGTTATAGTCCACAAAAGCAATCAGGTTTGTGACCTTATGCTGCGGCGCAAACAGTGCGCCTTCCCAAACCTGGCCTTCGTCACATTCGCCATCACCCAGCACAAGATATGTGTAGGCTTTGGTGCCGTTCATCTTTTGTGCCATTGCAATACCGATTGCCGTAGACATTCCCTGCCCCAGCGACCCAGTACTCATGTCGATACCCGGTGTTTTGTTGCGGTCGCAATGGCTGGGCAAAATGGTGTTGGGCGTATTGATCGTTCCAAGCACATCCATCGGGAAATAGCCTTTAAGCGCCAACGTCGCATAAAGTGCGGGGCCCGCGTGTCCTTTGGAAAGTACAAATTGATCCCTGTCTGCCTTTTTGGGGTCTTTGGGATCGATTGTCATTTCTTTGCCATAAAGCACTGCCAGCAGATCGGTGATGGAAAGGGCGCCGCCAAGGTGCCCAAAACCAAGTTTTCCGAGCGCTTTCAGTGTTTCAACTCTGATTTCTGTTGCGAAATCACTCAACTCTGCATACTTACTCATGGTTTTCTCTTCCTCCAATTTATTTCGGTCGTAAAAAAACAAACGTACATAGTTAACTGTATTAAATCGGGCGCGGAATGTCAATACTGTACGGAAAAATGCATGGCATTTTTTTGTTTCGCCCGTAAAAGCGGCGGGTTTGTTTTGGTATACAATTATTTATATGCCATTTCTGATAAAAAAACAGGGATATACCAGCAAAACGTTTACCAAAACCAAAACGGGCGCGTACAAACGAGCTTCTCTCCCTGCATGACCGCCCCAGCCAATCGATAAAAAAGACCCGCCGCCCGGCGGGTCTTCTATTTTTAGGATTATTTATTATACGTTGAGCGTCAGCGTCAAAATCAAATCGTGCTGCTTTGCCATGTTGATTACTTCTTGCGTAAGCACCGTGCCTGCCGCCAGCCGGATGGCGCCGTCTTCGGATACAACGTCGTTTTTTACGGTCTTTCCTAAAAGGAAAGACGCCGACTGCTCCTCCAGTGCGCTGTTTTTCTGTTCCTTGGGTTGCGTCGCCTGCCGCAGCGCCTCTAGCGGAGAGCTTTTTTCTTCTTCCTCTGCCGGCGCTACATCGTCAAGCAGCCCTTCTTTGCGAAGCTCTTCCAGACGCTCTTCTTCGCGGCGGCGTTCTTCTTCGAGAAGCTGCTGCTTGCGCTCCTCCTGCCGCTGCAATTCTTCCTGGCGTTCTTTTTCCAGCCGCGCTTCTTCTTCGTCCTGGCGGGCCTGCTCTTCGCGCCGTTCGTCGTCCAGGCGTTCGCTTTCAATATCTTCCGCCGTTGGCCCATCCTCCGGCTGTACTTCCTCTGTTATAACTTCCTCTTCAATGATTTCTTCGGGTGCGTCTGCCATAAAATTTCCAAAATAGGACGGCGCTTCCCCTTCGCTTGGCTCCTCTTCCTCTTTTTGGCTTTCGAGGTCGATTACGGCAATTTGGCCTGCCAGCGAAGAAAGCATTGTTCCGTCGTATTCGTCGCCGTTTTCCAGCGTCAGCGTAATCAGGCTGCCGTCCGATTCTTCAAAGGTAAATTCGGAAATAGTCCCCAATACATTACCTGTATTTGTTATCAGCTTTGCCCCCAGAATAGAAAATCCGTTGCTGATGATTTCCAGCAGCTCCTGCGATTCGTAGATCATTTTTGCATTTTCTATAGTGGACGTCATGACATAGTCTTCGCCAATTCCCAGCACATCCTCGATGGGAATTGCCCGAAGCTCATATCCATGGCCGGATTTCAATATCAGGTACTCCACGCTCTTCCGTTCTGCGTTGATCATAAAATCTTCGGTAATGCCCTTTTCGGCCCCTTCCTTTATGCCCAATACGCTCAGTCCCAGTACCTCTGACGCTTTTTTCATTGCCTTGTTCCTCCCGATCATTGGTTTTATATGCGTTCGTTCAATCATTTATTCAAACCGTATAATAACTTCATTATGCCGTATAGCATGCCATTTTGCAACGGTAAATCGTTATTATATCCGATTTTTTAGCCGGTTCCTTCTACAATAATACTCCTGATTTCCGGAAAATAGTCTTCCGATACAAGCTCGCTTCTTACGAGTATATCCCCCTGCAGGTAGTGGCGGTACACTTCCACTTCATACCCTTTCTTTCCTTCCACCAGCACAACATTCTCTCCCGACTTATACTCGGAAGAAAACTGGTGCTGCGGGCTGGGAATGGGCGTTTCCTTCAAAATTTTATTTTCCACTTCTATATCATATTCCGAGGACTGCCCATAAATTTCTACAACGACCGCTCCCTCTACAAACAGCGCCGCAATATACATTGGATATTTCGTATGGTTTTTAATCTTCAGGTCCTTATCGTCCCAGCTTAGTGCGGCGTCCAGCCCCACCTCCAGGTAGTCCGGCGGCCAGGAATTTCTGGAACGCTCCACAATTTCCATATCCGCCAAAAGCGCCGCATTGTAAAGCGTGCCCGCAACCTGGCTGATTCCCCCGCCAATTTCCTCTGTTTCAAGCTTTCCATCCGGAATGGCGCTTGCCGCCACATACCCTTTGTCTTCGGTGCGCTGGCCAAACAGGTCGTTCAGCGAAAGAGTGGCCTCCGGCATAATCGTATACCCGGTCAACACACTGCATGCCTCGTTGATATTACGGTTTCTTGCCTCGCTGTCCGCCAGTTCTGTTTCGCACCGGCCAATCAGCGCAGTATTGCTTATTAGCTCTTCTGTGGACAGCGCAGGCGCCACCACTGTCTTTTCGACCGTCAGCGTGCTGTAATCCGCATCCTGTATTTTTTTCTCCAGCAAGTCGCACAACGCCGCAATATCTGCGCTTAGCCCTTCCTTGCTTTCCGTATAAGAAAACTCGCGCGTACTGCTGTCGAACTCGGCTGTCGCGTCCACCGGTTCAACACTGTTTTCGGCAATAAAGGCGCCAACATAGTTTTCCATCATTCGCCGGTCTACCGTAACTTCGGCTTCTATATCCAGCGTTTCGAAGCTTTTCAGGTAATCTTCCGTTACAGACTGCCCCTGCTTATTGAACATATAGGCCGAAGTAACCGTGTCTTCGACATTTTCCGATACCCCTAATTCCTGCGCCGTAAACACATGCGTGCTTCCGTTGAACTCTACCGGAATGCTGATTTCCGCAAAGGTTTCCTCCTGCTTTTGCAGCACCTGGTTGCGGCCTTCCGTATAGCTTAGGCCCCCAACTGCCTCTCCATAGATTGTAACGTTTTCGGCAAACACTTCGCGCTCGGTGAATGTTTTTAACCCGCCGTATGCGCCCACGACCAAAATAACCACTACAAATACGCTTATTAGAACAAGGTTGAGCAGGAATAGGCGTTTATCGATTTTTTTTGTCTTTTCTGCCTTGACAGAAGTCGGCATCAATCGTTTTTTGGTCATGTTTTCTCTCTCAGG
>JBMNTU010000045.1:0-17653 GCA_050945895.1 Christensenellaceae bacterium | reverse complement strand
AGCATGGTATATGCTGTATAAGAAACTTTTACGATGCCTCCTCCACTAACTCTGTACTTGGTACAAAGATTGGGGGCAGCCCAAATAAGTCCGTACCTACGGTGGATGCATTTCACTACTCCTGCGTTTACTCTTCAGTCTGACAATGCAATAAATTTTTTTGGCTGGCAGGCTGGCGTGGTGTTTGCCAAACTGGCCAGGAAAAGAAATTTCTTTGGAACATATCAAGTTGTCTAGATTATAGTCCTAATTTAAATATTAATCAAGCGATATTCAATAAAAAATAACACGAAATTGATAATATGGTGTAACCATAAAAATTTTTCACGCAAAAAAACCGTATGGGGCGGTGCTTTTAAATAAAAGAAGAGAAGTATTAAAAAAATTTTCAAAAAAAACGGAGCAAACAGTTTTGCCCCGATGTGTGGAGCTGATGATGGGACTTGAACCCGCAACCTGCTGATTACAAATCAGCTGCTCTGCCAATTGAGCTACATCAGCAAAAAAATGGTGCCTCAGAGTGGAATCGAACCACCGACACAGGGATTTTCAGTCCCTTGCTCTACCGACTGAGCTACCGAGGCAAAATTGGCGACCTGGAAGAGACTCGAACTCTCGACCTCTAGCGTGACAGGCTAGCGTTCTAACCAACTGAACTACCAGGCCGCATAACACTTGTTTGCCTGACCATCCCGCGACAAATGGGCTTATGGTGGGCCCTCAGGGACTCGAACCCCGGACCAATCGGTTATGAGCCGACCGCTCTGACCAACTGAGCTAAGGGCCCAGGAGAAAGGCAACAAGTATTTAAAAATAATGGTGACCCCAAGGGGAATCGAACCCCTGTTACCGCCGTGAAAGGGCGATGTCTTAACCGCTTGACCATGGGGCCACATAATAAAAAGCTTGCCTAGAATGACTGGTCGGGGTGGAGGGACTCGAACCCCCGGCCCCATGCTCCCAAAGCACGTACGCTACCAAACTGCGCTACACCCCGAGGCAGCTCTTTATTTGCGACGTATTCTAATATACTGGAAATTGCCCGCAATGTCAATATATAATGCACAAAAAACAAGTAAAAATCTGCGGTATGCCCGTTTAGTTTTTTATGGATTTTAATGTCGTTTTAGATTATAATGGTATGCATGGAAAATTTTGCAGAATTGCATGAATATATAGAGCAAAACAGCTTAAAATATCATATTGTTACATATGGCTGCCAGATGAATGAGCACGAATCCGAAAAAATAGCGGGTATGCTGGAAAAGCTGGGGTACCGCCCTGCTGCAGGCCGTGCCGCGGCAGACCTGGTTTTGTTTAATACATGCAGCATACGTGAAAATGCGGACCGGCGGGTTTTTGGAAACATCGGCGCGCTAAAACAGCGCAAGCAGGAAAATAAAAACCTGATTATTGGCGTATGCGGGTGCATGACCCAGCAAGAAGCGACTGCCGCAAAGCTCTCGCAGACATTTCCGTTTGTCGATATCATCATCGGCACACATAATATACATGCATTGCCTACATTAATTAATAAGTGTGTATTTGACAAAAAAAGGATTTTGGAAGTTTCGGATTCCGATTTAGAAATCGCCGAAGATTTGCCCGTCCTTCGGAGGAATTGGCTTTTGGCTTCTGTAAATATCATGTATGGGTGCAACAACTTTTGCTCGTATTGCATTGTGCCCTATGTGCGGGGCAGGGAACGGTCGCGCGCCAAGGATAAAATCGTTGCCGAAGTTGCTGCACTGCCCAATGCCGGCTTTAAGGAAGTAACACTGCTGGGGCAAAACGTAAACTCATACAACGGAGGGGGGAGCGATACATTTCCTGTATTGCTGACTGAAATATGTGAAAAAACGGATATCGCGCGCATACGTTTTATGACCTCTCACCCAAAAGACCTGTCCGATGAATTGATAGATGTAATTGCCGAATATGGGCAAATATGCAAACACATCCATCTGCCTGTGCAGTCGGGGTCAGATAGGGTGCTGGAGAAAATGAACCGCAAATACACGCGCAGCCACTACCTTGGCCTTGTTGAAAAAATACGGAAGGCTGTTCCCAACATTACCATTACAACAGATATTATTGTAGGTTTTCCGGGCGAAACGAACGAAGATTTTGGCGAAACCATGTCGCTTGTAAAAGACGTCCGGTTTGATGCGGCATATACGTTCGTGTATTCGAAGCGCAGCGGAACAAAAGCGGCGGAAATGCCCGGGCAAGTTCCCGAAGAGATAAAAACCGAGCGCATTATGCGGCTTATCGAGCTTCAAAACGAAATAACATACGAATGCAACAAGCAGTATGCGGGAAAAACTGTAAATGTATTGGCCGAAAGCATAAGCACGCGCGACAGCAGACATATTTGCGGACGGACGACCGGAGGAAAAATGGTCAATTTTGAAGGCGCAAAAGATATGATCGGCGGCTTTTATAACGTAGATATAACAGAAATAAAACGAACAACGCTTTTTGGAGAATTATCTCAAACACAAAAGGACTGAATGATGGCAACGCTGACACCAATGATGCAACAATACCTGCAACTAAAGGAACAAAACAAAGATTGTATCCTTATGTTTCGGTTGGGCGATTTTTACGAAATGTTTTTTGAGGATGCGATTCTCGCATCTAAAATACTGGAAATTGCGCTTACAGGGCGAGATTGCGGCTTGGAGGAGCGTGCGCCCATGTGCGGCGTGCCCCACCATTCGGTAAATTCTTATATTAATAGATTAATAGAAAGCGGACATAAAGTTGCCATTTGCGACCAACTGGAAGATGCATCAAAAGCCAAAGGGCTTGTAGAACGGGGAATTACACGCATCATTACCCCCGGCACGGTTACGGAAGATACGCTTTTGAATGAGAAGGAAAATAATTATATTATTTCCCTCAGTGTTTTGGGTAACCAGTTTGGCCTTTGCTATTGCGACGTGTCGACGGGCGAGTTTTGTATTGCCGATGCGCAAAGCGAAATACAGCTGCTCAATACGATTACCGGCCTTGCACCGCGGGAAGCGATTGCAGCAGATTCCTCATGCAAGCAGGTATTACAGCTCTTTGAAAAAATAAAAGGGCAAGACATACATGTAACCCCCTGGAATGATTCGTACTTTGATGCCAAGCAGGCCGAGCGCGCGCTTAAAAAGCATTTTCGCGTACAAAGCCTAAAAGGGTATGGGGTAGAAGGCAACGCCGCCGGAATTGGCGCAGCAGGCGCACTGATAGAATATTTGAACGCTACCCAACTGAACGCACTCGAGCATATCAATAAAATAAAACCGGTCCATACTTTGGAGTACATGCAGCTAGACCACAGCACGCGCCGGAATTTGGAGCTGACACAAACGATTATGCAGGGGCATAAAAAGGGGTCTCTTTTGTGGCTGCTGGACAAAACCAAAACCGCCGCCGGCGCCAGAAAGCTAAAGCAATACGTTACAAAACCGCTGGTACAGCCAAGCCAGATCAACAATCGTCTGGATGCGGTTTCGGAAGTATTTGAAAACCACATCCTTCTTGCCGGATATAAAGGATGTATTGCGGCATACCTCCAGCAAGCTTTTACAAAAACTATATACAGAAATCGATATGCTTCCAGAAGTGTGTACATTGCTTGAGGAAGCCATCCGCGAAGACGCCAAAGCGGGCATCACTGAGGGAGAAATGATTCGCCGCGGCTATAATGCCGCGCTGGACGAGCTACTGGATGCGGCAGAGCAAGGCCAGAACTGGATATTGACACTTGAAAAAAAAGAGCAGGAAGCGACCGGCATAAAAAACCTGCGCGTCAAATACAACAAGGTTTTCGGCTACTTTATAGAAGTGACAAACTCTTATTTGAAGCTGGTACCGTACAGGTATGTCCGCAAGCAGACTCTGACAAATTGTGAGCGTTTTATAACCGAAGCGCTTAAAGAAATGGAAGATACGATCCTGCATGCGGAAGAAAACAGGAAACGTATGGAACAGGAGCTGTTTGAAGCAATCCGGGATGTTTTAAAAGAAAACATTGCCCGGATGCAAAAGACGGCGGCTGCGCTTGCCGCGCTGGATGTACTGCAATCGCTTGCCGAAGTTGCATATGAAAACAACTTTGTACGCCCAAAACTGACGGAAAATGGTACGATACACCTAAAGGACAGCCGGCATCCGGTCGTCGAACGCACCATGAAAAACAGTTTTGTGCCAAACGACGTTACGATCGACCGGGGCAACAACAATGTATTGCTTATTACAGGGCCAAACATGGCGGGAAAAAGCACTTATATGCGGCAGACGGGTTTAATTGTGCTGATGGCGCACATGGGAAGCTTTGTTCCAGCGTCGTATGCAGAAATATGTTTGGTAGACAGGATTTTTACGAGAGTGGGCGCGTCGGACGACCTAGCCTCCGGGCAGAGTACGTTTATGGTAGAGATGAACGAGCTTGCCAATATACTTAACAACGCAACAGAAAAAAGCCTTCTTATTCTGGACGAAATCGGCAGGGGAACAAGCACAGTTGACGGGCTGGCTATTGCGTGGGCAAGCGTAGAATATATAATCGAACATATCGGCGCAAAAACAATGTTTGCTACGCACTATCACGAGTTGATTGGGCTCGAACAGTTGTACGACAAAATCAAGAATTGTTCGGTTGCCGTTTCAGAGATTGGGCACGAAATCGTTTTTCTCCATAAAATCGTTGACGGGGGAACAGACAAAAGCTTTGGCATCGAGGTTGCACGCCTTGCGGGTTTGCCAAAGGAAGTAATTACAAAATCGCGCCGTTTTTTGGACCGCCTGCAAAACGGAGAAGCCGAGTTGTTTGATGCAGAGCCGGCAGAACAGCCGCAAAGAGCGGAACACAATACAAAACAATTGTTCTATTTAAAGCAACTCGAAGAACTGGATGTGGAAAAGCTGACGCCTATCGAAGCATTGAACTACCTGTATAATATACAGAAAGAGATGACGGATGGCTAAAATTCGTATTTTGGATGAAGAAATATATACTCGAATAGCGGCAGGGGAGGTCGTTGTCAACCCCGCGGCGGTCGTTAAGGAGTTGCTTGAGAACTCGATCGATGCTGGTGCTACCGCGGTTACGGTCGAAATAAGCGGCGGCGGTGTAAAATATATACGCGTAACAGACAACGGCAGCGGTATTGAAAAAGCAGACATGCCGTTTGCAATAGAAAAACATGCAACCAGCAAAATCCGCTCTTTAGACGACCTGGAAAAAATAGCTACGCTCGGTTTTCGTGGAGAGGCGCTATCCAGCATTGCGGCAGTATCCATGCTCAACATTGCATCTCGGGTAAAAGAGAGCACAGAAGGATATATATTGGAAACGCGCGGCGGAAAAGATGTAAATATCTCTCCGGCAGGATTGCCGGAGGGTACGACAGTAAAGGTGGAAAACCTTTTTTTCAACATACCTGCGCGGAAAAAGTTTTTGAAGAGCGCTGCAGCAGAGACAACAGCCCTAACAAATGTTGTTCTCCATACAATGCTGGCACGGCCGGATATTTCGTTTAAGCTGGTCAACCATGATAAAGTAATTTACCATACCTCCGGAAACGGCAATACAGTCGACGTAATCCGCGTGCTTTATGGAAACGATACGGCGGACAGACTTAGGGAAATAAAAGCAGCGGTGGGGCAGGTGTCTATCAGCGGCTATATTTCGGACAGTTCGCTTACGTTTCGCTCCGGACGAAACATAACGGTTATATTGAACGGTCGTTATGTAGAATCGAAAACCATCCGGCAGGCTGTTATTTCCGGCTATGGAGAACGTCTGCTTAAAGGCTTTTTTCCGTTTGCGGTGCTGTATATCTACCTTCCGGTAAAGCAAACAGACGTCAATGTGCACCCAAGCAAGCTGCAGGTGAATATGTTTGACGAACAGCGCGTACTGGAGGCTGTGCAGCATGCAACAAAAAAGGCGCTGGAACCAGATATTCCGCCCGCCGTCCATATAGACGAGGGTTTTGGCCGTCCGCATGCTAGTAATATTTGGAAAGAGGATGCCAGGCAGCGGAATGTTTCGCAGACGCCAGAACGGTTGATGGGCGAGCAATATAAAACACTGCCATATCGGAATGCTTTGCATGTTGAAACAGACATTAACAAAGGCTTTCAGGAAACGATCGACACCCATGTGGGCGAGCCCGTCCCCGAAGCGGGGGAGCAGCTTCAGTTAGAGGATGTCCGCCGTCTTGTGGACTATAGAATCGTGGGACAGGTATTCAAAACGTATATACTGGTTGAATACGACGAAACGCTTTATATCATAGACCAGCATGCCGCGCACGAGCGTATTACCTACGAAAGACTGAAAGCGCAGGCGAAAAGCGGCCAGGTTGCTTCGCAGACGTTGCTTTCGCCATTTGTGATGAAGCATACCCCGGAGGATTTTGAATCGCTTCAAAAGCATAAAGACCTGTTGTTTTCGCTGGGGTTTGAGTACGAAGAGTTTGGCGCGTGTACGCTTCGGTATGGTGCCCTCCCTGTAGCAGTCGAAAAGAGCGGCGCTATGAAATTGATTGAGGAAATTTTGGCAACTGTGGAAAAGCGCTCGGACGATATTGTGCTTTTGCAGGATACGATTATTAAAAGCGCATGCAAGCATAGCGTTCGGGCGGGGTACGAACTGTCCGAGCGGCATATTGCAGCGTTGATGACGGAGATTTCTGAGTTGGATGCAATTCCGCATTGCCCCCACGGCCGCCCCATTGCGGTTGCGTTGGGTAAAAAAGAACTGGAAAAAGGATTTAAGAGAAGAATTTAAATGGACAAAAAAACGCGTGTTTTTATTGTGCTGGGGCCCACCGCAAGCGGAAAAACGGCGGTTGCAATAGAATTGGCGAAGCGGATAAACGGTGAAATTATTTCTGCAGACTCCATGCAGATTTATTGCGGCATGGATATTGGCACTGCAAAGCCGACGCCGGAAGAGCGGGATGGCGTCACCCATCATCTGCTGGATGTTGTAAAGCCGGACGAGCCATATTCTGCGGCATTGTTTCAAAAGCAGGCCCTGCGATTGATCGGCAGGATAGCAGGGCAGGGGAAAGTGCCGGTTGTTGCGGGGGGAACAGGGCTTTATATTCATTCCATTACCTACCGTCTGGATTTTTCCCAGGCAAAAAGCAACGATGCCCTTAGGAAAACATTTGAAGAATATACCGATGCGGAGCTCTACGAAATGCTGAAAGCCGCCGACGCCGAAGCGGCAAAACGCATACACCCCAACGACAGAAAACGTATTGTAAGGCAGCTGGAAATTTTGAAAACCGCTAAAGAAAAGCCAGAGTATGACTTCCTGCAAATGAACGACGATTTCGATTTTATTATTTCCGGGCTTACTGCCGAGCGGCCGTTGCTGTACGAGCGTATCAATCGACGTGTCGACGAAATGTTTACTAAAGGCCTCGCTTTAGAGGCAAAGAGCCTATTCGACCAATATGGCAGCCAGCCTGCCGCTATGCAGGCAATTGGCTATAAGGAATTTGTACCGTTTTTTGAAAGCGGACTCCTCCAAGATACTTACGAGGAAGCGCGGGATACCATAAAACGCAATACGCGGCGCTTTGCAAAGCGCCAGATTACATGGTTCAAGCGCGACCCGCGTATTACATGGTACGATGTTTCCCAGTACAAAACACCGGCACAACTGGCCGACGAAATCCTGCGGAGGGCAAGCAATGGAAATACTTAAAGAATACCTGCACAATTCGTTAAAACTATCTAAAAAGAATATCGACCTTGTTTTTGCGTGTGAAGAGGAAGTTTCCGAAGAATTCGCGCGCTACACCGAGATAGCGGCTATCAATCAGATCAAGGTGCTAAACGCCTTCAAAAAAAATGAAATTTCCACACGGCATTTTAGCCCAAGCACCGGCTACGGCTATGGCGATAGCGGCAGAGAAAAGCTTTGCAGCCTGTATGCAGATATATTCCATACGGAAGACGCGCTTGTATCGCCCCTGCTAATGAGCGGGACGCACGCCATCGTCACTGCGCTGTTTGGGCTGCTTCGCCCCGGCGAAAAAATGCTTTCGGTTACAGGAAAACCATACGATACGCTGCAAAATACGCTTACAGGCGGAACGGGCTCGCTGGGCGAATATAAGATCGGCTATTTGAACCTTCCGCTAAAGCGGGATAATACAATCGATATGGAAAACGCGATCCGCATTTTAAAAATAGACAGCGGAATAAAGCTTGCCTATATACAGCGTTCTACCGGCTACGACATTCGCCGGGCGCTGACGGTTGGGGAAATGGAACAGGCCATCCGTGCAATAAAAAATGAATGCAAGGATGTTCTGGTTTTTGTAGATAACTGCTATGGGGAATTTGTAGAGGCTTTGGAACCCTCCGAAATAGGGGCAGATATTGTTGTCGGCTCGCTGATCAAGAACGCCGGAGGCGGGATTGCGCCAACAGGCGGGTATATTGCCGGTACGACGGAATTGATCGAAAAAATTTCTTATCGTTTTACAGCGCCGGGAATCGGCATGGAAATCGGGTCGTACGCATATGGCTACAGGGAATTTTTCCAGGGCGTGTTTATGGCGCCGCATACCGTTTCGCAGGCGCTCATGGGCGTTACCCTCGCCGCAAAGGTATTTGAAAAGCTGGGCTACCAAACGACTCCTGCGGCGGATGCGCCAAGGGGCGACATTACCCAAATGATCGTATTCCACGACAAAGACATGCTGACGGCGTTTGTGCGCGGCGTGCAGCGCGCTTCTGCTGTCGACGGCCATGTCGTACCGTATGCATGGGATATGCCGGGGTATGAAAACCAAGTGATTATGGCGGCCGGAACCTTTGTTGACGGGGCGTCGTTAGAGCTTACTGCCGACGGACCCATGCGCGAGCCTTATGCCGCCTATTTACAGGGAGGGCTGACCTACGCACATGCCAGAACAGGCATTTTATATGCGTTGGATGAAATGGGAATATAAAGCTATTTATTCCCTGAGTTTTACTGCTTTACTGGCGCGCTTCCTGTTTTCTTCAGACATTGCAGCATAATGCTTTTTGGTCGTATTGACGTCTTTGTGCCCAAGTACATCGGCCACCAGATAGATATCGCCTGTTTCCTGGTACAGCATTGTTCCGTAAGTGCTGCGCAATTTATGCGGGGAAATTTTTTTAAGCGGTGCGGCAAGCCGCGTATATTTTTTTACCAGGTTTTCTACCGCGCGCACAGAAATCCGCTTGCCCTGCATAGACAGAAAGAGGGGAGAGGCAAGTGCATAAGTCCCTTGTGTTTTCCGCTCCTCCAGATAGTTTTGAAGCGCCGCTTCCGTTTCGGTATCAAAATAAAGCAAGACCTGGTTTCCGCCTTTGCGGGTGATGCGGAACGAATTTGCATTAAAATCGATATCGGAAATATTGATCGCCACAAGCTCGGAGACACGGATACCTGTCGTTAAAAACAATATAAAAATCGCCATATCGCGCAAAACATTTTTTTTATGGAACTGCTTTTGACGATTGGTAAGGTTTTCACCATTTTCTACAATATCCAAAAGAGCCGCCACTTCATTCGGTTCCAGGCGTACAATTGGCTTTTCGTTGATTTTTGGCGTATCCAAAAGCTGGCAAATATTTTCTTTCAAAATACCTTTTTTATAATAATGTTTGAAAAAAGAACGCAGGCAGGCGACCTTGCGCGCTTTTCCGTGGGCATGGTTTTCCAAAAATTGCTCCTGCCCGCCGCCGGAGGAAGCATCATCGTCCTGATGCGACGGGCGCGCATACAAGCTTAAATAATCCAAAAACAGGTATAAATCGTCTATTGTAATTTCTTTCAGGTCATCAGCGGAAATATCTAAAATTTTTTTTCCTGAAAAATAAGGCGTTTCTGACGTAAGAAACTGGAAAAAAATTCGCAGGTCGATCGCATAATTAAAACGGGTCAGAATGGTCGTAGTATTTTCGAACGCGCTAAAAAAACTGTTTGTAAACGGCGGCAGCTCTTTACGAACCTCCCGCAGCTTTACAGTCATTTTCTTGTTTACTTCTTCGTGGTGTGTTTGTTCGGCCATAAATTGCACAATCCTCATTCAATCTGCTTTTGCTTATATTATACTACAGACAATATAAATATAGCAATATCTATTCGTAAAACTTGTGTTTTACGAATAGATTGATTTTACTCAATATTCCCCGCCATCCCGATTTTTCCTCATTCGGTGACTTCATGATTGTTTGTACCTTCAGCTTTGTGTTTTTTTATTTCGGCCCGCGCAAGCTCGTCACACCGGTTATTGAGCGCATCATCCGAATGGCCTTTCACCTTATGCCATTTTACGATATGGCTCTTTGTCTGGTTTAAAATTTCTTTCCAAAGGTCTTGGTTTTCCACTGGCTTTTTGGCGGCTGTTTTCCAGCCGTTGCGCTGCCAGGACACAATCCAGCCTTTATCAAATGCATTGTGTATGTAGGCGCTGTCTGTATAAACATGGACGCGGCAGCGCTCTTTAAGCGCCATCAGGCCTTTCATGGCAGCAGTTAATTCCATCCGGTTATTTGTCGTGTCTGGATTGTAGCCGGATATTTCCTTTTTGTTTCCTTTATAGTCGAGCACGCAAGCCCATCCTCCCGGCCCCGGGTTATAGGAACAGGCGCCATCGCAATAGATTGTTACTTCCTTCATCTTTTCCATGTTTATTCCGATAGCTTTTTCGATTTTGCGACGCAGGCGTCCACAGCTTTTTCCATAATCCCGCGTATATCCTGCTGCTCAAAAACCTGCATTGCTTCTATCGTTGTTCCACCTGGCGAACAAACCTCCTGAATAAGCTGCTCGGCAGGCTTTTTTGTATGCAAAAGCATTTGGCAGGCGCCGATAAACGTTTGCAGCGCCAGGTCCTGGGCGTCCTTATCTGCCAATCCGTGCTTTATGCCTGCTTTAGCCAACGCGTCAATAAATAAATAAACATACGCCGGGCCGCTTCCGGAAATGCCCGTTACACTATCCATCAAGCTTCCGTCAACGTATTTTACAATACCAAGCGATTCAAAAATGCCGGCAACAAACGCCTGTTCATCTTCGGTGAGCGTGCTGGGCGTTTCAAAACAGCTTGCGCCCTTCCCAACCATCAGCGGTGTGTTTGGCATAATTCTTTGCAGGCGCGCATCTTCCCCCAAAAGAGATTTTATTTTTTGCGTCGTCACGCCTGCGGCAATAGAAACAAATGCTTTTTTATATTTTGCAAGCCCCGGCAGGATATCTGTAAGAATATTTGGTTTTACACACAAAAAAATAATATCGGAACGGTCGGCCAGCTCATCCATCGTATTGCAAATGTTTACATGGCCGAGCGCTGCGCATTTAGACCGGTCCACATCGTAAACATTGACCGCTTCCCCGCCGTCTTTTTGCAGTCCCTTTATAATCGCCGAGGCCATATTGCCGCATCCAATAAACCCTGCAATATATTTTTTCAAATTTGCATACTCCTTCATTATAAACGGCGGTAGCCTTCCGGACGAAATCGCAAAGATTGTTTTGCCTGCAACACCTCTTCAATAAGACGGTCTATATCGCCGTTAAAGGTTCCGGCAAGCGCCAGGTAGTTGGATGCATGGTTGGAGCGGAAAACCGTGCCTTCGCTGTTGCAATTTTCAAGAAATACAAGCAACTCGTCCATAACGTCTGTTGCAGAAAGCAGCTCAAATTCCCCGCTTTGCACCTGTTTATACAAAGGCGTTCCCGGCTCTACCATCAATGTCAGCAGGCTTGCATATTCCGGATTGATCCGGTTCATGGCGAGCGCAGATTGCTCTGCATGCTGCTGCAAACGTTCTTTACTGCCCAAACCGGAAATGATGGTCAGCGAAAGCTTCATGCCGCTTTGCCGAAGCTTGATTCCCGCCTGGACGATTTCTTCTGCGGTAACGCCTTTTTTTACTTGCTTTAAAACCGTTTCGTCGCCCGATTCCAGACCCATATACACAAGCTCCAAACCGGCTTCATAAATTGCCTTCAGTTCCTCCGGCGTTTTTTCCAGCACATCCTTGGGTGCGCCATAAGACGATATGCGCCTGCACTGCGGAAAGAGCCGCTTGATTTCGGTAAGCAGAAAAACCATATCCTTTGCCGGAATAATAAGCGCGTTGCCGTCCGCAAGAAATATACGGTCTACAAATTTGCCATATTTAACGGACATTTCTTCCAAATCGCTAAGAATATCGTCCATTTCGCGCACATAGAATTTTTTTGCCTTGTACATGGAACAAAACGTACAGCTATTGCGGGCGCAGCCAACCGTCACCTGTATGATCAGGCTGTTTGCTTCGCTTGGAGGACGGTATATATCGCCTATGTATTGCATATAAAACACTCCCTTTTGTTATTACGTTACCATATGACGGATTCCCCCGTCAAGATGCGGCAGTTTGTGCAAAAAAAGCTGCCCGGAGGACGGGCAGCTCTTCAATATCTGCTCATATTATACAGGATGGATCATATTTTCCTTGTCAAGCAAATTGGAATCCAGCTTGTACTTGTTTGCGCGCCTGTATTCGAAGAATTTAGGAGCCACCTGCGGGAACATCGCATAGGTTACAATATCCTCTTCCTGTTCCATCAGGTCTTTGATTTCTTCGCGGTACTGCTCCATCTCCGGCTTCAGAAGGTCAGCCGGGCGAACTGTGATCACTTCGTCGTCGCCAATGCACTTCTTGCGAACGTCCTCGTTCACCTTTCCGGGCAGGCGTCCATATTCGCCTCTCAAAAGCATTTTGAATTCCTTTGTGACCATCTTGTAGCGCTCGCCGCCAAGCACATTAAACACGGCCTGAGAACCTACAATCTGGCTTGTGGGCGTAACCAGCGGCGGATAGCCCGAATCTTCACGCACACGCGGTACCTCTGCAAGGCAATCGAGCAGCTTTTCAGACTGCCCCGCCTCTTTCAGTTGGCTGATCAGGTTAGAAAGCATGCCGCCCGGAACCTGGTAGATAAGCGTATTGATGTCCACGCCCAGTACCTTACGATCGAGGAAACCGTCGGAGCGCAGACGTGCAGCGACCGTAGCAAAATGCTCGGATGCTTTGACCATCTTTTTAAGGTCCAAACCGGTATCGTACTCTGTGCCGGCAAGCGTTGCAACGAGCGACTCGGTCGTGGGCTGAGACGTACCGTTTGCCATGGGCGAAAGCGCGGTATCTACAATATCAGCGCCTGCTTCAATGGCCTTTAAATAAGTCATATCCCCTATTCCGCTGGTGTTATGCGTATGGATGTGCAGCGGAACTTTGATTTCCTTTTTGATTGCTTTTACAAGATCGTACGCTTCATACGGCAATAGCAGGTTTGCCATATCCTTGATTGCAATAGACTTTGCGCCCATTTCCTCAAGCTCTACCGCAAGCTTGACAAAATAATCGAAATTATGTACAGGGCTTGTTGTGTAAGAAATAGCCGGTTCGCACCATCCGCCATATTTGTTGCAGGAATCGATCGACTGCTTCAGGTTTCTGGTGTCGTTTAACGCATCAAATATACGAATGACGTTAATGCCGTTTTCGATTGCTTTTTTCACGAAAAAGTCCACAACGTCGTCCGCGTAGTTCTTATATCCCAGAAGGTTTTGGCCGCGCAGAAGCATTTGCAGCTTAGTGTTGGGCATCGCTTTGCGCAGCTTCCGAAGGCGCTCCCACGGATCTTCATTCAAAAAGCGAAGGCAGCTGTCAAACGTCGCTCCGCCCCAGCATTCCAGCGACCAATAACCAATGCTATCCAGCACCTCGGCAGCCGGAATCATTTCGGCAGTCGTCATACGCGTTGCAGACTGCGATTGATGCGCATCCCTCAAAATTGTATCTGTTATATTTACTTTTGCCATAATTTATATTCTCCATAAACCGCAACGCGGTTGCCATTTTTTACGGCAAACGGCTGGCCGTAGTCTTTAAAAAGCTTGCTTTATGCAGCGCCGAATAACGCAAGGAACACGCCGGCCGCAACAGCGGAGCCAATAACACCAGCAACATTCGGCCCCATCGCATGCATGAGCAGGAAGTTCGATGGATCGGCCTTTTGCCCCTCTACCTGCGACACACGCGCCGCCATAGGAACAGCGGATACGCCAGCAGAACCAATAAGCGGGTTGATCTTTCCGCCGGTAAGCTTGTTCATCAGCTTTGCAAGAAGCACACCGCCTGCCGTACCGCCGGCAAACGCAATTACACCCAGCGCAATAATGCCGACCGTTTCCAGTGAAAGGAATGTCTTTCCGTTTGTTGTCGCACCAACGGAAATTCCCAAGAAAATGGTGACAATATTCATCAACTCGTTTTGCGCGGTCTTCGATAGCCGATCGACCACCAGACACTCGCGCATTAGGTTACCCAGCATCAGCATACCGACAAGCGGAACTGCCGAAGGCAGGATAAGCGCAATAAAAATGGTAATCGCAATGGGAAAAATAATCTTCTCCCGCTTGGAAACGGGCCGAAGCTGCTCCATTTTTATCATGCGCTCTTTTTTGGTTGTAAGCGCACGCATAATGGGCGGTTGTATGATTGGTACCAGCGCCATGTATGTATACGCAGCCACCGCAATGGGCCCAAGGTAGCCCGAGGCCAGCCGCGACGTAACATAAATGGCTGTCGGGCCGTCCGCGCCGCCAATAATACCGATGGACGCTGCAACGTTCGGGTCAAACCCTACGAGCAGTGCCAAAATAAACGCTACATAAATGCCAAGCTGTGCCGCCGCCCCAAGAAGCAGGCTTTTGGGGTTTGCAATAAGCGGGCCAAAGTCTGTCATTGCACCCACGCCCATAAAGATCAGCGGTGGGAATATCCCCAGTTTCACTCCATAATACAAATAATAAATTAAACCACCCGGCGTTTGCATGGTTCCATCGGCCAAATACACCGGCGGATCCATAACACCCGAAATAGGTAGGTTTACAAGCAGCATGCCAAATGCGATGGGAAGCAGCAGCAGCGGCTCGAACTGTTTTACGATTGCCAGATAAAGCAGTACACAGGATATAACAATCATCACCCACTGTTCCCAGCCAGACGAATTGAATATCCCCATACCGTCTACAAAATTGGCAAGCGTTTCGCCAAAATTACCCAATGTTCATATACCCCCTTCTGATCAGAATCGGTTCTTTTCCTTAGCCAATCACAACCAGAAGGTCGCCGGTATCAACCGTTGCACCTTTGCTTACATTGACAGATTTGACGCTACCCGCAACAGGTGCCATGATTTCATTTTCCATCTTCATGGCTTCCAGAATAACGAGGATGTCACCGGCGGCCACTGTCTGCCCAACGGAAACCTTAACATCTAAAATATTCCCAGGCATGGGAGAATTAACCGTCGTTCCGTCTACCGGGCCTGCCGCAGGAGCAGCAGCAGGTGCAGCTGGCGCTGCCGCCGGGGCAGGAGCGGGCGCTGCGGGAGCGGCAACAGGTGCCGCGGCCGGTGCTGGCGGAGCCGCAGGAGCAGCAGGCGCTCCTGCACCCAGTTCCTCAACATCAACCTCATAAGAATTTCCATTTACATTGATCAAGAATTTACGCATAGCAATATATCCTCCAATTTAAAACTTATTATAAATTTGTTCGGTCTTACCTGCGCGTTCCCACGCAGGCGCATTTTTGATTCGTTTGTAAGAGCGCACATATAGGCCGCCATGCGCCGGTGTGCCCGACGCTTCCATCGCCGCCATAACCGCAGCAGTCAGCACGGCAACCAGTTCACTGTCGTTTGACGCAGTGGCTGCCGCCGGAGTCGGCTGTGCCTGAGGCGGAGCAGCCGCTTCAATGGTTTTTTCCAGAATATCCTTAGGTGCTTTTTTTCTTTCCGCTAATATTTTGGAAAGAATAACGACTACAAGAATAATCAGTATAAGGCACGAAAATACGACCAGCAGCCCCAGGCCAGTTGTCATTCCCGCAAGTTCGGCTTTTTCAGCCATGGTCATCGTATTACCCATTAACTTCGCCCCCTCTTTCTACAGCGTTGCAACGCGGTGTCTTTTTGGAAGGGCTTCCACGCGCCTGCTGATGCACATTTCGAGCGCAGCGCCTGCAAGCTGCCTTGTAGCAGCAGGGTCTATGATATCGTCGATCACACCCTGCTCCGCTGCCTGCCACGGATTGGCATATTCATCTTTATATTTTTGTATCATCTGCTGTTTTGCAGCAACGCCATCCGCAGAAGCTTTGATCTCATCTTCGTACAACACAATTGCGCCCATTTCGGCGGGCATTGCTGAAATCTGCGCAGACGGCCATGCATATACAATGTCTGCACCAAGCGCTTTGGGGCACATCGTTGCATATCCGTCGCCAACGGCGCGGCCGCATATGATTGTAATTTTCGGGATTGTTGCGCTTGCATATACGCCAATCAACCGCGTAATGTTGGAAATCAGCATATTGTTTTGATCCGTAACGGGCGTGCCCCCTGCATCTGCAAGCGTTATTACGGGAATGCTGTACGCATCCAGCAAAGAAATAAACCGGGAAGCCTTCCTCGCGGCATGGCCGGTTATATCGCTGCCGCATGCATTCGCTACAAAACCTACCGGAACACCGTTCAGCCTGCCAAATGCAGTGACAATTTCCGGAGAATACATGGCCTGGTATTCCAGTATATCATTGTTGTCCGCAATCGCCCGTACCAGCTCAAGCGTATCATACGCCGCTTCCCCATCGTATGCAATGGGGCGGTTGATGTCGTCGTTTGGAACGATATACGGGCTGTCGTCCAGGTTGTTTGCCGGAAGGTAGCCAAGAAGCTTTCTGACAGAAGTATAACACTCGTCTTCATTTGCGCACATAAACTGAGATACGCCCGTATCCTGGTTGTGTTTTTTAGCGCCAAGGTCCACTTCCTTTTCCAGTGTTGAAGCATAAATCTGCGGACCATACAATGAAAGTGTCGAAATTTCGTCGATCATAAAACAAAAATCGGTTGTCGATGCAATGTAAGCTGCGGTGCCGATACAATTTCCTGCAATAACGGTAATCGTAGGCACAACACCGGAAATTTCGTTGAACTTACCGATAACGGAGGCATATGCATCAATCGCTGCTACACCTTCGGATATACGTGCACCGTCCGAATCAAGAATTCCAATAACTGGCACGCCGTTTTTCAAAGCCATGTCGAGCGTTTTGAGTATTTTAGATGCATGCGCGGCCGAAAGCGAACCTTTCAGCACGGTATAATCCTGTGCATAAATAAAAACCGGGCGCTCTTCGATTGTTCCATAGCCGCAAACAACCCCTTCGCCGGTTTCGCTAACCGCTTCAAAGCCGGGCGTTGCATATGTTTTTTTCACAAATTTGTCGATCTCAATAAAGCTGGCATCGTCAAGCAACGACTCGATTCGTTCGCGTGCCGTTTTTTTACCTGCCTTGTGCTGAGCTTCGATCTGATCTTTTTTAGATGCAACAATCTCCTGGCTTTTCTGTCTGAATTCTTCCAGCTTGCTCATTTAAAACAATACCTCCATAAAATTTTATCCCCGTTGGGCTATATTTTAAAAAAATATGACTCTATGTATGCCGCATTGTGCAAAAAACGCCCAATAACGGCACTGGAACTATTATAACTGATTCTACTGCGATAAGTAAACGATTTTTACACATTATCTGC
>JBMNTU010000044.1:0-17704 GCA_050945895.1 Christensenellaceae bacterium | reverse complement strand
TGCCTTGCAGCCACTCGATTTCTTTTTTGATATCCAACCGCGGAAACAGCGCGTCGCCCTTTTGCACCACGGCACCCGCGATGTCCGCGTCGTATTCTGCCGCGCTCTGCCATGTGCCAAAAGTTTCTTCTCCCAGCCCAAGCTGCTTGCGTATTTCTACTGCCGTATTGGGCATCACGCTCGATACCAGCACACTGACGATGCGCAGCCCCTGCGCCAGGTTATACAGCACGCTTTTTAGCCTCGGCCCGTTTGCTTCGTCCTTGGCAAGCGCCCACGGCGCAGTCAGGTCGATGTATTTGTTCATCGCGCCGATGTAGCCCCATGTGTCCTCCAGCGCCTCAGATATTTTCAGCGCGTCCATCTTGCCTTCAAACGCTTCTGTAACAGACTTTGCAAGATCGCGCAATGCTTTATCCTCTTCGCCCTGCTGCGCGTCTGCGGGGATTTTTCCGTCAAAATATTTGTCGACCATCGTTACCGTGCGCGACAGCAAATTGCCAAGGTCGTTCGCAAGGTCGGAGTTGATGCGGGTCAAAAGCAGTTCGTCCGAAAACTGCATGTCTTGGCCGAGCGGCGCTTCCCGCATCAAAAAATAGCGCAGCGCGTCGCTCGAATACCGCTCGATCAAAACCATCGGATCGACCACATTGCCTTTCGATTTGCTCATTTTACCGCCCGAAAGGATGAGCCAGCCGTGCCCGAATACTCTCTTTGGTAAGGGTAGCCCAAGCGCCATCAGGATAATCGGCCAGGTAATCGTATGGAAACGGACGATTTCCTTGCCCACAAGGTGCAGGTCGGCCGGCCAGTATTTTTGGAACTTGCTGTCGTCCTCCGACAGGTACCCCAGCGCCGTTATGTAATTGGAGAGCGCATCGATCCACACATACATCACATGCCCTTCGTCGAACGGCACGGGAATGCCCCATTTAAACGACGAACGCGACACGCAAAGGTCCTCCAGCCCGGGCAGCAAAAAGTTGTTGAGCATCTCATTTTTGCGCGATTCGGGCGTAATAAATTCCGGGTTATCATAAATATATTGAATGAGCCTGTCCGCGTATTTGGACGCACGGAAAAAATAGCTCTCTTCTTTTGTTTTCTCCACCGGCCGGCCGCAATCGGGACACATGCCATCCTCGAGCTGGCGCTCCGTCCAAAACGATTCGCACGGCGTACAATACCAGCTTTCGTATTCGCTCTTGTAGATGTCGCCCTGCTCATACAGCTTTACAAACAGCTTTTGCACGCTTTTGATGTGCCGCTCGTCCGTCGTGCGGATAAAATCGTCGTTTGTAACGTTCATCGCCGTCCACAGTTCCTTGATGTTCGCGACAATGCCATCCACATACTCTTTGGGCGCAACGCCTTTTTCCTGCGCTATTTTTTCAATTTTCTGCCCGTGCTCGTCCGTCCCCGTCAGGAACATGACATCGTACCCCACAAGCCGTTTGAAGCGCGCCATTGTATCCGCAGCCGTCGTGCAGTAGGCATGCCCAATGTGCAGCTTGTCGCTCGGATAGTAGATGGGGGTCGTAATATAGTATTTTTCGCTCATGTTCCTTCTCTCCTTTTTCGTACTGGCGATAAATATATATTATATCGTTTTGCCTGCATAATTTCAATCCGTAAATCGGCAAACAATTTTTGAACAAACCGAAAACCGGTTGCGTATGGACACCGATTTGAGTATAATGGTCTGAGTATTGAATAATGGTGAAATATAGGGGAATAAATGGGAACAACAACACGAAATCTGGGATTTTCAAATATTAACAAAGTTCATTTTATTGGTATTGGCGGCTGCTCTATGAGCGGGCTTGCGCAAATCATGCAATCTCACGGCTACTCTGTTTCGGGCTCGGACATCAAAGAATCCGCATTTACAGAAAAATTGGTCGAAAATAATATTCCGCTCTATATCGGGCATGATGAAAAGAATGTCCATGACGCCGAGCTTGTGGTGTATTCCGCCGCCATCAAGCCGTTTAATCCGGAATATGCCTATGCCGCGGCGCACGACATTCCCATGCTGGAGCGTTCCAAACTTTTGGGGCTGGTATCGCGAAGGTTCAAAAATGTGGCGTGCATTGCAGGCTGCCATGGAAAGACGACGATTACATCCATGCTGGCGCTTGTCATGGAGCACTTGGACGAAGACCCAACTGTGCACGTTGGCGGCATGGTGGATTTTTTGGGCGGCGGCGTAAAGGTGGGCACGGGAGACGCCTTCATCACCGAAGCGTGCGAATATGTCCGCAGCTTCCTTACGCTGAAGCCAACGCACATACTCGTCAATAATATCGACGACGACCATTTGGACTGTTACCGCGATATAGACGATATTTTCAACACATTTGTGGAATTTATTGAAAAGCAGCCAGAGCAGGGCGTATTACTGCTCAATCATTCGGACGAGCTTACCTGCAAACTCAAAGAATATGCAAAGGGGCGCATTGTTACCTACAACGGCAGCGAGAGTTCAGACTGGTATTTAGACGATATTTCGTTTGACGAACTCGGCAATGGCAGCGGCAGCGTAATGCACCACGGGCAGAACCTCGGCCGACTGGCACTTACTGTTCCCGGCAGGCACAATCTGCTCAACGCCCTTGCAGCAACAGCTTTTGCAAACGAGGTATTTGGTGTGGACGTTTCTGTTTCGGCAGATGCGCTCAAATCATATAGGCTGGCCGGCCGCCGGTTCGAGCTGATGGGGCAAAAGGATGGCGTAAAGATTTTTCACGATTACGCACACCACCCCAGCGAGATCGCGGCATGCCTTGGCGCAGCAAAGCTTGTTCCGCACCGGAAGCTGTGGGTGGTTTTCCAATGCAATTCGTATACGCGCGCCCGCACACTGAAAGATAAATACGCTGTTTCCTTTCCTGATGCGGACGAGGTGCTGATGCCGGACATCTATCCCGGCCGCGACACCGATACCCAGGGCATTCACGCGCGCGACATTGTAGGCGCCATCAATAAAAATTCTAAAAACTGTTTATATATCCCTACTTTTTCCGAAATCAAAGACTATTTGCACAAAAACTGGCAAGAGGGCGATATTGTGCTGACGCTTGGCTCGGGCGACATCAACCGCCAGCAGCTCATTTTCCTGGAGGATTAGCTTGGCATGTTTGAATCCAGATGCGGCGTAAGCTGTTATTCCTGCGAACGCAAAACACAGGTCGGCTGCACCGGCTGCACAAATATGAAACTTCCCTTTTGGGGAAGCCCTTGCGGCGTAAAATCATGCTGCGAAGACAAACAGCTCGGCCACTGCGGTCAGTGCCCCGATTTCCCCTGCGAAATGGAAGCAAACATGGGCGTCGATATGGGGTTTGACCCCGAGCCACGCCTTGCAAACTGCCGGAAATGGGCGTCTGAATGATGCTGCTGCGCCTGCCCTCCATTGCTGCGAGCGCGTCCGCAGGCACTTGTTCCATGCATAAATAGTTTATTGAAGCAAAAAAACCGCGGATCATCTTTTCGGCCAAATGATCTGTGGTTTTTTATTTCGGTTGCTCTATTTTCACCACTGCCCCATGGCAGCCTTCATCTTTTATACAGCCGAATTAACGACCTTCTGCCCTTGCCCCAAAAGCTGTTTGACCTCCATATAGATCGTCTGTGCCTGCGGCACCATCTGCGCCTCGAGGTCGGGCGTATACGGCATGGGAATGAATTCTCCGCCAAACCGGCGCACCGGCTTTTTGAGGCTGTAGAATGCGTCGCTTTCGTTGATGATAGACGAAACCTCTGCGCCCACGCCAAAGTTTTCCACGCTTTCGTGCGCGATAAGCACGCGCCCCGTTTTCTTTGCAGACGCAATAATCGCCTGCTCGTCCAGCGGGCTAAGCGTCCGAAGGTCGAGCACCTCGGCGTCTATGCCGTCTTTTTCCAGCATTTTGGCCGCCTCAAGCGCTTTCAGCAGCGTCAGCGAATAGCTGATGATCGTTACATCCCTGCCCCGGCGCTTGACGTCTGCCTTGCCGATGGGCAGCAGGTATTCTTCGTCCGGTACTTCGCCCATTTGCGGGTAGGCCAGCTTGTGCTCGTAAAAAATGATTGGGTTGTTCTCGCGGATGGCCGATTTTAGCAGCCCCTTTGCATCGTACGGCGTCGCGGGCATGACGACCTTCAGCCCCGGCACATGGCAAAACCACGCCTCGAAGCACTGCGAATGCTGTGCCGCCGCGCCCGTGCCGCTTCCGGCAGGCGTCCGTACCACCAGCGGAACGCTCACCTGCCCGCCCAGCATAAACCGCGCCTTTGCGGCCTGGTTTACCAAAAGATCCATCGCACACGTTACAAAATCCGCAAACATATATTCCACAACCGGTCGGTAACCCGCCATTGCCACGCCTACGGCAACGCCCGTAAAGCCGCCCTCCACGATGGGCGTATCCATAATACGGTCCTCGCCGAATTCCCTCTGGAACCCTTCTGTCACGCCAAAGCAGCCGCCGTATTCGCCCAGGTCCTCACCCAGCATAAACACTTTTTCGTCACGCTTTAGTTCTTCGTACAGCGCGTCCCGCACCGCCTGTTTATAAGTAATAATACTCAATTTCCATTCCTCCGCTCAGGCATACATCAATTTACGCGCCGTTTCCAGCTTTGCAACCTTTGCCTGCTTCGCATATTCGACTGCGCCGTCGCACTCGCTTTCCACCTGCGCACGCAAATCCTGTATCGTCTTTTGGGCAATGCCACTTGCGCGCATCACTTTTTCAAACGAATCGATCGGATCCTTTGCTTTCCACTCCGCTTCCTCTTCGCGCGTGCGGTAGTTGCAGTGGTCGCTTTTAGAGTGGCCCATGTAGCGGTATGTCTTCGCTTCAATAAAAAACGGCCCCGCCCCGCTTTTTACATGGTCGGCCGCTTTTTTCGTTGTTTCCATTACGGCAAGCACATCCATCCCGTCTACGATTTTGGAGGGAATCCCATACGCCTGCGCACGGTCTGCAACATTTTCTACAGATATACTCCGCGAAACGTGCGTAGACATGCCGTATTGGTTGTTTTCGCAAAAATAAATGATGGGCAGCTTCCAAAGCGCCGCCATATTCAGCGATTCGTGGAACAGCCCGGAGTTGGAGGTTCCGTCGCCAAAGAAGTTTAAAATGATGCGCCCGTCGCCGTCCTTTTTGAGCGCCAGCGCCACGCCCGTCGCCAGCGGAATTGCCGGGCCGATAATGCCGTTTGCGCCATAATTGCCCTTGGAGCGGTCGACAATGTGCATAGAGCCGCCCAGGCCCTTGCAACAGCCCTCGTCTTTGCCCATCAGCTCGCACATCATTTCGGTGATGCTGGAGCCCTTTGCCACGCTGTGCGCATGGCCCCGGTGCGAGCTCATAATGCAATCGAGCTCATCCAGCGCCGCCACCGCGCCAACCGCCGTCGCCTCTTGCCCAATGGCAAGGTGGGTCGTTCCGTGGATCATCTTTTTTTGGAACATTTCGTACACACGCTCTTCAAACACGCGTGCCGTATACATTTTCCGATAGATTTCCACATATTGGTTTTCTGTTAATTCCATCGATTCTCCAAATCATCGCTTTACAATTGTAAAGCGTCTTAACATTTGTAATCTATTAAATCCGTATGTATCATACTGCAAACGACAGTGCTTGTCAATCGATATTCACAGAATAGACATACTTTTATGTTGACAAGTATAGGCGGGGCGCTTATGATACAGGTATGTTTTACATTTGTAAAGTACTGCGTCTGAAAAGGGGTGCATCGTTTTGCCATTGTCTTCCGAAGAACGCTACTACCTGAAGCTGAAAGCAGCACACCTGTATTATAAGGAAAACAAGACGCAGACGGAAATCGCCGAGCTGTTCAATTTGTCTCGCCCCACTGTAATCAAACTTTTAAGCGACGCAAGGGACGAGGGCATCGTTACAATCGAAGTGCGTGATATCCGCATGGGCGGGCGGCATTATGTAGAGCTCGAGCAAGAGCTTTTAAAGCGCCTTTCTTTGACGGATATCAAAATCGTCGGTGTGGGCAACAAGACGCAGCTTGCCATCAACAGCAGTATCGGGCTGGCTGCAAGCAACTACTTTACCAGCCTGCTGCGCCCTGGTATGAAGGTCGGCATTGGCTGGGGCTATACGCTGGAGACGATGTCAAATTACATCACTCCCAACCACACCATTCCGAACCTTAGCTTTATTCCCCTATTGGGCGGTATTTCGAACGCCAGCAGCAACGACTATACGATTAGCGCAAACGCCCTGTGTGAAACGATTGCGCACAATTACGCAGACTCGTCTGTATCTATGCTGTACGCGCCGCTGGTTGCTCAAAATATGGATATCGTCCATACAATCACCCAGTCGGCGGACGTTTCGGGGCTGCTTGGGCAAATGGGCATGCTGGATATCGCCATGATCGGAATCGACGGAGAACCTACCCATTCCACAACCGTCACGCTCGAAAAGGCGCTCAATCAAATTTCGGAAGAAATCATAGAAAAAGAATGTGCGGGCAATGTGTGCCTCCGTTTTTACGATATCCGCGGCAACATTCAGCCATTGAGTATTGAAGACCTGATTATTGGCGTAACTGTAGAAAACCTGCGCAATACGCCTGTTGTACTCGGCGCGGCGGGCGGGCCATACAAAGCCGGTTCCATTATCGGCGCGGCGCGCGCCCGGCTTTTCAACCGGCTTGTTACAGATGAATATACGGCATTCGACATGCTAAACACACTGAAATCGGAGGAAAAAAACAATGGAGTATAGGAAAATCGGCAAAACGGACATGCAGGCAGGCGTTATTGGAATTGGCACCGAGTATTTAGACAACAAACCCTACGAGATCGTGGAAGAGGTCATTCATGCAGCGCTTGAAAACAACATCAACATGATGGACCTTTTTATGCCGGGCGAAACCGTACGCAAAAACATCGGCCTCGCCATGGGCAGCCGCCGCAAAGACTTTATTATCCAAGGGCATATTGGCTCTACGGATATCGGCCAGCAATACGATATATGCCGCGACCTCGATACCTGCAAGCGGTACTTTGAAAACCTGCTCACCTGCCTGAAAACAGACTATATCGATATTGGCATGCTATTTTATATTGACACCGAAGAAGACTTCAATAAAATTTTTGACAATGGCATTGTCGATTATGCAAAAACCCTGAAAAAGCAAGGCGTCGTGCGTGCTCTGGGCGCCAGTGCACACAACCCAAAAACCGCTAAAATGATTGTTGAAACAGAGCTGCTCGATTTATTGATGTTCAGCGTCAATCCTGCGTTTGACATGATGCCCGAAGACCTTAAGGTAGATACCATGCTGGAGGACGATTACCTGAAGGGCGCAGGCGGCGTAGAGCCTGCTCGTGCCGAGCTGTATGCTCTGTGCGAAAAAATGCAGGTATCCATTACAACGATGAAAACACTTGGTGCAGGCAAGCTCCTTTCCAAAGAGTATACCCCGTTCGAGCAGCCGCTTACCATCCAGCAGTGCATCCATTACGCGCTGCAACGGCCGGCCGTTATCAGCACGCTCATCGGCTATAAATCTAAAAGTGAGGTCGAGGAGGCCATTCGTTATTTGACCCTGCCCCAAAGCGAAAAAGAATACTCTCATATCATCGGCGGAAAACGCAACAACTTTAAGGGCAGCTGTGTATATTGCAGCCATTGCCAGCCCTGCCCTGCGGAAATCGATATTGCCTCCGTAAACAAATACCTGGACATTGCACTGCTCGACGAGAGCAACATACCGCCAGGCACACGCTCTCACTATAATACGCTTGCGCACCACGGTTCGGAGTGCATTGCCTGCGGAAGCTGCGAGGAGCGCTGCCCGTTCGACGTTCCCATCATTGAAAATATGGAGCGGGCAAAACAGGTGTTTGGCGTATAGGACATTGCTGTGCGGTGGCTTCATCTTTTATGTTATGTGTATAGTATGCTATAATTGGGTTATATTATAAAAGGGTTGTTTTTAGGCCTGCTACTCAAAAGGAGGGGAACATATGCGCTTACTTACCAGATCGGATTTTGACGGACTTGCCTGCGGGGCATTACTAAAAGAACTTGGTGTAATAGACAGTTGGAAATTCGTGCACCCAAAAGATATTCAGGACGGTCTTGTGGAGGTAACAGACCAGGACGTGCTTGCAAACATTCCTTACGTTCCGGGCTGCCGCCTTTGGTTCGACCATCACTCCAGCGAAAAGGAACGCCTGGGCGATATTAAATTTGAAGGGGCAAGTTACCTCGCAGACAGCGCCGCGCGGGTCATCTACGACTATTACGGCGGAAAAAAACGGCTGCCGCACTTTGCGGAAATGGTTGCGGCCGTCGACAAGGTAGACTCGGCCAAGCTCTCCGCCGACGAAATACTGCGGCCAAAAGGTTGGGTGCTATTGGGATTCATCATGGATCCCCGCACAGGCCTCGGCCGATTTCGCAATTTCCGCATCAGCAATTACGAACTGATGGAAAAGCTGATCGACTCTTGCCGTACAGATACCATCGACCAAATTCTTGCCGATCCTGATGTAAAGGAGCGTGTAGAGCTCTATTTTGAGCAAAATGAACTGTTTATGGACATGCTCAAAAAATATACACATGTCGACGGAAACGTTATTATTACCGACCTGCGGGATGTAGACCCGATTTATACGGGCAACCGCTTTTTGGTATATAGCATGTTTCCGGATCAAAACATTTCTATGTGGGTCGTAGACGGGCGCGGCAAACAAAATTGCCCCATTGCGGTCGGGCACAGCGTTTTAAACCGCACCTCCAAAACGGACGTAGGCGCTTTGCTGCTGAAGTACGGCGGCGGCGGACATAAGCAGGTCGGTACCTGCCAGGTTCCCTACGAAGATGCCGACCGTGTCATCCGCGAGCTGGCGGAAAAATGAAAGCCGATGGCTAATCCTCAAATCGTTTTCTATCACAGGCGCAGCATGCTGCGCCTGTTTTTTTGAAGCGCAGGTTATATCGTGAATTTTTTTTGACAATCCGTGTAAATACTTGAATGCACAAGCGGAAAGTCGTATAATATTTCCTGTAAAGTATTAATGGGTTTTGCCCCATGAGGAGAGATTTTATAGAGAATGTTCAATAACAATAAAATCAAAATTACAAATTATAATATATACTCCGAAAAAATACATGACGATATCGTCATTGCACATCTTTCCGATTTACACGAAAAAGAATTCGGCCATAAAAACCATCGCCTGTTCCGCGCTGTAGCCGCGCTTAAGCCGGATATAATCGCAATCACCGGCGACCTTGTGGCGCACGAACGGCAGAAGGCGGCCGATATCGCGTATACCGAAAACCTGGCTGCCGGGCTTTCTAAAATTGCACCGACGTATTTTGTCACCGGCAATCATGAACGCCATTTTCACGACGAAATCGTAGATGCGCTTGCAAGAAACGGCGTAGCCACCATCCATGGGCACATCCACAGCTTTATGGTCGGGCAGTCTAAAATCAACTTGTCCGGCGTTCACGATACAAGCTATACCGGCCTTTCGGCGCTCCATTCCATTCATTTCCACAATGCGGAAAATGCGGACGGGTTCAATATCTTCCTGTCTCACCGGCCGGAGTTTTTCGAATGGCTGTCCGAAAAAAATGTAGACTTGGTGCTTTGCGGGCATACTCACGCCGGTCAAATCCGTTTTCCCAAGTTTGGCGCTTTCGTAATGGAAGGCCAGGGGTTTTTCCCAAAATATGTACAGGGCGAATATAAAAACGGCGATACCACCATGATCATCAGCCGCGGACTGGGCTCTAGCGGTTATCCGGCCATCCGGATCAACAACCCGCCCGACCTTGTGGCCATCAATATAAGGCGGCAGCCTGCCGCAGCATAAAAGAGGACAGAGGATTGGAAAAGAAACCGTTTATAACAAAAGAAAAACTGGAAGAAATTGTAAAGGAGTATCCCACTCCTTTTCATTTGTATGACGAAAAAGGCATCCGCGAAAACGCGCGCAGGGTCAATGCCGCTTTTTCCTGGAACGCAGATTTCAAGGAATTTTATGCCGTAAAGGCCAACGCAAACCCCGCTATTATGAAAATACTCAAAAAAGAAGGCTGCGGAGTGGATTGCTCCTCGCTGACGGAGCTGATGCTGGCCGAAAAATGTGGATTTGCAGGCGAAGAAATCATGTTTTCTTCCAATGTCACGCCTGCAGAAGATATGCAGCTTGCGGCAAAGCTTGGTGCAATTATCAATTTAGACGATTTCACACACATCGATTTTCTTGATGAGGTTGCAGGAATTCCCCAAAAGATCTGCCTGCGGTACAACCCCGGCGGAACGTTCCAGGCATCTACCCATGTAATGGACAACCCCGGAGACGCCAAATACGGCATGACATACGCCCAGTTGTGCGAAGGCTACCAAAAGCTCCAACGCATGGGCGCAAAGGTGTTTGGTATGCACTCCTTTCTTGCCAGCAATACGGAAGGCAACGACTACTACCCCGTTCTTGCCAAGCTGCTTTTTGAAACGGCGGTAAAAATCAAAAACGAAACGGGCATTGCCCTATCCTTCATCAACCTGTCCGGTGGTATTGGCGTGCCCTATAAGCCAACGCAGGCTGCGGCGGATATTTCCGTCATTGGCGAGGGCGTAAAAAAAGCGTATGAAGAAGTGCTTGTTCCCGCAGGAATGGGCAACGTCGCCATCTATACCGAGCTTGGGCGGTTTATGCTTGCACCATATGGAATATTGGTTTCAAAGGCCATCCACGAAAAACACATTTACAAAGAATATATTGGCCTGGACGCGTGCGCGGTAGACCTGATGCGCCCGGCCATGTACGGCGCATACCACCACATTACGGTGATGGGCAAAGAAAATGCGCCGCACGACCACAAATACGACATTACCGGCGGCCTGTGCGAAAACAACGATAAATTTGCCGTAGACCGGATGCTTCCCAAAATCGACAAGGGCGACCTTATTGTGCTGCACGACACCGGCGCGCACGGCTTTGCAATGGGCTATAACTATAACGGCAAGCTGAAAAGCGCCGAAATATTGCTGAAAGAAGACGGCAGCATACAACTAATCCGCCGCGCAGAGACGCCGGAGGATTATTTTGCAACACTGCTGTTTTAGTGTTTTCCGCGATATTTTTTTGTCCACAAAAAGCGTTCTGTTATGAAGAGCGCTTTTTTACTCTATCACTTCAATTGAGGTCGATCAGCTTTGCCTGTACGCCTTCCAGCTTGTTCAGGGCATCCACCAGGCGGTTTACCTCTTCCTCCGTCCCACACGGCTGCAAGACTATGATCCCGTCATTGGCGCACGCTTTTTCGCTTGCCTCATGCAGCCCCAGCCGCACACGGATGTTGCAGCCGTTTTCTGTAAGCACCTGCTGGAAATGCGCGGCGTTATGCACCCTGTTGTCCAGCCTTACCCCAATAATAAAGTAGCACGACATAACCAAACCTCCTTTTCTTTTTAATATACCCACCTCACGCACAACATAAATCAAATTTTTTTGTTTTTAGCTGATACCCCGGTGCGCATTCGGTTTATAGTAATATCAACCACTGGTAGAAAAGTTTAAAAACAGCTTTTCTATAGCCGCATATATGCGACACAAAACGCTATGTTGTTTTTGGAGTGGCGGTAATACCAAATAGCATAAGATGGAAAGGAGGTATTTATTATGTCTTATAAAGTAATCGACCAGAAAACAACTGACGAAAGCTATTTTACGGAAACCGATGCGCCAAAGGAGTACGACAAAAATACCACCCTGCAAAACTTTCCGGATGACGGAACGGTGACTTCTGCCGATTATGAGGGCGCTTACGATGAAATGATGCGGGACAAAAAATAAATGACCGGGATTGATATATTTTTAAAATGCGGCATATGTAGTACTACACTAAAGCCAGGCAATAAAAAAGGTCTATGATGTAAAAGCATGATAGACTTTTTTTTATTGCACGGAAAATACCACAGTGAACTAAAAAGCAAATTATTTAAGCGTATTTGCCAGAAACCGAATGAGCGGGTTGGTTCTCAACCGCCAGTTGACAGGTAATGGCAAAAGCAGACGCAGGCAACGATTCAAGCATTCGTTTTTTTACACAACCGACCACCCATAGATTACAAAAATTGGCCCCCGACGAGTGCAGGGGCCAATTTCCGTAATATTTTCTGTTTGTCTGCTTTTCTTGATTCAGGACATACGTCACTTTTTTGTTTTATACGCAGATAGCTTTTTTACCGGGTGATTCCATACGAAGCGCACAGCTCATCAAATTCTTTAGAGTTGGCAAATCCGTAAAATACATCTTCGCGGGTCTGACCATATTTAAAAAAGCTATTTTGTATCCAGTCCCGCACCTCGGCATAAGAAGGCTCGCGCGATAGAATGGTCCTGTAGAGAAGCTCTACAAACTCGCTGTCCGAGAGGTTTTTGTCATCCATTTCAGGGCTCATAAAAAATCCGTACGCCACCTGTGTTCCCGTGCTTTTTTTGGAAACAAGCTGCTCTACCCAGGCATTCAGCCCTGCAGTATCAGCTTCTCGGCCGAGCGCGATGCCATAAAGCCTCCAAACAAATGAATATACGCTGTTTTCTCCCATTTTATTTGCATTGAACGTACCTTGCACAATTCCGGCAGCACTGCACAGCTTTCCAAACTCGGGCGAGTTTACAAAACCTGCAAAAACGGATTCACGGCTTTCCCCTGCATCCAACCGAGATACCCAGCCTGCTTTCCCCGCCGAATCGGAAGGCCGGTCCAGCATTGTAGTATAAAGCGTCTCTACAAAATCTGCCTTAGAGACATTTCTATTTACAAATTCCGGGCTGAAGAAAAATCCGTACGCAACCTGGCTTCCCGTTTCCGATTTTGACGCCAACCGATTTACCCAACCGGCTTTTCCTGCCGGATCTGCCGGGCGCCCCAGCACCTTTTCGTACAGGCGGGTCACAAACGCTTCGATTGCACTGGTATCCGTTTTTTGCAGCATGACCGTGATAGAATCCATATATTCGATCTGTACTTTTTTGTTGGCATCCCAAACGTATGAGAACGAAATGATCTGGTATTCGCCTACGGCGTATTTTTCCGTATCCCATCCCAGAAACAAATTGATGTTAGCGTCCTCAGGATCAATCGCATATTCGTCAATCAGGCGGGCATAAAAGCTTCCATTCTTGTATATGTACACCCCAAACAATTTGTTTTGCTGCTGGCGCACGAGTGTATTAACAAACAGCTTTTGTCCAACGTTGAACGTGCTGCCGTCGGAAGGATCGGTAATCATCAGATAATTCGGATTGTATACATCCGCCATTGTGCTGTATGTATCCATCAATATCGACGGGTCGATTGCAGAAGAATACGGGTCTGCCGAAGCTTCCAGTGTTTTGCGCCCCGGCTCGCTATCCACAGACTGGGCAGCCATGGCCGCATCCGGTTCTTCGGTCTCTTCCGGCACATCTGCTTCAGCAGCCTCTTCTTGCTGCAGGATGATCTGCGCTTCCTCTTCCAACTGCTGCTGGATATCTCCAATCACTTCTTCTGTCCCTATCTCCGGAACCAGCTCCTCTTGCCCGGCTTCTGCCGCCGCAACAGTAATAGGCATAACCATAACCAGGCATGCCAACAGCACCATAATCCATCTTTTCATCGGTAATCCTCCAACCTGTATAGAATGATTTGTCAATTGTCTTTTCAGTGTAACAAAAAAGGCGGCATTTTTCAACCGCGTATTTCTCTGTTTTCCAGTATAAAAACGCCAATACACAGCACCAGCAAGGGATTATTATTATACGGATAAAGTAACGACCGGACGGTTTTTACCGTCCGGCCATCCAAAAAATAATAAAAGGGTGGGGATTGATATATCTTAATATTCATTAAGATATGTTATTATTCTATAACACAATTCATAATTATGCAACAGTTATTTTTAAATAAACTATAAATATTTAGTCAAGATTCGGCCACTGCCGTATTTAAGCGCTTTTTCACATAATTGGGCAACGCAAAACAGCCTTTATGCAGCTGGGTATTATAGTAATCCGTTGCAATGCCCAGCTTGTTCCATGCAGCCTCGCTCAAATCCTTCAGCGGGTCCTTCCCCTTTGAGGCATATCCAAAGAGCCAATGCCCCGACGCATAAGTCGGCATATGGAACTGATAGACCCGGGCAACAGGAAACACGCAGTCTATTCTTTTATGCGCGCGCTCCATCATCTTGGCATCTCCTTCGTAATAGGGGCTTTCATGCTGGTTGATTAGCACGCCATTCTCATTTAAAATGCGGCGGCAATCCAAATAAAACGCTTGTGTAAACAGCCCCTCCCCCACGCCAATGGGGTCTGTGGAATCAATGATGATAATATCATACGATTGCGTACAGTTTTTCACCCACTTTACGCCATCCTCAAAATGCAGGTGCACGCGGCGATCCGAAAAGCCTGCTGCCGTTTTTGGCAGATATTGTTTGCACAGCGAAACTACTTTTTCGTCTATCTCCACCATATCGATGCGTTCCAGTGTTTTATAGCGCGTAAGCTCGCGCACCGTTCCGCCGTCCCCGCCGCCGATAACAAGCGCGGTTTTCGCTTCCAGGCAGGTCGCCATGGGCACATGTACGATCATCTCATGATAGATAAACTCATCTTTTTCTGTAATCATAATAAAGCCGTCCAGCGTAAAAAAGCGGCCAAACTCGTAAGAATCGAAAAAGTCGATCTTCTGGTAATCGCTCGCATCGTCCACCAGGTGCTCTTTTATACGTATACCAAAGCGCGCGCCTTCTGAATATTCTTCATAGAACCATTTGTCATTCCATGTTCCTGCCATCGTATATCTCCCACATTTCGGTGTTAATCAGCCATTCGATCCGCTCTGTCGTTTCTTCGTCTAGGTCTTCCGCATTCAGGTTAAACAAGTAATTATCGAGGTCATACTCCCGGACCAGCATACGCGTATGGAAAATCCGCTCTTCATACAGATTGATATCGTTGGTCTGGTAGTTTCTCAATATGTCTTTGGGAATATAGTCGGTAATGGATGCAATCTCGTGGTCCATAAACAGCTTTTGCCCGTTTGCTTCGCGTGTAAAGCCGCGTACGCGGTAATCGAGCGTAATGATATCCGAATCGAAGCTTTCGATTAAAATATCCAGCGTTTTCAGGGGAGATATCTCTCCGCATGTAGAAACGTCTATGTCCACCCGAAACGTACATACGCCCCGATGCGGATGGCTCTCGGGGTAGCTGTGTACTGTCAGGTGGCTCTTGTTCAAATGTTCTACGATGTTTAATGGGTGCGTCATCTCTTCTTCCGCAATAAGCATTGTCACGCTCGCGCCCTGCGGTTCATAGTCCTGCTGTGCAATATTCAAAATCTGCGCGTCGATTTTATCGGCCACGCTGGATAAAATTTCCTTCAGTCTCTCTGCATTATAGCACTCGTCGATGTATTCAATATAGCTTTTTCGGTCTTGGGGTGTTTCCGCATAGCAGATATCATAGATATTGAAACTAAGCGTTTTCGTAAGGTTGTTGAACCCATAAAGCTTTAGCTTTTCCAAACCTCTCCTCCATCAAAAAAACACTTTATGGTATAACCGGCCCGTCGACCGTTTCGACAAGCACTGCCTGCACAATGTAGCGCTGGGTGTCCTGCCCTTGGACGCAGGTGGAAAGCGTGATGATATTGCTTTCCGCCGAAACCGGAACGGCAGTCTCTTTCGCAAAGTCTGCACGGTTTTTAGCGCGTGTCAGGTATGTTTCATAGCTTTCTTCGTCAGCAAAGCCAATCTGGTATGTTTCGGGGTTGTCTTCAATCGTATATGTAGCAAAAATATCATAAAAATGTATTTTATTGTCCGGCGTATAAATAAGCACCGTACCGTTTTCGTTGTGTACGCTTTCCTCCCTATAGTTCGAAAGCGTTCCAAACATGGACCCGTCGTTCTGCCTGTGCCCATAAATAATCGTATTCTGGTTTGAAAAATCGGCGTTGCAGTTCATGTCCAGGAAAATAGCGCCTGCGCGGTTCTCTTCGCCGTTTGCATTGTGCGTCATATAAAAATCGTTGTCTTCGCCTTTAACCGTCGGATAATCGACATCCGTTCCGGATACAATGATCCACCCGTTGATATCCGGGTTGACGGCAAGCAGCGCATTCCAGTCTATAACACGTGTAAGGCCGCCGGCCACCTCTGCCGTATCGGGCGGCGTTACGGCATATTGGCGCAGTGCCTCATAGTTTTTTTCGTTCCGCGAATCCTCGCTTTTAATTACAAAAATATTAATCAGCGCAATCGCAATCACTGCGGCCGCAGCAATAATGACTATGTTGAATACCCAGTTTTTCTTTTTGCCCGCATTGTTCTTTTTATCTTCATTCTCGGTCGCCATGCCGTTTTTCCCCTTTATTTGTAAAATATACAGGACGTATTATACCATAGTTTTGGCGTTTACTGAACCATATTTCATAATGTGTTAAAATATTATGGAAAAGCGCACATCCAGATGGTATAATGGGCGGAGGCAAATTCCGCCAGACTCCACTCCCAGGCTTTTGGGGGCCGGTGTGGTATAATGACCTATATATCTGCAGAAGTATTGAAGGAGAGCCTTGTTGAGATACAACGTCACAGTCAGTATTGTGAATTATAATGACTACAAGCGGGCCAGCGTGGCTATCCGCTCCATTTTAGAACATACACGCGGTATCAAAATAAAGATATACGTTATAGACAACGCTTCAACGGACGACAGCATCGAAAAGCTGGCGGCCGAATTTTCCGCCATCGATGTTGTTTTTTGTGATAAAAATTTGGGCTATGGCCGCGCAAACAACGTTATCCTCAGCAAAATCGACTCGGAGTACCATGCGGTTTTAAATCCGGATATCATTCTATACGACGATATTTTTACAGAGCTATACGGCTTTATGCAGAAAAATCCGGACATTGGAATGTGTACGCCTGCCGTCTATTTTACCAATGGCGATCCGCAGCACCTTCCAAAGCGCAACCCAAAGCTGAAATACCTGATTGCAAACCGCCTGCCGCTAAAACAAAAGTGGGAGCAATACCGGCAGCATTACAAGATGCTGGATGAAGACCTATCGAACGTGACGGATATTGAGTTTGCATCCGGCTGTTTTATGTTTTGCCGCACCGAGTTGCTTGTAAAAATCGGCGGCTTTGACGAGCGGTATTTCATGTATTTTGAGGACGCCGACCTCACCCGGACCTTCCGCAAATATGCGCGTGTCGTATTCTATCCATATGCAAAGATATACCACGATTACAAGCGGGATAGCGCCAAAAAACTAAAATACCTGCTAATCCATATAAATTCCATGTTCAAATATTTCCTGAAGTGGAAGGGCGACGGCGACCGATCGTGAATACAAGGAAAGGACCGATAAAAATGAAGGGGATTATTCTGGCGGGCGGCTCGGGCACAAGGCTGTACCCGTTGACCATTATTACAAGCAAGCAGCTGCTTCCGGTTTACGACAAGCCGATGATCTATTACCCGCTTTCTACACTGATGCTTGCAGGCATTCAGGATATACTGATTATCTCCACACCGGCCGACCTCCCGCACTTCCGGGCACTGCTGGGCGACGGCTCTCAGTTTGGAATTGCGCTGAGCTACAAGGAGCAGCCCTCTCCGGACGGCCTTGCACAGGCGTTT
>JBMNTU010000043.1:0-17708 GCA_050945895.1 Christensenellaceae bacterium | reverse complement strand
CCCTGGCGTTTTGATTTGCTGCACACAATTATAGCGGCTTTGTCCCTGGATTTTCAACTGTTTGCAGAGTTAGTTTCCCACACAATTTACCGTAGAGCCTAAAATGGCTGTGTTATAAAATACATTTGCCAGATGATGACCTATCACCCACATTAAAAAACTGTAATGCATGATATACAAACCACCTCTTATTTGACTGGTACATCGGTTAAAGAGAGGTGGTTTTATATTAGCTAAAGAATTGTTAAAAAAGTTTTTTTTGAGCCAAAAACCGTCGCTTATCTCCTAAAGCTATGTGCTACCACTCACAGTCATGGGTTATGCTTTTATATATATTATATTTCAATATACCTTGACAGGCGATGTATTTTTAATTATACTGTAACATGTAAGGCGATATATTTTAAATGTCGTAGGAGGGGAAGCGCATGATGCTCAAGGCTATTACCGGAATTTCCAGTCTTTGTTCTTTGCTGCTTATGACAATTGTGGGTTTGCTTTTTTGCCTGAAAGCTATAAAACATAGCAAACCTCCCTCCCCCGGTCGTACAAAATATATCTTATAAAATGAAAGGAGAATTACGGATGTCTATTACTTCCGACCTCATACGAGGGCATACAGAAACCATCATACTTGCACAGCTCCTCAAAAAGGACAGCTATGGCTACGAGATCAACAAGAGCATACAGCTGGCAACAAACAACGAATATGAGTTGAAAGAGGCCACACTCTATTCAGCATTCCGCAGGCTGGAGAGCAGCGACATGATCGAATCCTACTGGGGCGATGAAACGACCGGCGCGCGAAGGCGCTACTACCACATTACCCCACTTGGCCGTGCGCTTTACGAACGAAACAAAGAGGAATGGGAAAAAAGCAAACGACTCATCGACAGCCTGATTTAACCGGAATGGAGGTAAAACAATCATGGAAGAAAAAATACGCAAATATGTTGAAGGACTCTTTGCAGACGCACCAAAAACAAAGCTGTCCATTGAGCTGAGGCAAGAGATTTATTCGAACCTTATGGACAAATACGGCGATCTGCGCACAAGCGGTGCAACAGAGGAAGAGGCATTTGAAATTGTCAAACGCAGCGTAGGTAACGTAGACGAGCTTATTAGCGGACTTTACGAAAAGAGCAAAGAGGACAAGGAAATAGACAGTGTAAACCAAAGGCGCGCCGCAAAATACAATGCAATCGCCGTGGCATTATATATACTCAGTCCGGTTTTTATCATCAGCTTTGCTGTCGCCGGCTACTGGCTGACAGGCCTGATTCTGTTGCTCGTATGCGTTGCCGTTGCAACGGGAATCAAAGTGTACAGCAACTCGATGTTCACTCCATACCAGAAGATGGACGACACACTTGTAGAGGAGTTTAAGGAGTGGAAGGCCGAAAATGATGATAAAGTGAAAAAAAAGAATGTCTATTCCGGTGTACTGTGGCCTATTATTTTTGCCGTATATTTTATCCTGAGCTTTACAACCGGCGCGTGGTACATTACATGGGTGCTCTTTATTATCGGCGCAGCAATCGAGCAGCTTATAAAGATACAGCTGTATAAATAGCGGAGGAAATTATGAGCAAAAAGGTTTTGACGATTATTCTTGTTATTGTCATCGTTGCGCTGACAGGATTCATGATATGGGGCATGGCTCCAAGCTCTGGTCTCGGATGGAACCAGTCCGAGTGGGTATCCTTCAACTGTAGCGGTTTTCATTTTGGCGGTTTCGCCAGCGGCGGCAGGTTGCCCGAAGACGCCCAAAAAGGAACATCCTACGAAACAGATACGGCAGGCATCAGCGGTATAGACTTGAACTTTCAACAGGAAAATATTGAAGTAACCGTCTGGGACAAGGATATCGTTCGTGTAGAGCAGATAAGCGACGCGGCGCTGCCAGATGAAGACATTATGCGGTTTGGCACCATTGGGAGCGAGCTTGCAATACAAAGCGGCAACTATGGAAAAATCATTACAGGCATTCGGCCCCGCAGCACGATCAAGCTTTATATACCGCAGAAATCCGGTTTGAACATAAAGTGTTCCACCGCTTCCGGCTACGTGCATGCAGGCGGCGGAAAGTACGCCTTACTTCGTATCGATACGGCCTCGGGCGAAACCTCCCTTTCCGGCGTTAATGCAAAGGATGTTGAAGTCGATACCGCATCCGGCCGTGTAAAAATAGAAGATGTCGACTGCAAGCAGCTCAAAATAGACAGCGCCTCCGGTGATATAACGGTATCCGGCGTTTGCGAAAGAAACATGGATATCGACACTTCCAGCGGAAGCATAACGGTAAACGCCCAGACGGAAAGTTTGAAAGTAGATACGGCATCCGGGTCGGTTGCGGCAGAAATCTCCGGTTTGCGCGTGTTTGACGTGGATACAGCCAGCGGCAACGTGCGTCTTGCATGCCGCGATGCGCAGGCTCTCCAAGAAATTAAGATTGGAACCATGTCCGGCGAAGTGGAAATAGATTTGCCGGAAAACGACGGGTTTGAAGTGGATTTCGATTCCATCTCCGGGCGGGTACAATATAACGGATTTGAAGTATACAACGATGCCTATGCAAATGAAACAATTCAAATCGGCGTAGATACCGTATCCGGCGACCTGCGCATCACTAAAAAATAGCACACATTACAGAGAAATCGGCAAAAAAAGAGCGCTGCCTGGCAGCGCTCTTTTTGTTCACTCTTACTTTCCAACTCCAATATACTTGAATCCACAGTTTTTCATCAGCTTTACATCCAGGAAATTCCTCAGGTCAAAGAAAACATCTCCCTTCATTGCCGAACGGACTTTTGCATAGTTCAATGTTTTGAATTCCTCCCAATGCGTCAGAAGGATTGCCGCATCGGCGTCCTTCACCGCAGACATTGCATCATACTCGTATACGATCGTTTCAATGTCTGAAAAATACTGCTTTGCCTGTCCGCTGCCTTTCGGGTCATATATCCGTATTTTCGCGCCATCGGCGGCAAGCTTTGGAATGATCGTCAGCGCAGGCGCATCGCGCATATCGTCCGTTCCCGGTTTAAATGTTACACCCAAAAAAGACAGCGTAAGCCCTGCTACGTTCCCCAGTTCCTTTTTTATTTTCAGGTACATCCGCTCCTTCTGCGCCTCGTTTGCTTCAATTGCCGAATCAACCAAGCGCAGTTCCAAACCATGCTGCTTTGCAGTAGCCGAAATCGCGCGTGTATCTTTGGGAAAGCAGCTCCCCCCAAACCCCGGGCCAACCTGCAAAAACTGGGGAGCAATACGTGCGTCCAAGCCCATTGCATACGCAACATCCTGCACATTGGCTCCCGTCACTTCACACAGGCCGGAAAACTCGTTTATATATGCTATTTTTACCGCCAAAAAGGCATTGCACGCATATTTGATCATCTCGGCAGTTTCGGGCGTGGTAACAATCAACTCCACTCCCCTGCCCGTAAGGGGCGCATATACTTCTTCCACCATCTTTTGCGCTTTTTCCGAACGCACGCCAACAACTATACGCTCCGGATTGGAAAAATCATTTACTGCGGTTCCCTCGCGCAGAAATTCCGGATTGGACACCACTTCAAAATCGATTGACAGTTCCCGCCTTTTTAGCTCATCATCAATGATTTTTGTTATTTCCTTCGCCGTGCCTACCGGTACCGTAGACTTATCAACGATGACCTTGTATGCATCCATATGCCTGCCAATGCTTCGTGCAACCTCGTATACGGCAGAAAGGTCCGCCATATGATTTTCTCCCATTGGTGTGCCTACCGCAATAAAAATGCTATCTCCACGCTTCACCGCATCTTCGATATCACTGCAAAACACAAGCCTGCCTTCATTTTTATTTTTTTCTACCAAGGCCTTCAATCCCGGTTCATAAATGGGCATAACGCCGTTTTCAATATTTTTTATTTTTTCAGAATCGCTGTCACAGCAGCAAACCACGTGTCCCAACTCGGCAAACATCGTTCCGCTTACAAGACCAACATATCCTGTTCCAATCACTGAGATACAAGCCACAAATTTGTCTCCTTATTTCATGTAAATATATAATCTGTCAAAAAACATGAACCCACAGCAAAAGCTAGTTTGAACTTTTTTGAAGAAGCACCATCGTCCAAGGAGTTGGGGTTTTTATTTGTAAAATATCTCCATACCGGCTAACCAGCTTTATAAACTTCGATTTTGACCAATGATTGATGTGCCCAGGGGTGTTCCCAAAGCTTTTTAAATATTTCAGCCTTGCCATGTTCATTACACGCCACAACGGCTCTTTTGGTACACTGAGCAATATATATTTTTGGGCAATACGGTTAATTCCCTGAAGCGCTTTTTCATGATTATCAAGATGCTCGAGCACCTCACAGCAAATCACAAGATCAAAAGCCTCATCGTCGTATCCACTTTCGTAAATACTTTTGTTATGGATATTGTCTGCATATTGCGGCAGAAATGCCCTCGCTTCTTTTACCACATCTTCTCCCAAATCAAAAGCGCACGCGTTGGACGGTTTATAATTACTGGTGACATACTCAAAAACTTTTCCTTCGCCGCACCCAGCTTCCAGAACCGAATCAAAAGAGATGCTGTCGAGGTAAGCCTGCAAATCCCGAAAAAACCCGCTCATCATTTTTTTACTAACGCGTTCTTGCTGGCATATTTATCATAATAGTTGCCATATACATCCATGTAGCTTTCTCCTCAATAATTGCTAGGACAATAGTACATGATTTCGAATCAAAAGTAAACCCGTAATCCCCTTGTCCGGCGGTTTGACACTGCACTCATAAAATGATATAATTGAGCGGTTATTATGGTGTAGGTTATGGAAAAAAAAGCTTCAACTAAAAAGAAAATCCCCTGGGGAAAAATCGTGAAAATTGCAGGCGGCGTGCTTATGGTTATAAGCATTGTTTTTGTTATACGATATTTTATCCAGATGGAAGTCGATTGGTCCGAATTGTTACAACCAACGATCTTGGTATCGATTATTATTGGAGGAATCATTTCAAGTGCAAGCGTTGCCTTGCTTTCGTACCCCTGGAAATCGATTCTTGAAATGTTATCGGGTACAAAATTACCTTTTAAGCAAGTTTTTGTCATTTACTGCCGAGCAAATTTAAGTAAATATGTCCCTGGCAATTTTATGCACTATGCCATGCGCAATATTTTGGGAAAGGAATATGAAATTTCCCAAAGCCATATGGCAGTATCTTCCATTATGGAGATCATCATCCTTATTCTGGCAGGCCTTGTGCTAATTGTGGCATTAACATGGAATGGCCTGACCATTGCAATGCGCGCTGCTATTTCCGATGGAATGATAAAGGCGGAATGGCTCTACATTATCATTGCAGTTCTTATCGCCGCAATTATAATGGTGTTGCTATATATTAAGCGGAAAGGTTATTTTTCATCCTTCAGTATCAAAAAAACACTGCTCTCTTTTGCTTATTATGCGGCTGCTCTTTTTATTAACTCAGTTATTTTTTTCCTTGTTGCTATGGCAATCAATGCACAGGCGGCTTTGGAGTATCCATTTTTAATATGCGGATACTATCTTGCTGCATGGCTGATTGGCTTTGTTACACCCGGTGCCCCTGGCGGACTTGGAATCCGGGAATATATCATGCTTCTTCTTCTGGTGAGTTTCTTTACTTCCTCAGACTTGGCCCTTATAGTAGTTGTATCCAGGATTGCCAATGTTATTGGTGATATTTTAGCATTTATGTACACATATTTGGCCAAACCTGCTGGCGGCAGACACAAAAAAGAGGAGACCATATGAAGCTCATTATACAAATCCCGTGCTACAACGAAGAAGAAACCCTACCCTTTGTAATCCGCGACTTGCCGACGGAAATCGAGGGAATCGATATTATAGAAACGCTGATTATCGATGATGGCAGCAAAGATAAAACAGTCGAGGTCGCTCGCAGCCTGGGTGTGAATCATATTGTGAAGTTTCCTAATAACCGCGGGCTTGCCCGGGGATTTATGGCCGGAATTGACGCATGTCTGCGCCTGGGGGCCGACATTATCGTCAATACCGATGGAGACAACCAATATTATGGCGGCGATATTCCCAAGCTGGTTCGTCCAATTTTAGAGCAAACTGCCGAGATGGTCGTTGGCGACCGTGATACAGATAGTATTAAGCATTTCTCCAGCCTTAAAAAAAGGTTGCAAAAAACGGGGAGCGGCGTAGTGCGCCGGGCATCGGGCAGCAATGTACAGGATACGACCAGCGGTTTTCGCGCCTATTCGCGCGACGCAGCCATGAAGTTGAATGTGCTTTCAGAGTACACCTATACGTTGGAAACGATCATCGATGCCGGCAGCAAAAAAACGGGTATCGAAAACGTTAAAATACACACCAACGACAAGCTGCGTGAATCACGGCTTTTCAAAAGCATGTGGGGCTACATAAAGCGTTCTGCTGCAACGATTTTACGTACCTATGTCAGCCGCAAACCCCTGAAGGTGTTTCTTACTTTGGGCCTAATCATCCTGGTGGCTGGCCTTATCCCCGCAATCCGGTATTTATACTTTTTCTTCCAGGGAGATGGCGGGCATGTCCAGTCTCTTATCTTATCCAGTATCCTAATCGTAACTGCTGTAATGGTCTTAGTATTTGGATTTTTGGCCGATATGGTAGCAGCCAACAGAAAAGTCAACGATGAAATACTCTACCGTCTGAAAAAACTGGAGTATGACGGCATAAAAGCATGCAAAGACACCAAAAAGCCGGACTAATCGTCCGGCTTTTTAATAATGCAAAGAAAATCCTTAATCGATCCTCTCCCCTTCCTGTACAAGGTAGACAGATACAGCAAATTCGAAATCAATCGTTTCCATGGGGTAGTATCCGCTCAACTCCATAAATATCTGTGTTCCATCCAAATTCAGTGTTTGCAGCACATGGTGCATTCCGGGTATGACTAAACTCTCCGGGTCATGCGGGTTGGATATCAGGTAGATTTTCTTATTGGGAAATTCCTCTAAAACCTCGCTTGCAACGCTAGATGGAAATACATAGCATCCATTCATTTCACGTAAATTCTGCTGGAATAAATCGCGCATCCCCTTACTATAATCAATAATCACAATGCTGCCATCGCTAATTTCGGATGATACTTCCTTTAACACACGAAAATTGTTCTTATATTCGATGGCATTGAATTGAACCAAATTTGCCGGAATAGAAACAGCAATTGTAATTGCAGCAAAAACAGCGGCCGGAACAACCTTTTCTATCAGCAGGCAAACCAGGATAATGGTTGCCGGCATCAAGAATGTAATATTGTAGCGAGCAATAAAATACAGCAACGGGAAATCCGTACGTAATAAAGCCAGCACCGCCATACAATATACAAATGCAATCAAAAAAACATTCGTAAGCATACCCCATTTTGTTTTTTTACTAAACATTTTATATATTAAATACGGGATGCAGAAAAACGATGTATAGATCAAAGCCTGTATTATATTCAGGTGCACAAGCCCTTCCCATCCGGCCCCGCCGTATGTCCTGTATACCCAAGCAGCTACTCCCGGCTGGTAATGATCCGTGAATCCCAATAGATAGCCCTTAACGACAAACACAACCAGTATAATAACAAACAGGACCCGCATCATAAGTAAAAGTCTTTTATCTAAAAACGTCTGAAAGCGAGAAAGCGTGCGCGTACGCTTTTGTTGCAAAAACAGGAAAACAAACGATATTATTGCCAGCACAGCAATGAGCATGCAAAGCACGGCAAGTCCACTTTTACTTGTTACGTCTTCACCCAGCAATTGCCTAAACTGACCTCCCATATAAATAGGAGATACACGCATCGCATATACAAGTGAAACCAACAAGCTTGCGGTAAATCCTAGGCTAACGTAAATATATGTTTTTTCTTTTTTATAAACCGATAGATACAGCAACAGAACCACAATTAGCGGCGCATACTGAAACGTAGCAATATGAAGAAAAGGCAGCGTGCATAATGGTAATAGCCCTAGCATTTTTATACTTTTGTTCTCTTGCATCATTGCAAGCATCGCCGTCAGCAAAAGCGCCGCATACAGCACCTCGCTGTAGATGTTTTTTGCCATATTGATCACCAGCGGCGAAAACGCAAATAGCAGCACCGCTAAAAAAGGCGCCACCTTTGTTTTTGCATATTTTGCAGTGAAAAAATACATTGCAACACTGATACAAATAAACAAGATTGTAAGCACCTGTGTCATATAAGGCAAGCCAAACATTGTTGCAAAAAGTGCCAAGACGGTCGGCCAAGCCGGAAATCCATGATATTGGAATGTCAATATCTCGTCCGTTTGCGCAGTTTCTTTGTACAACCCTATTGGCAGGTCGGTGAAAACCGCTTCTCTGATGGCTGCATTTTCTGTTGCCGCATACTCCGGAACTTCAGTCGAAATACTGTTTGTTCCATACAACATATCTACTGCATGCTGTCCGTAAAGCCCATTGTCAGCATTCGGCGTAATGCTCTCCGCCTTTCCCCATGTAAAGAACGCACATATAATCACAAGCAAAAGAGCAATCCACGCACTCTTATCGCTGCACTCCACTCTGGACGTAAACCCTTTCAAATGCTTTCTGCGTATAAAGAAAAAGACGAGGTTGACAATGAAAGAGACCCCCAATCCATAGCTAACATAAAATTTGTCGATCATCAGCAAGAGGGACGAAAAAAGAACATACTCTGCAAAAAAAACGCCTATACTCATTACAATAAGCAAAATCAGGTTTATTTTTTTCAGATAGCTGCCTATTGCAAACGCCAAAAGCAGAATACACCCCAAAAATGCAATGATATAAATAATGTTTCCCATAAATATACGCTTTCCCCTCAAACAATATTATACGAAAATCTCTGTCTTTCGGCATCTGAATCACAGCTTGTCATTATACTGAATTTTTCATCAATGAAAAATTGTTCACGAATAGTTAATTTTACTGTAAATACCAGTAGTATTATAGCTTTATTCGCATACTCCAGTCAAGGGCTGCAAAATAATACCAACACCGCATTTGTCGTTTCAATATTACAACCCTCACAGAAAAAACGCCTGCCAGCCAATATCAGCAGACAGGCGTTTTTAATTTCATACTTGCGGCATCAGGAACATATGACTCCCTGTATTTGCCGCACTTTTGTACAGATTATCCTTGCGTCCTGCGGCGAAGCAGCAGTGTTACCGCGCCTATGCACAGCGCACCAATCGCTACAAGCGCAATCCACAGCGTCAGCATCGCAGAATCGCCTGTTTTGGGGGCAATCCCCTGTTGCGCCGCATAAGAGCCCTCTACGATGATTTCAATTTCAATCTTGTCGGAAATATTTCCGCTGGAATCAATCGCATAGGCCCACGCCGTATACGTTCCCGGCTTATTGAAGTCCACGCCGCTCAGGTCATACTTAACCGTAACACCGGAGGAATCGTCGTTTCCGCCAAGCTGTCCATACTGGCTGGTAATCAGCTTATCAATATCCTCCTCTGTCAGCTTCGTGCCAACAGGCGTCTTAATTGTCAGCTTTCCGCCGCCCGGAGAAGTAATCGTCGGCGGTGTATCGTCCACAATGTTGACCGTTACTGTAATAACCGACTTGTTTCCAGCGCTGTCTGTTGCCGTTACCGTTATAGTATACGGCGAATCGCCCAACTTAAAGCCGTCGGCCGGTTTAATGCTGTCAAAATTCGTCGAAATGACAGGCGTTCCGCCGCCCGGGATATTGCTGGATACCGTTGCGCCAATCGCCTTCAAAAACATCTCTTCTGTATAATCCTTAAGGCTTACGCCGCCGTTTTTCTCCGGGTTTGTATTCAGAGTAATTTCATCCTCTGCAAGATTGATTGTCGGCGCCGCAAAGGACTGCCAACCGGCAAACAGCGTCATATCCGAAGGCACAGTATCTGTGCTAAAGCTCCACAAGTCAGAAGCGTCCAGCGCGGCCGCTCCGGCCTTGCTCTTGTACCAACCCTTAAATGTATAGCCGTGGTGGTCGGGCGTTACAGACGGAGATGCAATGGTTTCTCCCGCAAACTGATAGACCGGTGCTACCGTCGCCTGCGTGCGCACCGCCGGCAGGTTGTCGTCAAATACAACTTCGTGCGGCGCATCCATCTTTACGTGGAAGATGTTATCCGTCCCCTGCCCCGGAATATCGGGGTTGAGGTCGACAGTCGTTGTCGCCTTGCTGTGATCCGAAACAATATCAAGCTTCTGCCCCGCAGAAAAACGCAGGCTGTCCTTTTTCACTTCGCCGTTTACAACCGGCCGCGGGTTTGTAATTTCCAGCTTTACAAACGGATCGGTGTATGCGCCGTCATTGTATTTAAGCAAGCTCAGTGTATAGTATTCGCCATTGCTGTTGCTGGTAACCGTCTCCAGCTGTTTGTCGCTCGCCTTGCAGTCCAGCGCCTTAATGCTTACGCCGCCTACCGGGTCGCCTGTCCGTTTTACCAAAACAGTGCCTTCAATTACATGTACATTAAGCGTTACAGAAACACGTTCGCTGTACGCGTACGTTTTATTGCCTCCAACATCACGGTAAATACGGCTGGAGAATGTATTGATCGCCCCTTGCAGCCCCAGGCAGGTAGTCCTTTCCGGAAGACCCAGCGAGAAATACAGCTCCTTCTTATATTCGTGCTCCATATCTTTCGAGCTGGAGAACATGACGCAGCGGATCTCGTCCGCATTATTCTTTACCTCATCCCATGTTTTCCATTCCGATGTAGCATCTTTAGAAAGCGTATACTCCGGCTTGTTTGTAGAGTAGAAAACCTCCAGGTCGTCTGTTTCATCTATAACGCCATTTCTCACCATCTGCGCACGAATGTCCTCTGTCACATAGAGCGAGAATCCAAACGCACCATCCTGCATATATTTTACGATGAGCGGATCCGAGCTTACAATCTCACCCTCTTTGTGAATGGGAATCATCATTTTATAGCCGCCCGGTACCGTCGCCTGCGAGTTGTTGACGATCTGTGTTTGGTACCATGCCTCGCCCGCCGGGTTCAGCCGGATCCTCGTCCCAGGATTGCCGGGCTCGTATACGCCCCAGACGCCGTCGCCATAGCCCGATCCGCTGGATACGATAAAGCTCTTGTTTTCCTGCGTCCGGAACGATCCCGTTGCTGCGCCCACCCGGTAGTCCACGCCATTGCCCGTAACATCGTCAGCATCCTTTATCGAGCTTGTGCTTGGGTACGCCAATGGAGCGTTTGCAGAATTCACCGTAACCAAAATCAGGTCGCTCAGCGGAATAGTCTGGCTCTGTGCGCTAAACTCTGCCGCTACGTTAAAGCGGATATACGGTGCAGTGCGCCGGGAAATGCCTGTCGGCGAATAGATATAGCCGCCTGTGACCGCGCCCGGTATGGTAAAGTAGTATACCGTATTCCCGTTCACTTCCTTTTCCTGTACCAGGCTTTCCGCGTCTATATAGTTCGCTGCCTTATTCCCTTCCAGTGAATACTGTATACTGTCCTTTTTAATCTTCAGGTCGGCCGTATCCCTTAAATATACGACAATATCGTCATACGCTTCCACAAAATGCACATTGGGGTTCGTCACATAATTGTGGCTGCCTGTGTTGATGCTTGCCGTAATGGGTGTTGTTGTTGCCTTACCTGCAAGCAGGCTTACGCCGCTTCCCTGGTTGCCGCTTCCTGCAACGCTATATGTCACACTCTTGGGAATGGTGCCGTTTTTGTGAGAGTACACATTGATATTCTCTGTTTTGGGCGGGCCCTGTACAGTATAATCTTTGTTGCCGGGTGCAGACGCTGTATAGAATTCCGCCGTTGCGCTGTATTGCGTATATTCGCCATTGCCGTCGCTTCCGCTGCCGGTTGTCGGAACGTTCAGCAGATCTCCGTAATAGAAGATTCCTCCCAGCGTTGTGTCGCGCATTCCATAGCTATGCGTCATTAGGCCAGACGGAATATCGCCCATCTCGTATTCAATATAGGTAATGTATTCTCCGTCCAGCGCCGGCGCTGATGTACCCTTCAGCTGGTCGATCGTATAAACAGGCCAGTTGCTTTCGGGTTTCTGGTATGTATCATATGGGCCGCCCTTGTTTGTCCTTATTGTAATTTTAAGGCCAGGGTCCGGTATCGGAACCAAGGCTGTGGACGCCTGCGTCATCAGCTTGACTGCGCGCACACCATAGACTCCGTCTCCTGCGCTAAAGTCTATGCGCATCTGGTGGTCGGGCGTTACTGTATCGCTGTAGTTTCCTACAGAAAAACCGCCCAGCCCCACAACATCCAGCGGCGTATCTGTCAAATACTCCGAAACATATGGCGCAGACAGATTACGGAAAGACAGCCCACCTGCGCCGCTGCCCAGCACAAACAGCGTTCCGCCGTCTACCGCATAGCGGGCCCGGTTCAGCTTGGTGCTATTGTACAGCGTTAGCTCAGAAGACATCAGCGTACTGTCGTCATGTATGGGTGTGCTCTTTTGCTCATTCGCAGCTACTGTAGGATCCTGCACTGTTCCGTTGATGCAAAAATACGGATATATGGTTGTACTATTATATACATCCGCCGTTTTAAAATATGGGAATGTAACCGTGATATAGTTGTAAGTACTCTGGTCATACTCCGATCCCACATGCAGAGTCGGATCGTTTACCTTTACGCTCGCGTTTGCAGCCAAAATTGCCTCATCGGACAGCGAGTTGTTTACGCCATACGTGGCATGGCTGGCCGGACGAGCGATCGGGTTTGTGCTATCTGGCAGAAAGTAATCTTTATTGTAGCGTATCGTATACGTAATGCTATCAAACATCATTTGCCGGGTGTTTGCCGAAAATCGACCGGTTGGGCTTCCGTTCGTTCCCTCGTCATAGATATACATGCGGTAACGCGGCGCAACCGCTTCGCCTACCTTTTTAAAATAATTCATACCGCCCGAAAGCCGAGGCGAAACCCTGCCCCCAAAAGTATACTTGGGCAATTTTACGCCCGTGCCTATACCTACGCCGCCCTGTGCCGCTGTTACGGTAACAGGATTTTCGAAGGTATTTTGGTTTACAACACCCGACCCGTTTGCATCATGTTCTGTGATTGCAAAGCTTGGGTCCAGCCCGATGTCTACTTCAATCAGCACGCCCATCGTATCTTTGTTGAATGTATAAACAAGCGTACCCGCGCGCGGTTGATAATCTCCATAACTAGTTAGCTTGTCGGCCCGCGTAAATACCGGCGGGCCCACCATGCCGCCCGCATAATTTGATGGGAACGGGTTGCTCGCTGCGTTTGGAGTAGTGTCTTCCACCCAATCTGTCAATTCGCTGTTGGACGCTATCATGCCCGGTATTCTGGTAAAACGCATCCCCGGTTCAAGCTTGATCGTAACTGTTTTTTCTAATTTATCGCTATCAAAATCTGCTTTTACCGTCAGCTTGTTGCCAACGTTTACCGACGCCGCAACATCTACAGTCGCGTTGTTGCTCCCCTCAAACGCCACAACGCCGCCAGGGGTCGTAAGCGTTGCACTCAACGCCGTTGCCAGCACCTCAAACTCCTCTTCCTGCGTCTGCATCGTATCTTCCTGTGCCTGCGCAGCAAAAAGGGCTTCGGTATTCTCTGTAATTGCATCGTCAATTTCAGAAGTAATTGCGTCGTCTACAGCCACGACGCCCTCATTTTCAACCTCAATCTCTACAATTTCGGCTCCGCCGTCCTCGCCCTCTGCCGCCGCCGGTACAGCCTCTTCGGCAACAGGCAGCTCGGCCTCCTCGGCCATTGCAGTCATGGGCAAAACAGATGCCAGCAGCAAAACTGCTACCAACAAGCTTATAAACCGAAATGTTCTTTTCTTCTTTGTATTCCTTTTCTTATTCCCCATAGAATACGCCTCCATACATATTTTTTGTTTTACGCCCGGCAATATCCACACTGCCACCGGCATATATTGTACAGCAGAATATAAAAACAAAGCCAAAAAGGCCTTGTCTATTCATCAGATAATAATAAAGATTTTATGCTACCAAAAACATACAAAAAGGAAACTTGCGTATTACCCCAATTCACCCAACAATCCTCCGCACTTTTATGGCTTATGCAATAAATGCCTCAAATTTCTTTGTTACATTTATTTGCCATTCATTACACCCATGTTACACCTTTAGAAAGTGTAACATGTTGACATGGCGTCGTCAACTGTTTTCTGCGAAATATTGCCGAAATCGTTAAAAATTTTTTAAATACCTTAAAATAACTTCGTTTCGTGGTGTTCCTTCCCCACCTTTCTGCCAATTATACGCACATAGCCCATGTAACCCCTCATTGAAATTATCCAGATGCGCCCGCCCAAATAATTTCAACATTTTCCACTGCTTCATCAACCAGCGCATCAATATCCAGCACGCTTTCGGCATGCTCTATTTTCTCCAGCCTCGGCCGCGTTACCGGATGCTTGGGCACAAATACGGTACAGCAATCCTCATATGGCCGAATGGAGGTTTCGTATGTGCCAATTGCGTTTGCGATGTTTATAATTTCTATTTTATCCATCCCGATCAGCGGGCGGAAAACCGGCATATTGACGGGAGCGTTTGTCACATACATACTTTCCAGCGTTTGGCTGGCAACCTGCGCAATGCTCTCCCCTGTTACAATGGCCAGCGCTTCTTCTTTTTGCGCCAGCTTTTGCGCAATGCGCATCATAAAGCGCCGCATAATAATGACGAGCATTTCTGCCGGGCATTTCTCATGGATCTGCATTTGTATTTCCGTAAAGCCGACAACATACAGCTTAATCTTTCCCGCATAGTCCGAAAGCTGGCCGGCCAGGTCTACTACCTTTTGCTTGGCCTGTTCGCTTGTGTAGGGAAAACTATGGTAATGCACCGCGCAAAGCTCTACGCCGCGCTTTGCCACCATATAGCCCGCGACCGGGCTGTCTATCCCTCCCGAGAGCATCAGCATAGCGCGCCCCGCGCTTTTTTGCGGCATACCGCCTGCGCCGGGTATCTTTTCGATATACGCATAGCACTTTTCGCGCACCTCTACATACACAGTGAAATCCGGATGGTGTACATCCACCGAAAGCCCAGGGGTATTTTCGAGGATATACCCGCCAAGCTCTGCCGCAAGCTGCTGCGAGGTCATGGGGAACTTTTTATCCGACCGTTTTGCCTCTACTTTAAAGGTTGCGCGTTCCATTCCTTTTTCTTTTATATATTCCTGTGCAAGCGCAAGAAGCGCCGCGCGCATCTGCTCCAGTTCCTTATCTATTTCGGTGGCAGGCGACATGGAATGCAGCCCAAACACCTTTTTGACCTTTGCAATAATCGCGGCCATTTCCTCTTCTTTAATATCCGTAATATAAAAACGCCCCTGCCCTTTTACGACGCGGACGCCATCAAACCCCGCTACCGCACGCTCGATTGCTTTCTTTTGCAACGATTCGAACCGCGGGCGGTTCAGGCCCTTCAGGTGGATTTCGCCATAGCGGATCAGCAATATCATTTCCATCAACTCCTCTTGTATTTGCGCAGAAGCTTTACATTTTTTTCCAGCTCCTCCACTGTTTTCCATACCTCGTCTTCCGTATTGAAAAACGAAAAACTGACGCGGACCATGCCGTCGGCAACCTCGCCCGGCAGTGAAAGCGCATCCCTTATTCTCGACTTATCTTTTTTAGACGAGCATGCCGACCCTGTGGAAATATAAATTCCCTTTGCTTCCAGCGTATGCATAAGCGTTTCGCCCGCCACGCCCGGAAAAGAAAGGCTGACGATATGCGAACATGCCCTCTCCTCCTCTTTTGGGGATACCAACACGGCATCTTCAATTCTACTGCATCCGTCTATTAATGTACGCCTAAGCGATTTGTATTTTTCGCTTATATCGTGGCTGTGTTTTGTAAAATAATCGGCCGCATACGCAAAGCTCAATATCCCCAGCGTATTTTGCGTGCCCGAGCGCAGCCCGCCCTCCTGGCCGCCCCCTATCAAATAGGGCTTTAATGGCGCGCCGCTTTTGTAAAACACAGCGCCCGTTCCTTTTAGCGCATGCAGCTTGTGCGCGCTTACCGTATAATAGTCGATGCCTTCCGTCCGCATCACCGGCTCTTTCAAAAACGCCTGTACGCCGTCCGAATGAAAAAGCGCTGCGGCATTTTTTTGCTTGACCATTTGCGCAATGCGGGCGACATCATTCTTTGCGCCCGTTTCGTTGTTGACATGCACAATGCTTACCAGCGCCGTATTGCCATCCACCAGCGCAAGGGCGTCCTCCGCATCAATATATCCGTCTGGCCGCGGCTTTATATAGCGAACATCATGCCCCGTCTCCTCCAGCATGCGAAAGCTTTCGAGCACGCACGGATGCTCGGCGCCGCCGCAGACATAGTTCATATTTTTTTTCTTTTTTGCGCCGCCAAAAATAACCGTGTTGGCGCCTTCCGTTCCGCCTGCAGTAAAAAAACACTTATATCCGTCTGCTGCAAAGTTTTTCAAAAGCTTTTCGCGTGTTTCTTGCACCATTTTTTCCACCGAAAGCGCAGGCAAATAAAGCGCGGACGGATTGTACCAAAGTTCTTTTGTATATTTGCTATATTCCGCTTCAAAACCCGCCAGCGGCTGTGTGGTCGCTGCGTTGTCCAGATAAATTCCCATGCCCAGCATTATACACAAATATTGCTGTTTAGACAACAACGGATACGGTTTATATAGAGAATACCGGCAACATGCCGCATCAATCGCAACTGCGGAGATCCGGGGCCTATATACGCATGTTTATGCGGAAGCCCTAAAGGCATGGCGGTAAGAAAAAAAAGCGCCAATAGGCGCTTTTTTGTGTTGCTTTTTTTAGACCTGCCGGTGCTTTTCGAGCTCCCCGCACAGTTCCCTTATTTGCCCTGCCATTTCATGCATGTCTTCCTCTGGGCACATTTCGGCCAAATCGTACTGCAATGGGTTTTCTGCAAAATCTGTGAGTATGCCCAAGAGCATATCCATTTCTTGGCACCCAGCCCGAATTGTAATTTCTTTTTCGCTGTCCGCCCCAAGTTTTGACAGCATTACACTCCCTGCCACAAGGCACTCAAGCAATATGGCAGACAGGTCCATAATGAAGTCGATGGCAATATCGATATCGTGATGACGACCGCCATCGTCATCAAAATACCGTATATCCTTTGTTTGCCGGACGCTTTCACACTCTTGCCTTTCGGCTATACCAAAATCTTTCAAGACGCCTGCCAGCGTATAGTCCGTGTTTTTATCTTTGGAAAAATAATCCAGCAATGTATAGGTATCGTCCGTACCGCCGATATATTCTCCCCACCATTTTTCAATATACATACGTCAATCTTCCTCGTCATTTTTCAGAATTGCTTCAATAATATACCGTGGGCGGCGTTTGCTTTCCATATAGCTTTTTCCAACATATTCGCCAATAATGCCAATTGCCATAATTTGCAACCCGCCTAACACCCAAATCGATATAAATGTGCTTGTCCAGCCTTGTATTGTGTTTCCCCCGCCGTACCGCACCAGCGAATATATGAGAAACGCAATACTTGCAAGAAAGATAATCAACCCTACAACCGTAATCATGCGGATCGGCTTGATGGAAAACGACGTGATTCCATCAAAAGCAAGCCCAAGCATTTTCTTGAGCGGATATTTGGATTCCCCGGCAAAGCGCTCCCCACGGGC
>JBMNTU010000042.1:0-17713 GCA_050945895.1 Christensenellaceae bacterium | reverse complement strand
ACCGCCAATACAACCTGCTCCCCTTTGGTATTGCGCGCATCCTCCGGCACCTCCTCCGAACTTACCGTCAAAAGGTCGCCCGATTTCTGCACAGCCGTTATAATCGCTACATTGCGCAGCAGCATGCCGCCCGCAATCGTCATGCCGTTGGTTCCCATCAGGTTAAATGCTTTCAGCCCTTTGCCGTTCCTTCCCTGTTCCTCAAATTCCGAAAGCGGTGTCTTTTTGGCATAACCCTTTTCCGTCATCAAAAGAACTTCTCGGTCGTCACTGCTCAGTATCTGCTCACAAAGCACAATATCTGCGCCCTTTTTTAGTTTAATAGCGCCCACACCTTTGCCGCTGCGGCCCATTACAGAAATATCTTCTTTGCGGAAGTTGATGGACATCCCGTCAGAGGTAATAAGCAGCATATTTTTCGCCTCTGCTTCGTCCGGCTTTACATATACCAGCGAATCCCCTTCTTTCAAGCCGCAGGCCAGTATCTTTGTTTTTCGAACGTCAAACTCTTTTGCTTCAACCGCCTTAATCAACCCTTTTTGCGTCGCAAAGTATATAACGCCCGCCAGCTCATTTTTTGTAAGGATATTCAAAATGGCTTCATCCGAATCTATTCCGGGAATAAGCGCCCCCAGCGATTTTCCCACATCCTTGATACGTGCGTCGGGCAGCGCCTCCGCCGCCAGTTGGTACATATTTCCTTTGTTCGTAAAGATATACAGCTTGCTCGCCGTATCCGTCTCCTTAAGCATTTTGGGTTTTACGCGTTCTTCCAGCTCGTTTGCTTCTATTCCCTTTTGAAGCGCTTTAGACGTCATTCGTTTGAGCGTGCCCCCGCGTGTCAAAATTGCCACACACTCTTGTGCAACAATAAATTCGCTTTCGTCTACTTCAATGGTTGCGTTTTCGCCGCTGATAATCTGTGTGCGCCGTTTGTCCGCATATTTTTCCTTTATCACCAACAGTTCTTTTTTGATTACTTCCAAAAGCTTTGCTTCAGAATCTAATATAGACCGCAGATATTTGATTTGCGCCACAACTTCCCGGTACTCGTTTTCCAGATTTTCTACTTCCAGCGTCGTCAAACGAGCCAGCCGCATGTCTAAAATGGCCTGCGCCTGCACGCCGGTCAGGTCAAAAGCCTTCATCAGGTTATGCTTGGCTTCCTCCGTATTCTTTGCCGCGCGAATGATTTTTATAACCTGGTCGATATTTTTAACGGCAATAATCAACCCCTGCAAAATATGCTCGCGCTTTTCGGCGCGTTCCAAATCAAACTGGGTACGCCGCGTAATCACTTTTTTCTGGTGCTTTATATAATGGTCAATGATATCCAGCAACCCCAGCTGCTTGGGCGCGCCCTCCGCAATAACCATCATATTGATTCCAAAAGTCGTCTGCAAGTCCGTATATTTATAAAGCAGGTTCAGTATCTTCTGTGGGTCGCTTCCTTTTTTCACTTCTATTACGGCGCGTATTCCTTCCCTGTCCGACTCGTCGCGTATCTCGTCAATGGAAGCAAAAAACTCCTTTTTCAATTCACTGATCCCATAAATGCGCTCCAATAGCTGCGCTTTTTTTACTTCATACGGAAATTCCGAGATCACGATTGCGCTTTTTCCGTTTTTCAGCTTTTCTATATGTGTTTTTGCGCGTATCTGTACCTTGCCGCGGCCCGTTTCGTATGCGGCAATAAGCTCCGGGCTTTTTACCAAATATCCCCCCGTCGGAAAGTCGGGCGCTTTAATATGCTTCATCACATCCCTAAGCGTGCAATCCGGCTGATCGATGCGCAATACCACGCCATCTATCACTTCACCCAGGTTGTGCGGCGGAATATTCGTCGCAATCCCCACCGCAATGCCCGAAGACCCATTGACCAGCAGGTTCGGGTAGCGGGCCGGAAGCATATCCGGCTCTTTTTCCGAATCGTCAAAATTGGGGCGAAACGGAACCGTATCCTTGTTCAAATCCCGCAAAAGCTCCAACGCCAACGGAGACATCCGCACCTCCGTATAACGCATCGCGGCTGCGCTGTCTCCGTCTATAGAGCCAAAGTTTCCATGCCCGTCTACCAGCGGCATGCGCATTGCATAAGGCTGCGAAAGCCGCACCATCGCATCGTATACGCTGCTGTCTCCATGCGGATGATATTTGCCCAGCGCCTCACCCACAACCCTTGCCGATTTTTTATATGGTTTATCCGGCGTTATGCCCAGCTCGTTCAGCGTATACAAAATCCTTCTCTGCACAGGCTTAAGGCCGTCCTCCACGCGCGGCAGCGCACGCTCCATCGTCACATATTCGGCATAGGTCATAAACGAGTTGTGCATAATTTCGTTCAGCGCTTCGTCAATAATATGCTCGTCAAAGTGTATTTGTTTAGTCTTCATATGCTACCTGCACCTCAAAATTATCCTGCTTGTTGAAATTCGCATGCTCGCTGATATACTGCTTGCGCGGCTCTACATTGTCTCCCATCAGCGTCGTTACCATGCTTTCCACATCCGCAAGGTCTTCTACCGTAACCCGGATGAGCGAACGCTTTTCCGGATCCATCGTCGTCTCCCAAAGCTGCTCCGGGTTCATCTCTCCAAGGCCTTTGTACCGTTGCACCGTATAGTTTTTTCCAATTTCCTTCTTTGCTTTTTCCAACTGGCGTTCCGTATACGCATACAGCACTTTGTTTCCCTTTGCCACCTTATAAAGCGGCGGACGGCCGATATATAGATGTCCATCCGTAATCAGCTCCTTAAAATAGCGGTAGAAGAACGTAATGAGGATCGCACGGATATGCCCGCCGTCCTGGTCGGCGTCCGCCAGAATAACGACTTTATTATACTTCAGGCTTTTCACATCAAAATCATCGCCAAATCCGGCGCCCAGCGCCGTAATGATCGACCGGAACTCCTCGTTTGCAAGCACCTGATCCATACGCTTTTTTTCAACGTTCAAAGGCTTTCCGCGAAGCGGCAATATTCCCTGAAAGCGCCTGTCGCGCCCCTGCTTTGCACTTCCGCCCGCGCTGTCGCCCTCCACAATAAAAAGCTCGTTCAGCTCTGGTTTTTTGCCCGTGCATGCCGCCAGTTTGCCCACCAGCGGAGAGCGGTCCAGCTTGCTTTTGGCGCGTTCCATTTTCTTTGCCTTGCGGGCAGCATCGCGCACTTTTGCAGCCGAAACCGCTTTATCGATAATTTTTGAGGCTACCTGCGTATTATTGAGGTCTGCCATATATTCTGCCAGGCGTTCGGCAACAACCGCCTCTACCGCCGTCCTCGCCTCCTGGTTTCCCAGCTTCGTTTTGGTTTGGCCTTCAAACTGTACGTTTTTCATCTTGATATTGATAACGGCGCACAGCCCCTCGCGGAAATCTTCGCCCATCAGGTTTGCTTCCTTTTCCTTGAGCATATTGTTCTGGCGCGCATAATCGTTCATCACCTTTGTAAGCGCTGTTTTAAAGCCCGTCTCGTGCATGCCGCCTTCCGTTGTAGGAATATTATTGACATACGAAAAAATACTTTCCGTATAGCTGCTATTGTATTGCATGGCAATGCTCACAAGGATATCCCCCCGGCTGCCCTCCAGCAAAATAGGTGCCTCGTGAAGCGAGGTCTTGTCCTTATTTAGGTACAGCACAAAATCTACGATTCCGCCGGAATAATCGAACACATCCGTTTTCCTGGGCGACTGTCTTTCGTCCACAAGAACGATTTTCAGTCCTTTCGTTAAGAATGCAAGCTCCCGCAGCCTGCGCCGGACAGTGTCGTAGTGGAATTCCACATCATCAAAAATGGTTTCGTCCGGCAAAAAAGTCACTTTTGTTCCATGCTTTTTACTTTCCCCCACCTCTTTCAGGGGGGTCGCCGGAATACCTACCTGCATCTTTCCCTTTGCGTCTACCTTTGTTTCAAAGCGCTGAAAGAACTCTTTTCCATCTTGGTATACCGTAACGTCCAGCCACCTGGAAAGCGCATTAACGACCGATGCGCCTACGCCATGCAGACCGCCGGAATATGCGTAGTTTTCGTTGTTAAACTTTCCGCCTGCATGAAGCTGCGTAAAGACCACCTCTACGCCCGTTACCTTAAGCTCCGGATGAATGCCCGTTGGAATGCCCCTGCCATTATCTTCCACCGTAATAGATTCGTCCGGATGGATCGTAACGGAGAGCTTATCTGCAAACCCGTTAGCGGCTTCATCGACCGCATTATCCACAATTTCCCATAATAGATGGTGCAGGCCCCTTGCACTGGTCGTTCCGATATACATGCCCGGCCTCCGCCTGACGGCATCCAGCCCTTCCAGCACCTGTATGTCACCGGCCGTATACGCCTTTGTCATAGAATCCTCCCTTATATCATACAACTTCCATAAATATACTAAAAAACTTTATTTTAGTTTCTCAAATGGTTGGCCGCAATCATTTGCAATGCAGCGTACTGTTATCCAGCACACGCATTCCTACATTACAAATCGCTGTAAATCAAACCACACAGCTGTTTTCGCAGCACCGTCTGCGCCATGTACCGGAACAAAAGCACAATTGCTATTATAGCGCTCCACAAAGCGCACCGATGCTTAGTATACACCAAACACACGCCGGTTTCTATAAAAAACAACAGCAACAAAAAACGCTACATGTGCGCATCCCGATATAGTATAGCACATCATATAGCATTTTTGTGTAGTTTTTTATTTTTATTTTATTCCGATATCCGTGCGGAATTGCGCGCCTTCAAAATGGATTTTATCCACGCTTGCATACGCTTTTTCGCGCGCATCCGCAATGTCTTTTCCCGTTGCCGTAACGCCCAGCACGCGACCGCCGCTTGTCAACATCTTTCCATCCTGCATTTTGGTTCCCGCATGAAAAACGACCACTTCCGATTCCACATTGCCAAGCCCGATAATTTCCTTGCCTTTTTCGTAGCTGCCTGGATATCCGCCCGATGCCATCACCACGCACACAGCGCTGCCCTGCTTCCATTTCAGCTCAATTTGGTCGAGCGTCCCGTCTATTACCGCGTCAATGACTTCCATCAAATCGTTTTGGAGCAGCATAAAGACCGATTGTGTTTCCGGATCGCCCAACCGTGCATTGTATTCCAAGACCTTGGGTCCGTCTTCCGTCAGCATCAATCCAAAGAAAATAACTCCCTTAAACGGACGCCCTTCTGCATTCAAAGCATCCACTGTTTTTTGGAACATTTCCTTTTCCGCAAAATCCTGTACATCCGGCGTATATTTAGGCGTGGGCGTAAACGTCCCCATGCCCCCTGTGTTTTTTCCTTCGTCGTTATCATACGCACGTTTATGGTCTTGCGTAGGCAGCATAGGCAAAATTGTTTTGCCATCGCAAAAAGCCAGCACCGAAACCTCCGGCCCGCTCATAAATTCTTCGATGACGACGCGGTCGCCGGCCGAACCAAATTGTTTTTCCAGCATAATCTCGTCAACGGCTTTTTCCGCTTCGCCCAAGGTTTCGCAAATAAGTACGCCTTTTCCAAGCGCAAGCCCGTCCGCTTTGACAACAATGGGCAGCTTTGCTGTTTTCAGGTATTCCTTTGCTTTTGCCGCATCATCGAACACCTCAAACGCCGCCGTAGGAATGCCGTATTTTTTCATCAGCCATTTGGAATACGCCTTAGAGCCCTCTATTTCCGCCGCAGCTTTGTTTGGCCCGAAGGCGCGGATGCCGGCCGCTTCCAGCGCATCCACCATGCCCATGTACAGCGGGTCGTCCGGCGCTACAAACACAAGGTCTATTGCATTGTCTTTAGCAAATCGAACAACGCCGTCTATATCTGTCGCCGCAATGTCTACGCAAGTTGCAATTTCCCCTATGCCGCCATTTCCGGGTGCGCAGTATACATCCATTTCCGTTTTCGATTGTTTGAGCTTCCACGCAATGGCGTGCTCACGCCCGCCGCCGCCAACGATCAATACTTTTTTCATTCTTTACTCCGCTATCAGTATTTTTTCGATTTCTGCCATGTACATGATATGAAAATCCCGCTTGGGGTACCATCTTTCAATCAACGACCCGTCTATAAAACACGTTTCTTCAAAGGGCTGCATGTACAGCGACTTACACAAAATCACCGTTTCCGCCTCTTCAAAGTATGGAATTCCATTCATATAGGCGATTTTCATACCGCTTTTTTCAATTTTATCCTCGTCCCTGCCCGAAACCGTTCCAAAGTAGGTCAGCTGTTTGCCAAAGCGCTCGGCCGGCGGAAAAGACAGCGAAAACTGTTCTGCCGCATCTACGAACTCTTTCGTATAGCGTGACGGGCGGATGACTGCAATTGCAATGTTTTTGCCCCACATAAAACCAAGGCCGCCCCACTTTGCCAGCATGGCGTTGGCCTTGCCGCCTTTTTCCGCAGCAATCAGCATTCCGTTGCCGCCGATCGATTCAAACGCATTTCCATTGAAATCCGCTATTGCTATTTCTTTCATCATAATTCCATCCTTCCCTGTCAGTGTTTAAAGTGCCGTATGCCCGTAAACACCATTGCAATGCCATATTCGTCACATTTTTTAATGGAATCCTCGTCGCGCACCGAGCCCCCCGGCTGTATGATAGCCGTAATACCCGCCTTGGCGGCCGCTTCCACCGTATCGTCAAACGGGAAAAACGCATCCGACGCCAAAACCGCGCCTTTCACTTTTTCGCCGCTTCGCTCAATCGCCATTTCCGCCGACCATATTCGGTTTGTTTGCCCCGGCCCAACGCCTGTTGTCGCGCCGTCTTTGGCGATTACGATCGCATTCGACTTCACATGCTTGACTACCTTGAAGCCAAACAGCATGTCCTGCAGTTCCTTTTCTGTCGGCTGGCGCTTTGTCACAACTTTCAGCTCTCCGTCCAGCAGCTTTGTGTCCATATCCTGGTACAGCAGCCCACCCAGCACCTTTTTCATATCGCGCGCATCGCTGCCCGCCTTTGCCGCAATATCCGGCAGACGAAGCACACGCAGATTTTTTTTCTGTTTTAATATTTCCAGCGCCTCGTTTGTATAAGACGGCGCGATGATAATTTCCAAAAATATTTTGCTCATTTCAGCTGCGGTTTTCTCGTCTACTTCCGCATTTGTCGCCACGATTCCGCCATAGATCGAAACCGGGTCGCAGTCGTGCGCCTTAACATATGCGTCGTATAGGGTATCTGCGCTTCCCACGCCGCACGGATTGGCATGCTTGACCGCCACCACGGTGGTTTCGTCAAACTCGCGCAGTGTTTCGAGCGCGCCGCCTGCGTCGTTGATGTTGTTGTAGCTCAGTTCCTTGCCGTTAAGCTGCTCCGCGTTGACCAAGCTGCCCGCAACGTGCAAAGGTTCCCTGTAAAACGCCGCCCGCTGGTACGGATTTTCGCCATAGCGCATATCCTGCTGCTTTTCGTACGTCAAGGTCAGCTTGTCGGGCAGCCCTTCGACAAGCTCCTGCGCCTCCGCCTGCTTTCGCATGTATTGGGCGATTAAAGCGTCGTATGCCGCCGTGTTTTCAAACACCTTTGCAGCCAGGTAAAACTTTGTTTGTTTGCATATTTCGCCGTTATTGTTTTTTATATCCTGAATCAGCTTCGGGTAGTCTTCCGGGTCGACCAGCACCGCCACATCCTGCCAATTCTTTGCTGCCGCACGCAGCATTGTCGGCCCGCCAATATCTATATTTTCTATCGCGTCTTCCAAAGTTACGTCTTCCTTCGATATCGTCTGCTTGAACGGGTACAGGTTGACGGCGACAATGTCGATCGTATCTACCCCAAGCTCATTGAGCTGCTTCATGTGCTCCGGGTTACCGCGCATTGCCAAAATACCCGCATGGATTTTCGGGTGCAGCGTTTTTACACGTCCGTCCAGGCATTCGGGAAACCCAGTGATATCCGAAACATTTGTGACCGGAATGTTTGCATTTTCCAGTTCCTTTTGCGTCCCTCCCGTAGAAAGGATATCGTATCCAAGCTCTGTCAATTCCTTCGCAAACTGCACTGCCCCTGTTTTGTCGAACACGCTTATAAACGCTTTTTTTCCCATTTTCTTCCTCCTCATTGGCCCTGTATATGTACAATATTATTGATCACTTCCAGCTTGTCTTCCGCCATCAGCGCAACTGCCTCCGGAAGAATCTCATGCTCAAGCGCAAGCACGCGCTTCGCAACATCGTCCGGCGTATCCGCTGCGTACACCGGCACGCTTTTTTGCATGATGATAGGCCCGTGGTCGGCCATCTCATCCACAAAATGAACTGTTGCGCCGGAAATTTTTACACCGGAATCTACAACCGCACGGTGTACCTTGCTTCCGTAATACCCCATCCCGCAAAAGCTTGGTATAAGCGCAGGGTGGATATTGATAATTTTATTGCGGTATGCGGCAATCGTCTTTGGCCCAACGATGCTCAAATACCCGGCAAGCACTGCAAAGTCCGCTTTATACCGAAGCAGTGTATCCAATATTGCCTGGTCAAATGCATCTACGCTTTCAAACGTGCTTTTTTGAATGACCTCTACTGGTATACCTGCCTTTTTTGCCCGTTCTATAGCAAATATTCCTTGCTTTCCGGCAATTAACAGGCAGATTTCCGCTTTGATTCGCCCTGCTTTGCACGCGTCGATCAGCGACTGGAAATCTGTTCCGCCGCCCGAAGCAAATACGGCAAACCGCTTTACCTGCATAGCGTAACGCCCCCATTGCCCTCTGTAATCTCCCCAATGACAAACGCCTGCTCTCCTGCAATTTTGAGGTTCATGAGCGCGCGTTTTGCCTCGGCCTCCGAGAGCACAAGCACCATGCCGATTCCCATATTAAACGTGCTGTAGGCGTCTTTTTCAGACAGCCCCGCGTCTTTAACGATCATGTCGAATACGGGCGGCATATCCCACGAGCCAAGCCGTATTTTCGCTTCCACATTTTTCGGCAATATGCGGGGAATATTTTCGTAAAAGCCGCCGCCCGTAATGTGTGCAATACCTTTGACGGCATTTTGCTCAATCAGCTTTAAAACAGGCTTAACATAGATTTTTGTTGGTGTAAGCAGCATTTCACCCAACGTTCCACCACCCTCTACCGGGGTGGTTTTCAGCGAATCGTCCATATTATACAACTTGCGCACAAGCGAAAAGCCGTTGGAGTGCACGCCCGAAGATGCAAGCCCCAAAACAACGTCGCCGGGAGCAATATTGCTGCCGTTGATGATTTTGTCCTTGTCTACAATTCCCACACAAAAGCCGGCAAGGTCATACTCGCCATCCGGATAAAAGCCGGGCATTTCCGCCGTTTCGCCGCCAATAATGGCGCAGCCGGCCATCGTGCAGCCTTCCGCAATGCCCGATACAATGCTTTCCACCGCAGCCGGGTCCAGCTCTCCTGTTGCAATATAATCCAAAAAGAAAAGCGGCCGCGCTCCGTGGCACACCACGTCGTTCGCACACATTGCCACACAATCGATTCCTACAGTATCGTGTTTGTTCATCGCAAACGCCGCTTTCAGCTTGGTTCCCACGCCGTCCGTTCCTGCAACAAGCACCTGCCCGCCGTCTATTTCGTACATCCCACCAAATGTGCCAAGGTCTGTAATTACATGATCGTCAAATGTTTTTTTTACATGCTCTTTCATCCGCCGGACAGCTTCATAGCCGCGCTCTACATCTACGCCGGCGTCTTTATAGGTAACTCCCATTTTCTTCCCCCTATGGCTTTCTTTACAGTGATTAATTTTCTTTCGCTCAAACGCCCATAAGCCGATTCAAAACCTCTTGGTACGCATCCTCTACATCGCCCAGATCCTGCCGAAAGCGATCCTTATCCAGCTTTTTGCCCGTTTTAGAATCCCAGAACCTGCAGGTGTCCGGCGAAATCTCGTCAGCCAAAATAATTTCGCCTTCAAACCGCCCGAATTCCAGCTTAAAGTCAATCAGCTCTATACCAAGATCTTTCAGGTATTCTGTCATAAAATCATTTACCCTTGCAGCGTAGGTATAAATCCGCATCATTTCATCCGGCGTTGCAAGCTCCATCGCATACACATGATAGTCATTAATCATTGGGTCACCAAGGCCATCGTCCTTATAGCTTAGCTCAAAGACAGTTTTTTTTAGTTTTGTGCCTTCGGGTATTCCCAGCCGCTTTGTCAGGCTGCCCGCCGCAATATTTCTTACAATTACCTCAACCGGAACAATCGAAACATGCTTGACGATGGTTTCCCTGTCCGAAATTTCCTCCACATAATGGGTTTTTACGCCTTCCTTTTCCAGCAGCCGGAACATATGGTTGGAAATTTTATTGTTTACAACGCCTTTTCCTGTTATGGAACCCTTTTTTAAACCGTTGAACGCCGTTGCGTCATCTTTATAGTCTACAATTACCAGATTTGGATCATCGGTTTTGTATACCTTTTTTGCCTTTCCCTCGTAAATCTGTTCCCGTTTTTCCATCCTGCGCGCCTTTCTATTTTAACTCTTGCTGAAGCGCCTCATCTGCGCCCATTACCTTTAGTGCCATATTTTGTTTAAAATCGTCCAGCAATTCCGATAGTGTCGGGTATTTAAGCGCAAGTATCTGTACGGCTAAAAGCGCCGCGTTTTTTCCTCCGTTGATTGCAACCGTTGCAACCGGTACGCCTTCGGGCATTTGCACTGTGGAAAGCAACGAATCCAGCCCATCCATCGTAGAAGACTTGATTGGCAAGCCAATGACCGGAAGCGTTGTGTGCCCTGCAATAACGCCGGCAAGGTGCGCTGCTTTTCCCGCAGCAGCAATAATGACCTCTATACCGTCTTTTTTTGCGTGGTCTGCAAACTCCGCCGCAACTGTCGGTGTCCGATGTGCAGACATTACCCTGGCGACCACTTCGACGCCAAATTCCTTCAGGGTGTCGATCGTTGGCTTTACTACGCCAAGATCGCTCTTAGAGCCCATAATAACTGCAACTTTCATAATGTAATCCTCCGCCTTGGTTTATACAGCAAATGATTAATGTAGCGCATATACGCAAATACGTTAATGCATGCCGCATGGCAGTCTCTGGCAAACGTTGCAACGCAATCATTTGGAAAACTGCAATAAAAAACACCTATTTATTGTACAATCATATTGGTAAAATAGCAATATGGATCGGGCCGTTTTTCCGCCCTTCGTCTGCCGGAGCAGGCCGCAATTACCGCTTCAAATAAAGAAAACCCGGATTTCCGGGTCTTCGTTTAATTCGTATGCGTCAGCGGCAAAAATATACGGAACTCTGTTCCGTTTCCCAGCTCGCTATTTACTAAAATTTGTCCGCCGCTGCAATCGACAATCCTCTTTACGATTGCAAGCCCCAGGCCGTTGCCTTCGTTCTTGTGCGAACTGTCTCCCTGGAAAAACTGCTCAAAAATCCTAGTTTGCGTCTCCTCGTCCATACCAATGCCCTCATCCTTTATGCTGGCTACCGCCATGTTATCCTGCGCATGCAACCGAATATAAATTTTTCCTCCGTCGCTTGAAAACTTTATTGCGTTGCCAATCAGGTTTATCCAGACCTGGCAATAGAGGTCGTCATTTCCAAAAACTTTGACCGGCTCCAGTTCGGGCACAATTTGAATTTGCTTTTTCAGCCACTGCGGCTCCAGAAGCAAAATCATGCTCCGTATTTGTTCATCCAACGAAAATTCTTCGTCCGGATCGGGAATCTCCTGGCAGTCCAGTGCGGAAAGCCTCAATATATTGGACGAAAGATTGAGCAACCGTTCGCTCTCCTCCGTTATAATTGCCGAATATTCTTTGCGGTCTTCTTCTGCTATGTCATCCTTGCAAAGAAGCTTTGCATATCCCAAAATAGAGGAAATGGGCGTCTTGATTTCGTGCGAAACGCTGGAAATATAGTCCTGCTGCAAATACTGGCTTTTTTTAAGCGCGCGCGTCATCTGGTTAAAATTACGCTCCAGCTCGCTCATCTCGTCGTGGCGGGCCGTTTCCTTAACCTGTACATCCAGATTTCCCTGTGCAACTTCGCGCGTTGCTTTTGAAAGCTCTACAATTGGCTTTGCTGTACGCCTGGACACCAGATAAAAGAAACCGGCCGCAGTACCAACACACGCAAGCAGCGTAATCATTTGACGCAAGCCAAAACCCACCACAATCATCGCTTCCAGGTTTGCGCCGGGAGGAGCAAGGCTTCCAATTAATATGGAAACGCCAAACGCAGTAATACCCGCCAATAGCAATGTCAGAATAAATAAAAGAAAGAATTTCGTTTTAATATGTTTCATGCATACTTTTCCGCCTTATATCCCAAACCGCGCACTGTAATAATTTCGAATTCGTGTACATCCGAAAATTTTTCCCGCAGCCGTTTGATGTGCACATCCACCGTACGTGGGTCCGTCTCGCTTTCATATCCCCAAATCTCGTCCATCAGGTTTTGCCGCGTAAAGATTTTTTGCGGGTAAGAGAGCAGCATATACAATACCTGAAACTCTTTTTGAGGCAACGTTACAGATTGCCCGTCACGGATAACCGCCATTGCATCCGAATCAAGAACCACGCTGCCAATCGTCATTTTGTGTTCGCTGACAATCTGTGCACGCCGCAGCAGTGCGTTCACCCGTAGCACAAGCTCGTCCATATCCACAGGCTTTACCATATAGTCGTCCGCGCCCAGCTCGAATCCCCTTTTTTTATCGGCAATGGTTTCCTTTGCCGTTACCATGAGCACCGGAATAGACATGTTGGCCCCACGCAACTCGCCAGTCAACTCGTAGCCATCCATAACGGGCATCATGATATCCACCACCATCAGGTGAATGGGCGTTTCATCGATCACTTCCAGCGCTTCTTCGCCGTCCTCCGCTTCATAAACATCGAACCCCGCCTGGTTTAGGTGTATTTTCATCAGTTTTCGTAGGTTTTTATTATCATCCACAACCAGTATATTTGCCATTATCGTCTCCTGTGTACAGTTTTATCGTCTATTTGTCCTAATACTAATCTTACCACATTATATGAACCGAAAATGAACTATTTGAGATGACTGGCACCATTTTTATTTTGTATTATAGACAGATGAATGAAAGCACAGTATAATTCTGATAATTGCTAAAAATCGAAAGGACCAGAATATGCAATATACCCCTGCTGTACAAAAAATCGAACGGGAAATCAACCGTTTCATTTCCTCGCCGCCCGAAAAATTTTTCCTTTGGGGAGCAGGCGTTTGCGGGCTGCATTGCTATTCCTGGTTGCAAAACTACGGATTATCGGGCCGCGTTGCGGCTTTTATTGACAGCGATAAAGATTTGCAAGCACGTACCATTTTCAATATTCCGGTGCACCCGCCCAAAATATTGGATAAAACAAGTGATGTGCCTGTTGTCATTTGCACACAATCCTTTAGAGACGTATACGGCTATATGCAAAAAGCGGACCTTTGCAACCCGGCCTATGTTTTTGAAGACCGGTCGCCGTTTATTTCGGGTACTAGCAATCTCCGCACGCCGGAAGAAGCCGCCCCGTTTTACGCAGGCGACGAACGCACGCAAAACGAGCTTTCCCTGTTGGCGCTGCTGCGAAGCATGCACGACGGCGGAATTGTTCCTTACTTGCTGGTAGAAAATTTGACGCCCTATTTCGATTATTGGGACGCGCCCGGCCTTTCGCTGCAGCATTTTCCTGCTATTACCTATATCGACGGCGGCGCATACACCGGAGACAGCATTGTTCCAATGGTTCGAAAATATCCTGGCCTTCTAAAGCAAGTCCACGCTTTTGAGCCGGATAAAAACAATTTTTCTGCATTGACAGAAACGATTGAAAAGGCAGGAATAGCGAACATCTGCCATCTCTACAATGCTGGGCTGGCCGACCGTTCTTGGGCATATTACCTGGACGACCAAAAATCGGCCGACAATGCAGCGCTGGCAAACAGCGGTTCCATTCAGGCAAAAACCGTTACGATCGATTCCCTCGCCATCCGTCCGCAAGGCAAGCTTTGCATCAAGCTGGATATAGAAGGCTTCGAGATTTCTGCACTAGACGGAATGCGGGACACGATTTCAAAACACTGTCCGGAGCTTGCTATTTGTGTTTATCACAAATATGATGATATATACGACATCCCTGCGTATATCAAATCGCTCGTTCCGGAATACTCCTGCATTTTGCGCTGCGGCGCACATATGGAGTGCTACGCTTCTATCGAACGATTTTAAATTGTGTGTGTTGCAGCTTTCAACCGTTCCAGCGCTTTTTGCAGTACATCCTTCGGGCAGGCAATGTTGATGCGCTCAAACCCGCTTCCTTCCTTTCCAAAAATATATCCCTCGTCGAAAAATAGATCGGCAGAAATCATTTTTTGCTCCAGCTTTTTTTCATCCAGATTAAGAAAGCGCAAATCGCACCACTGCAAATAGGTACCTTCCAGCTTCGAAACTTTCATTTTCGGAATATAAGCTTTGGCATAATCCTCCACCAATTGCCTGTTGGCATCCAATACGGGTATTAACTCATCAAGCCACTTTCCGCCCACGCTATATGCAAGCTCGCAAGCCTTTATACCAAAGGCGTTCAGCGTAAAAAATCCTATGCTCTCCAGTATGTTTTTAAACTTCCTGCGCAGTTGTTCATTTTTTATGATAATATTGGATGCCTGCAGCCCCGCAAGATTGAAGGTTTTGCTGGGGGCCGTACAAATAACACACCGATCGGCAATTTCGTTCCCCAGACTACCGAAAGCAGTATGCGTATGCCCCGGCATAACCAGATCGTGGTGGATTTCATCAACGACCATCAAGATATCGTTTGCAAGGCAAATTTTTGCAATTTTTTCCAGCTCTTTGCTGCTAAACACCCTTCCCACCGGATTGTGCGGGCTGCAAAGGATCAGCATAGTTACGTCCTTCCTGCTTGCTTTTTCTTCCAGGTCCTCAAAATCGACGGTGTAGATGCCGTTCGTATTTACCATTGGATTTTCCACAAGCTGTCGGTTTGCCCGCTCCACTGCCATATAGAACGGATAATATACCGGCGTCATAATGATAACACCATCCCCCGGCCGGGTATACGCCTGCACCGCGGCAAAAAGCGCGGTCACAACACCCGGAGACGGTACGATCCAGTCTTTTTCAACTTGGTATCCATGCCGCTTTTGCATCCAGTTTATTACGGATGCAAAATATGGCTCCTCCGGTGCGCTGTAGCCAACAATTGCCTGCCTTGCATATTCCGCCAAGCCTTCCGAAATTTCCGGTGCTATCTTAAATTCCATGTCCGCAACCGAAAGAGGCACAATACCGTCCTTCACGTTTTCTTTTTTACCAAGCATCTCCGCCCATTTGACTGAGCCCGACCCCTTTCGGTTCACCACCGTTGAAAAATCGTATGCCATACATCCCTCCGCTGTTTTTTTGTATATTGTACCATACGCGCATATAAAAAACAGTCCGGCAGACGCCGGACTGTTGCATGTAGTTTTTCCTTTTATTGTTCCTGTTCGCTGGGCTCGAGTTCTTTTGCTCTCTTTCTTGCCCAGTTGTCCTTAAACAGCTTGCCAACTGTTTTGTACAGCGCAAATGCAATAACCGCGTTGAGGCTTGCCTTAATCAGGTTAAAAGGCAGGATGATTGGCACGATCATGCCCACGACCGTTTCTATTGGTACATCCATAAAAATCGGTGTAAAAATCAGGTTCATTATAACCATGACACCTGTCATCGTAAGCACACTCAAAACCAAAGAGAGCACAGCGTTTTTCTTTGTTTTATTGCGCTTATATATGCTGCCGGCAACCAGCATTGCCGTCCCCGTCGCCGCAATGTGCATGATGATTCCTATGATACCCGAGCTTGCGCTCACCGTAACGCCCTGGATAACAGAAACAATCACTGTCAAAACGAATCCGGGCACCGGGCCAAAGGCAAAGGCAACAATGAAAAGCGGTATGTTGCCAGGGTCATATTCCATAAACGGCGCCGCAGGCAACAGCGGGAAATGGATAAGCGATACTAACACGACCGCCAGCGCAGCCATGACGGCCATTGAAGTGAGATTCCTAGTCGTGAAAAAACTCTTTTTCTGTAGTTCCTGATTCATAGAACCCTCCAAAATAAAAATATTTCCAAAAGCGAACTGCTTCGGAAATACACATATTGGAACTGCTTGTATTCTTCTCCCATCCAGACTTAGCAAAACATGCCATTACTGTCGGTTATGGAATTGCACCATATCAACCCTATTACTAAGGCTCGCAGACTATACTGCCGGTCGGGTTTCTCACCCTGCCCCGAAGACTTATTCACTTTTTGATATTGTTATTATAATCACAAAACAACCGGTTGTCAATTCCTCAACAACAAATTCTTTTGCATTCGTTCATGCATTGTTATATAATTGTTACATTAAAATGTAATTCATCTATAGATACGGGGGGCCGGTTGATTTGAAAAAGATTTGTTTTATTGTTGTGTTGGTTTCTGTATTGATGCTTTCCGTTTTTACGCCTACCCTGGCCTATGCGCCATCCGGCTTGCCGCCCGCGGGCTCATCTTCTTTTTTAGTGTCAACTTCCGAGATGGCCGACTACTTTTCCGGCCTTTATGGCGGCAATCCCGAATTTTTGAAATTCATTGTTCTGGGAATTGTGATTATTGCCGTTATAATTGTCCTGATCGTCGTGCTTGTCGTCCGGTTCAACAAAGGTAAGAAGGTCCAGGCGAAACAGCTTTCCTATAAGGGGGTTACGCTGGACGAAATCAAAAAAGAATCTGCCATTGTACATACTGCTCCCAGCCCCGTGCAAACACCCGAACCGCAGCAAAGTTTCCAACCAGGGGAAGCTGCTGTACAGCCTACGCCTTCAAGTGATGCGAACGCTTCCGATATTGACGCAGACCTTGGCAAGCCCATAGAAGAAGAAGTTTTACCTGTTTTGCCCGACCAGGCCTCAGACGAGCCCTCTGCGCTAGCAGATGTGGAAATCCCTGCGGAGTACAAAGAGGATGTTTCGCGCTATACTATGCATCCCCAAAACACCCCCCCGTCGCCCGACGAGCTCAATGCTTACGAAGAAAAAACAAGAAAATTCATTCCATCTGGTATGGATATTTCTCAGTACACACAGCCGCCCGCAAGTACGGGGTTTGCACATGAAGAAATCTCCCAGCCGGAGACCACCTATATCAACACTTATGGAAATCAGAGTACAGACAAAAAGGTAGGCTCCCGGATGCAGCGCTACCACAATAAAAAGAAATAATACATTTTCATGTTTTTATTGACTTTGCTGCACAAGGTGTACTATAATAATTTTTGCTGGCGATTTGCTGGCAAAAAATCGCTTGCGGTCGTGCTGGAATTGGCAGACAGGCATGACTAAGGATCATGTGTTCAAAGAACGTGAGGGTTCAAGTCCCTCCGACCGCACCAGCGGGCAAGTACCCGCAGCCTAGTTCGCGAATTACCGATGGTGGTTCGCGATTTTTTTATACCCGCGTCAAACATTTGAATCTGGATTGCTCGAGTGCAATCGTTAAACAAGGCGATTTTCTTTTATATGCGCTTGCTGCTTTCAGATTTGCAGTATGATCATGATGCATGTAAGTCTCAAAAAACGCAACATCTGCAGCCATAGTGAATGCATACCCTTAGTGTAAAATAATCATTGGCAAAAGGGAGGCGTCCAGAAGGCGCCTCCCACAGATACACACTTGATATAATGATTTTGGAAAAGAATCAATCAA
>JBMNTU010000041.1:0-17959 GCA_050945895.1 Christensenellaceae bacterium | reverse complement strand
CGAAACAACCCAACACTGGATAGCGACGATACACTGCAGCTATTGGCCGCAGTATCGCCTGCTACCGCATCCAACAAGGCGGTAAGCTGGAAAAGCAGCAATCCAAAGGTGGCAACCGTAGACACAAACGGTAAGGTGATAGCCGTTGGGGCCGGTACAGCGGAAATTACGGTAACTACTGCCGAAGGCGGTTACCATGCAACATGCATGGTAACGGTTACAAAACAAGAATCTCCGCTGATACTAAATGTGCGCATCCCTGAATGGATTGAACTGGGCAAAAACAACCCCGGCGTTAGTATTTTAGCGACGGTGGAAAACGGGCAGAACACGACGTTTCAATGGTATAAGGATGAAAATCCTATTGCGAACGAAACATCTGCAACGTTGTATGTGTCCGGCGAAATGGGCGTGGGAAGTTATTATGTGACAGTTTCTGCCGATGGCGGAGCAACGTATGCGAAGAGCAATGTTTGCCGCGTGGAATGGAGCGCCAACGAAGGCACGGTTGTCGTGATTGTGGATCAACCGGTATCTGCACCGCCTGCGACGCTGGACGACCCGAAGGCGGTTGCTGATGCCGTGCTGATAGAGGATGAAAAACAATTACTGAAGGATACAAATGTAAATCTGACGCTTACACTGAAAGTGGTGGCACAGCCACAGCCGCCCAAGCAAGACGAGAACGCAGTTTTGCATGTAGTGGATCACGAAAATGCCGAACTGGGAATGTTTCTGGATATACAGCTTTTGAAAGAGATTATGGACGAGACGGGCAAGATTCTTTTGAGCGACAACGTGATGCAAGCGACACAGAAGTTACGCATTACGATTGAAATACCGGAAGATTTACGCGGACACGAAAGCTATTTTATTGTGCGCGTGCATGATGGCAAAACCGATATTTTGGTGGATTTGGATACTGATCCGAATACCATTACGTTTGAGACAGACCGTTTCTCTACTTATGCATTGGTATATGAGTCACACAACAGCAGCGGCGGCAATACAAATGCCGATGCAGGCACGTCAGACGCTACCGCCCGCAGCACGCCGCAAACCGGCGATGATTCTTCGCAGATGCTGGCTGTGTATAGTCTGCTCAGCATTATTTCAGGGATATGTATTTGGGTTGCCTTGATGCGTAAAAAGCGTGGCTGGAAACGGTAAAGAAAAATGCAACAACGATGTTGCCTGACAAGAGATATCTATTTCAGCAAGATATTACAGCGGGCAAGTGCCCGCAGACAAGTTCGCGCACTTCGCATAGAGGTGCGCGATTTTTTTATGCCCACGGCCAAGCGATATCTTTTTAGACAAGATATTACACGTGAAAACTCTCGAATTATCGGGAGTTTTTTTGTTTTCAAAAATATAATTTATTGAAAACGCCTACCAATTTTGATGATGAAAATAACTTGTTTTAATATGGAAATATACCATTCCATAAGAAGAATTTTAGAATATGTCAGTAATATCGGTAATGGGCGACAAAGGCGGCGTAGGCAAAAACACCATATCAATCAACCTTGCGGCGGCCCTTGTCCGGCAGGGTAAAAAAAGTGCTTTTGGTAGACTTCGAGCTGCAGGCCGGTTTAACCACCGGATTAGAATTTGGGAAAGGCCAAAGCACAGTCACCATCAAGGATATGCTTGAAAAAGGCACTCAACAACGAAACGATTGACTCCGCGGAAGGGGTATAGCAGCACGACGAAGGAATGTACTTCATATCACAGGTGTAAAGTATTCTACAATCAATACAAGCGTTTTGATAAATTGTGGGCTGTTACAGCTTTGGGATTTCTACTGTAAAAATGCTGCCGGACGGCTTGTTGGGCGCAAGCTCTATGCTGCCTCCCAGCTTTTCTACCATGCTTTTTGCAATCGCCAGCCCCAGCCCCGCGCCGCCCGCTTTGCGTGAACGGGAATCGTCCACACGAAAGAACGGCAGGAACACCTTTTCGCGGTTTTTCTCGTCTATTCCCGGCCCATTGTCTGCCACCACAATCATAAATCCGGACGAATTTTCCTTTGCCGAAATTTCGATGCGCCCATGGTTTTGCGTATAGCGCACGGCGTTGCCAATTACATTGGAAAGCACGCGCTGCAGCATTGCTTTGTTGGTGGAGGCGGTATTTTTAAGTTGCGTATTCACATGGATATCCAAGTCCTTTTCCTTCGCCTTATGGGCAAGGTCAGACAAGACCGTATCGATCACGCTGCCGACCTCAACGGCGTCTTCTGTTTCGTAGTCGCCGGATGAAACGCAAAGCAGGTCGTCCACAAGCTTTGCCATACGGTCCATCTGCTTTTTGACGACAGCGATTGTCTGTTTGTATTCTTCGCTGGTGGGGTCGCTGTCCATTTCCAGTACGCCGATGTTGGCTTTGATGGCGGCCAGCGGGGTTTTCAGCTCGTGCGCGGCAGAGGTCGCAAACTCGCGCTGCTCGGAAAACGCTTTTTCCAGCCGCTCCATCAGCAGGTTAAAGGAAGCGGCCAGCGTGCCAACCTCGTCGCGAGACTGGAAACTAGTGACACGCACATCCAGCTCGTTCTCTGTGATCCCCTCAATTTCCTCGCTTAATTGCCGCACGGGTTTCATTGCTTTTCCCAGCGCAAACCAGGTGATGATACCTCCCGCGGCAATGATAATCAGCATAAATATGATGCTGTTTATATTAAAGCTGCTTTGGACAGCGCTGAAGGAAATAGAAACACCTTCAGGAAAAGCCGGGTCTGTATTCACGGCGGCTACGCCTGTCGCAAAGGGAAATAAAGGCAGAGCTGGCGAAGCTTCCACACTGTAAGTATTATAGCTTTCGCTGCCCTCCAGGTGCAAAGATGCAGGCACTCCTTCAACAATAAAATCCCCTATGTCGTCCGCGTTATAATTTCCCTCTATGAGCGCAGAGTCCATTTCCGCATAAACAACATCGTATGTTTGAGACATTGCGGTATTGATGACGCCGCTGTTGTACATTGCAACCAGCGTAAGCATGAGCGCAATGGCTGTTATGATGATGATAACCGTGATGGTCAGCCGCATACGCAGCGATAGTTTTTTCATGTTTTTTTATCTCCGATTACATAGCCTGTCCCGCGGATATTTTCTATGAGGTTTGGCGCATAGGCAGACAGCTTTTTGCGCAGCGTACTGATATGCACCTTGACGGCGTTGGAAAAAAGCACCTCGTCGTCCTCCCAAACGTGTTCAATCAGCTCTTCCGCCGATATAGCCCTGCCGCTGTGAATCGCAAGGTATTCCAATATGCGGTACTCCTTTGGGGAAAGCTCTACCTGTTTTTCGCCCGCATATACCGTCCGCACGGCTGTATTCAAAAGCAGATTCCCAATGCTGATTTGCGCGCCGTTTTGCGTGAAATCCCTGCGTAGCAGGTTGCGCACCCGCGCCTCCAGCTCGCCAAAGTCAAACGGCTTTACCAAATAATCGTCCGCCCCTACGTCCAGCCCCATAATGCGCTGTGCATAACTGGTGCGCGCGGAAAGGACAAGGATTTTGGCGGCAGTGCCTTCTTCCTTCAGCTTTTTGAGTATGTCTATACCGTCCATACCGGGCAGGTTCAAATCCAGCACAATCAGGTCGTGTCTGTTTTCTGCGGCAAGAATATAACCTTCGCTGCCGTCCGCCGCCGTGTCCACCGCATAGCCCAGCTTGCGAAAGCCCCGCACAAGCGCATCCAGTATATCCTCTTCGTCTTCTATAATTAAAAGCCTCATTGCGTATATCCTCACAAATATAGTCTTATCCATACTATACCACACAAAAAGTTAAGCTTTGGTAAAGAAATTTTGAACGGCCTTAACCTTGTGTTAACCCGCGTCCCTGTACAATGGCATTCGGAGGTGAGCACGATGGAAATGGAACAGAAAAAGCCCAAAAAGAAAATAATCATGATCGTTGCGGCTGTGGTTGCCGCAATCCTGGTGGTTGGATATCTGACAACGGTATATGCGGCGGCGCCCAACGAAGAGGAAGGCTCGCTGCTGCGCGAATACCCGGTGACGCGGGGAGACATTACCGCGGGCACGGACGGCTCTGGCTCGCTTGTTCTGGAGGGCAAGCCGCAGAATTTTCCCGCGCCTGTCAAACTGGATGAAGTAAATGTTAAAGCGGGCGACACAGTGAAAAAAGGTGATGTGCTTGCGCGGGCATCCCGGTCCCATTTGGAACAAAAGCTGCATGAACTGGAAATCGAGCTTAAAAAAGCGGAGATTGCGTTAGACAACGCAAAAAACAACAAAAAGGAAAAGGACATCAGCAGCTCTTCAGACGGGGGTGCAGCAAAGCTAAAAGCGGAATATGACGCAAAGCAGACGCAGCTGCAGGCCGGTGCAAACGGCGTTTCCGCCAATCTGGCAAATATGGAAGCCCGCGTGGCGGAGATAAACGCACGCATAGCGGAAATCGACGCGCAATTGGCGGCGCTTAACCAGGACGCAGCAGCGCCGGATGCGGCGGCGCAGCCTGTCGACGCCGCTTCGCTGGAGCAGGAAAAAGCCGATTTGCTCAAAGAAAAAGAAGAGCTGGAGGCAAGCATGGCCGGGGCGCGCAGCGAGCTTGCCGCAGCAACGGATTCGATCAATCAACTGGAAAACGAAAAAAATGCGCAGCTAAATGAAATCTATGTGCAAAATGGGAAAGACCAGCAGGTGAACGCGCTGCAGGCGGATACCTTAAACAATGCGGTTACATCGGCGCAAATGGATGTGGATGAAAAAGTTGCCGCGATTGAAAAGGTGAAGGAGCTGCTTCAAAGCCTTGAGCTTAGGGCGGAGCAGGACGGCATTGTGCTGGAAGTAAATTATGCGGCGGGCGCGGAGACGACGGAAGATAAAGCGGTGGCGTCCATCGGCGACCCGGCCGGGCTGTATGCGCGTTTGCAGGTTTCGCAGGCGGATATCGGCGATATTGAGGAAGGCCAGGAGGTAGAACTGCGGTTTGACGCGTTTTCAGAAATCGCATTTAAAGGTTCTGTGCTACGGAAAATACCCACGCCCGTAAAGGACAGCAACCCGGTCGCCTATTATGTGGATGTTTTGGTGGACGCGGAAGATACGGAGCTGCTTTCAGGCATGACATGCTCCGGCCAATTTATTATCAAGCAGAAAAAGGATGTACTGATGCTTTCCAACAAAGCCATCAAATCGGTAGACGGAAGGCAGGTCGTGCTGCTGAGGGACGAAAACGGTGAGCTGTTTGAGCAGGAAATTGAAGCGGGATTTTCGGACGGTAAATTCAGCGAAATACTGTCCGGGCTCACGGAAGGCCAAACCGTGTTCGTGGAGGGCTGAGATGAATTTCATTGAGACGCTGCGCGTTATATGGATCAACATCATGCAGAATAAATTCAAGGTGCTGCTGACGTCGCTGGGCATTATCGTCGGCGCGGTGACCATTGTCATGGTCATTGCAATCGGGCGGGGCGGCGAGGCGGAAATCGCCGGGCAGTTCGGAGACCTGAGCGCGGCGACGCTTTACGTCAACCCGGATTATGCAAACATGATGGGCGGCGATATGGATTTTGCAAAATTCCCCAAGCTGGACGAGGAAATCCTGGAGCAGGTAAAGGAGGAAAACCCTTATTTGGAGGGAATCATGCTCGTCAACTATTCCTTTATGCAGGCAGAAATGAACGGCGAATCCAACTATATAAACACGACCGCCGTATACCCGGAATATGAGCGCATATCCAACCTTCCGCTTGCATTTGGGGACAATATCACGGACGAGGATATTGAAAACAAAGCGCGCGTAGCGGTGCTGGGAGACCAGCTTGCCAAGCAATATTTTGGTTCGGCGGAAAACGCGGTCGGCAGGACGGTGAAGCTGGGCAACAAAACGTATACGGTGGTTGGCGTGCTGGAGCGAAAGGGCGACGCCATACAGGGAATGAGTGCGGACGACTCCATATTCGTGCCGTACACAACAGCGAAGCAGGATTATATGACAGACTACGATATTCCACAGATGATTGGCCTTGCCAAGGACATCGACCATGTAGAGAGCGCCATGAATCGAATCCGGAGCACACTGGAATATGTGATGGACGACCCCGGCGCGTACCTTTTGGAGGACGCGGGCAGCCGGATTGAAGCGGCGACGGAATCCGCTCGCACAATGAAAATGCTGCTCATGTCTGTCGCGGTCATTGTGTTTGTTGTAGGCGGCATCGGAATCATGAACGTGCTGTTCGTATCCGTAAAGGAGCGCACGCGGGAAATTGGCATATTGAAGGCGCTGGGCGGCTCGCGAAGGGATATCATGCTGCAATTCCTGCTGGAATCGGTGATGATCAGCCTGTTTGGAGGGGTAGTGGGCATATTGCTCAGTCTTGTGCTGATGCCGCTGATGAATTTCACGGATATCCCCGTGCTTTCCACGGCGGACGGCCTGCTGCTGGCGCTGTTTTTTTCGGTACTGACGGGTACGCTGTTTGGCTTTTACCCGGCGCACAAGGCCGCGCAGCTCCGGCCGATTGAGGCGCTGAACTATGAATGATGATATCAAAACAATTGATATAAAAAACAAACAAAGAAACGAGGAAGAACAAATGAAAAAAATCATAGCAACAATCGCAGTAGGAATCATGCTGTTTGCGGCAGTTGGATGCGGCGCGCAGCCGCAGACAGAACAGTCTGCCGGGCCGGAAGCGGCGGCAACGCAGTCCCCAGTGTCGTCCGAACTGACGGACAACCCACAAGGCGAAGAAACGCCGGCAGCGGCGCAGGATGAAGCTGGAGATGCACAGGATGTAAATGTGGAGGAGATGGGCGTAAGCCTGTTTGGCAAGGTCAAGAGCATTGTGGGCAACGAAATTGAGCTGGAGCTTGCAGAGCCCCCGTTTGATATGGGTGAAGCCGGCGGAGACGGCGCGGTAGGAGGTTCGTTTGCGATAAGCCCCTCCATGCAGTTTGAGGCACATAGCGATGACAGCAGAGCCAGCGTTTCGACCGGCGAAGAACCGGCGGACGCCGATACGACGTCCGGCACGGTTGTAGCCATCGCGGGGGAAGACGGCCAGATCCAGGTAATTGGCGGCGATGGTGAAAACAAGATGGAGCTGGAATACACGGGCGAATCCAAAAGCGTTATTATTCCGGCGGGAACGGAAATACTGAACCTGCTGGGCGGCGAAGGCACGCTGGACAACATTAAAAAGGGTTCTGTGCTGATGGTTGGTGTGGAGGATGAGAATGCCGATACGCTCAAAGCCAAGAATGTTTTTATCATGGAGTAAACAATGAACACACTGTTTGAATTAAAAAACGTGAATAAGACCTACAGCATGGGCGAAGAAAAGCTGCATGTGCTCAAGGAAATCAACCTTACGGTCGGTGTGGGCGAGTATCTTACGATACTCGGCCCCTCCGGCTCCGGAAAAACGACGCTGATGAACATCATCGGCTGCATGGACAATATGGACGAGGGCAGCTACCGGTTTGAGGACATCGATGTCCATGCCCTTTCGGACGCGCAGCTTACGTGGATCAGGAACCGGAAGGTGGGGTTTATCTTCCAGAAATACCACCTGATTCCGCAGTATACGGCGCTGCAAAACGTGATCATGCCCTTGCTTTTGAGGGGATACAACCGGGCAAAAGCAGTGGAGGAGGCCAGCCGCAGCATACAGCTTGTCGGCCTTGCCGACCGGATGACACACAAGCCAAACGAGCTTTCGGGCGGGCAGCAGCAGCGGGTCGCCATTGCGCGTGCGCTGGTCACAAAGCCCGCACTGCTTTTGACAGACGAGCCCACAGGCGCGCTGGATTCCGGCACAGGCAAGGAAATACTGCAACTGTTTCGCCGGCTGAACGATGAGGGAAACACCATTGTGATGATCAGCCACGACGCAAACGTCGCGCAGCAAAGCCGCAGGATTATACATATCAACGACGGCATATTGAGTGCGTAAAGTGCAGCGCCTATTGGAACGGTTGCAGCAAATGCAGCCTGCAATAAAAGCGGCATAAGGCGGCGCAAGCCTCGCCCCAAACACCTGTGGTTCTGCGTTTCTTTTGCAAAGAAGTTACACGGGCAGATCAGCCTGCCAGTAGTGTAACACTTGTAACCCATCGGCCATTCCTGTATAATTATTTTTATACAGGAATACTTTATATATGGAAAAACAACTGGATGAATGGATTTTGGCAAGTGCGCACTGCAGCATTTTTGCCAAAAACCAGGCTGGTGCTATGCGCAAATATGTATTTAAAACAGGAGACGTTATGGCAATAAAAACAGTAAAAATCCCCAAAAAATTCTCGGACATTTGCGGGCAGATTCGCGATGGACAGCCGGAAAGCACGGAAGCGCTGGAGGCATATGAAGGCCTTCCTCACCAAAAAACGGCAATTTATGCCGAAATTGCATATTTTAATGGCGAATTTGAAAAAGCGGTTGCCTATGATATGGAAATTTGCCCATTCTGGGGAGAATGGCACTACGCCAATATCCGGCAGGAACATGTGGCTGCAATGGCATTTGCGGCAAAGGTGATGGGCAAGGAAAATGAAATTGCCAGCTTTTTTGCAGAGCAATCTGCCCTTGCCGAAGCCGAGCAAGATACGCCTGCGCATATCAAAAAGGCGGTAATCCATTATTATAAAATGATGATGGAATTTATAAGAACGGGTATATCTCACAAAGATGAAACCTACCGCCCGGCCCAAAACCCGGAAACACCGGCAACGCTTGCCGCCCAGGTGCAGGCCGATTATGCGCGCCGGAAAAAAGAGATCAATATGCAAAGTGCCGATGGCATATTGAGCCTGTTTGGTATGTGCTATAAAAACGGCAGCCCTCAAGATGCACTTGAGCTATATGAACAAATTGCAGACGGCAACCTGAGCACAATGCACCATATTAAGGCGCTGGGTATATATAATTTCCTGAAAGATAAAGATAAGGCGCTGGAAGTTGTGCTCCGGATGGCGCGCCAAAGGCTTTGGTGTGTTGCTTCAAGCACGCAGGTGCGCCCCATGGAGTTTTTTACGCATCCTGCCATCCACCCCTTTTTAAAAGACAAGGCCGTGCTGGCAGAAATTGAGCAGGCAGCATGCAAGCCACAGCAAAAATGATCGTTATATTAAAATAATAAAAGTGAGGGGGAACATCCTATGAACCCATTGTTCATTATCATTCCAATAGTTGTCGTTATCATTATTGCGGTTGCTGGCGCTGGCTATGCACGAAAGCAGGCGGCGAAATATCAAAGCGCGTCTGCCATGCAAAACACGCAGCCCTTGCCGAATGGCAATGCAAGCGATGCAGCCCCTCAAAAACCACGTGCAGAGCAAGTGTACGAAAAACCAGGCGTAGACCAACAATCAAACCACCCGCTTGGTGCGGTGCAAAGCGTCATACGGGGGCGCATCCGTTTTGTGTTTTTTGGGCTATTGTTCATCGCCATTGCGCTGCTTGGTTTTTATGCCCTATACGGCACAGACATGGATCTGTTCTTTGAGCGCACAAATACGAATATGCTGATAGGAACCGTTTTATTCATTGGTGTAATTGTGTGGGGCATTTGGCTGATTTCGTATGCGACCTACCGGGTGAAATTGCGCCGGACAGGGTTTGAAGTAAGCAGCATGTTTGGAACAAAAAGCTATGCCTATAAAGACGCAGAGTTTCATATGGACCGCACAATTGAGCACAAGCACCGCTCGCACGGCTACCGCCCGGCTGCCGTGTACGCCGGAGACTATAATTATATATGGGTATGCCAGATATTGTTTAAAGATAACCGCAAATCCGTCGTGCTAAAAAGCAGCCGCTATGCATGGCTGAGCGATAAAATCAGCGATCTGACAAACGCGCTTGGAAGAACGGCCAAACAATAGCGCTGCGCTTCTAACTGTCAGCTTTCCCAGGCGATATGATCAAACTTGCTTTCGTGGTTAAAATGTACACATAGCAGTTGATCATACCCCAATGTAAAATCGACCCAAAAAGTTTGGGCGTCACCATTTCCGCATGCGGCCATACCACGAAGCTTCAGCTTCTTGACCATATCGGGCACAGACAAAGCGGCAACGTCCTCCGCATCAAAAACTTCAGGAACTTCCTCTCTGAAAAAGTCAAAATATTCCTGTATCATGTCGGCGTCTTCGCTGCCCTCTTCTGCAGACATAAAAGCGTTTCTGCCAAACGCGTCCCACTCGTGCACCCGGTCGAAGAATCGGGCGGCATTTTCGATTGCTTTATCGTCTTTCACTGCTTCATCATCAAGAAAAAGCGAAACAACATGATCAAACCCCTCGGGCGTTATATCATAAAAGCCTGCGGATTTCTCTGCCGAAAATGTACAGTTTGGAAATAATCTGCTTGGTAAAGTTTTCATAAATAGACCCCTTTCTTACGACTGGCCGTAATTTGCGCCGCAAACGCCGCAGTCGTTGCAAACAAAGAAGTAAAACAACCCTTCGCCGTCATCTATATCCGCCATATCAAACTGCGCGGCAAAGCGCATTGTCTTGCCGCAGTCCGGGCATGTGGGATAGTCCATGTCGTTGATGGCGGTGGGCATGCCGCCAAGCTGCGTGCGGGTGATGTATGCAAACTCGTTGGCTGTATATGTCGCGCGGCGCACTTCGCCGGACGGCCGCAAGCCATATTCAAAGCGCGCGGCAATATTCTCATTATTTTTCATATAATCCGGATACTTTTGGAAAAAATCTCCCGGGGCGTTTGACTTGTGCCAGCAAACGCCGTCTGCATCCACCTTGGTAAACACGGTTTGATAACAGGCGCAGTGCAGGCAGGTTGCCAGCTTGTATTCACCGTCAAAAGCGAGTGTCAGCGGCTGCCCGCAAAGGCCGCAGTTTTCTGCAAGCGGCGCAGCGGGAACAAGCGGCGACGCTTCTTTCTTTTTGCAGCGCTCAAAGGCGGTGACATCTTCGCTAAAAAGCATATTGGGAAGGCCGTTTTCCACCGCTTCCCATCCGCCGACCTTTGCGTATTCTTTGGGCAGGATATACAGGTTTTGCGCCCAAATGGGCAGCGGATCGCGGCTGTTTTCCAGCAAAAAATCGTTGACGCGTTTGCAGGGAATCATGGCAAGCGCGCAAAGGATGTGGTTGACGACGGTGCGATATTCCTCCGGGTCGTCCACCTCATCCAGCGTTTTGATGAGGTCGTCCGCAAATTTTTCGTCCGCCCGCAGGTAGATTTCGCCGAAATAGAAAATCTCGCTGTCTATCAAATGACGATACAGCCTATCCGGCAGCTTTTCGCCGCAGGCGTAGGAATAAAGTGCAAGATACAGCATCAGCTCCGTAAGTTCGTCCTCGTCCGTTTCCTGATCGGCGATGAGCATGTCCGCAAATACGTCGATCTCCTTTGCGGGCAGGGCAATATAGTGTTTATACAGCCCAGCCTCGCTGCCATGGCGGATATGATAATCGTATAGCGTGGCGGCCTTTTTCAAATCCGGCGTTGCTTCATCCTTGGGCGGTTTAAAGCCGCCCATTGTCAGGATACCAGCATTTTTAAAGGTGAAATCGTCGTTAACCGATACATACAACGCATAGTCATACCCGTTGAAATGCCCCGGAAAACCCAGTTCAAATGAAGATTGACCCGGATAACAGGTGATATCGCTGATATTCTTTTCCGCAAGCTGTGCCTGTATGGCGGCAGCGTTATCCGGCGGCACATTCTTTTCTTTCTTTTTGCGCATATCCTCAAATTCTTTTGCCAGCTCGGCGCTCAGGTAGTGCTTGATATTCTCCATGTTTTTTTGAGCCCAGTCCCACACCCGCGTTACAATTTCGTTGGCGCGCATGCCCTCGCTTTCCGCTAAGCCCCGCACAATAAACGTCACCGTTTCGTCGCCCAACGGAGCTGTTTGAGCAAAATGCTTAATACCATACCCATTGTCGTAAAACTGTAAATTGATATCAACCCTCATGTGTAGATTCCTTTCGTATTCCGCATTTTAAATGCTGTTCATTTGGGTGCCCGCTTAACAAACGTCCCCAAAAAATAAAGGATGCCCAATGAATCGTATTTAGATGGCTTGCCTGTATGTAAATCATAGCATGCTGTTACCTCGGTTACAATACAAAATTGAAACCGGGAAGGCTGGGCTCTGAGCCGCAGGGGGCTTTGATTTCGGGAATACAGCTGCGTCGGCGCTGCAATAAAAAAGAGCGTAAGATGGTAGGAAGCGGGTCTGTTTTTACCCGTGAAAAACCAAAAAGCCCCACCACGCTTCTGTAGTGGGGCCCCTTGCTATATCCTAAAATTTTTGCAATTTAGCTTTGGTCTGCCGTTATTGCCGAAAACCTCAGGGTCATGTTGAAATCCGGATGTATTTCGCTGTCAAATCCGCCGCTCCAAGAGCCGCCAACCTTGAATGCAAGTACATTGTCCGAAGAGCCGTCGGATTTTTTTGCCAGCGTATCTGCAAACAGCTTTGGTGTTGCATAGTCTGCCGGGAATATGCCCGCGACAATCTCCGACCCTGCATGGTCGGTTAGGTTTAAGGCAAGCTTATCTTCCAGATTTGCTTCTGCAGCATTCTCCTGGACGAAGTCCTGAATCTCCACCTTTACGTCTGTTGCCGTTGAAAGGTTTGTAAGCGTATAATCCGGCGAGGAAATTGCGCCTCCATCGCTTTCAAACGCGGCAAACATGATTTTGACCGGTACTTCCACATAAATTTCCGTTTCCGGCTTTACTTCCGGGTTTTCCGGGTCGGGGTCTACAATGGCTGTATCCTGCCCGATGTATCCGTACACGGGAATCACTTCTTTTCCGTCTGCCCCGTTTGTTGTGTTGTAGCTTGGCGCAGGCGGTTCAAACCCGTCTGCCGCAAAGCCTACGGTAGGAACCATGAGCGCTATGCCAAGCGTGAGTATTGCTACCAATTTCAATCCTTTTTTCATTGTCGATATCCTCCTAATTTTTTATAATAATCGATAAATCTACTGCCGATCTTCCCTGATATTCCTGTGTATTTGGGTCGTACGCGTTGATGTAGGCCGCTGCCTCGTGCGTTCCTTTTTCCAGCGAAACATTTAGCTTGGCCGTGTCTATGTGGTGGTTAGGAAGTATACCGCTGGAATCGTAAATCTTCTCTCCTGTTTCCTTCAGATAAATTTCCACCACAAACGGATAAACATTGTGGGCCGGGTTTTCGATCCGAAGAGTGCCTTCGCTGTTGCCGCTTTCAAATACGGGCTGTGCGTTTATTTTGAACGAAAACATCGTTTCGTCTGCAGTTTTCTGCATTTGTGCCCGGATGGCGTCCTCTGTCATTTCGGGCAGATGGCCCGTTTGCGCCGTGCCCGACCCCGGGAAAATATCGCCTGCCACCATGCGCCCCGCCTGTGTACCGCGCAACCCAATGGTGTAGAATACGACTCCGAGTATTGCCGCCGCCAGAAGCAACACCCCTACGAGTATGCGGCGTTTTTGCTTTTTTCTGTCCGGCTCGTTTTTATATTCTTGTCTGCTGTTTATAACGTTCATATATTTTCTCCTTTCCCGTTGATACCAAATGTAAACGCCAGGTTGTACGCCGGCCGCAGGGGGTCTTTTCCGAATGCTCCGTAGTAGGCTCCATCCAGCGTGAACCTCATGCTTCCGCCCCGGCCGGCAAGCGCTCCTATATAGGAACCGTTGCCGTCTGCGCTTACGATATTTACCCGGTTATACTGGTCTTTGTTTTCCGGTTCCAGATACAACCAGAGGTCGTTTTTTATTTCAGGTGCTCCCTGCTCTTCCACATGATTGAGATATACATCCACGGCAAACGGCGATTTGTTTTCAAAGCTGTACTGTGCCGAACTTATGTCGCCGCCGTCGCTCTCGTATGCTGCAAACGCCATTTTTACAGGTACCATGATTTCGATGATGGGTTCGCTGTAATAAATGGTGACAAGCAGCTCCCTTTTTTCGGGAACGATCGCTATTTCGTTCCCTTGCAGCGGGTAGATGTTCCCGCTGTCTATTGCATAGCCCGTTACAATGTATCCGGCTATTTCCTGCAGCTTAATATTTATTTCGGCGCCCATTTCGGCCGCTTGGTCTTCCATGGAGAATTCTGTCATCACATCGCCGCTTTGTTCGTATCTGCCCTCAAACCGGAGCACGGCCTGTGTCCATCTTCCAAACACCAGTTGCTTTGCCGATGCGTCCAGCTTCAGGACGTCTTTTGTAATGCCGCTGTGGTTTGTTTCCAGCGAGGTGGGGCTTCCGGCCGTATGGGTCAGCCCGACCAGAATGCTTTCGCCGTCCGGTGTGCCCGCCAGATCGAAGTTGTACGTTGGCGGGCCATCCAGGCTTTGGCTCCGCTGCCAGTAGTCCAAATACTGTGTCGATACCTGGAAGCGGCCGTTTGCGGCGCCGTAAACCATTGCACCATTGGCATCGTTGATAAGCGTCACCTGCTTTGGGTTTTCAAATTCCATCAATCCGCCGCTATAACCGGCCGGGCCTCCGTCAAACCGGAACATATACCCGTCGCTTGCCGAATGCCTGTAATAAAACACCGCATCTTCGCCCACTGTTAATTCTTTTCGCAGCCGGATTCCTGCGTACAGTCCGCCTGTCCACTCGTAGTGGAACGCCGCGCCCGCGCCGACATGCAGGCTGTTTGCCGCTTCGCCGACCAGCCGCGCGCTAGACACAACGTGCATCGCCGCACCCGGCCGGATATCGACTGTTACGGCATTGCTGCTGCCCGCGCTGCGTATAACGCCGTTTGCGGATGCAACCTGCGGCGCGTTGACGTTGAGCGTGCCTTCCACAACCATGTTGCCCGCGCCTAAATCCATTTTGAATACCGGATATGTAGACTGGAAATCCACATTCAACGTTCCGCGTACCGTTACATTCAGTGCTTCGGCAAGCTCTTGTGCACCGCCGCCGTTTACCGTCAATATGTTTACGGTATTATTGCCTTCAAAGACCAGATGCCCGTAAACGTTGTAGGCGAATTGCCTTCCGTTGAACGTCACATTTCGCGCTACCAGTTCTACGCCTTTGTTGCCGTCCTCCACGCCAATCAGTCCGTAATAGTCGCCCCGGTTGATGATTGTGAGGTCTTCCATCGTAACCCTGCGCGTTGCGTTGCCGTTGATGTTTGGCACAACGATATTTGCCAGCGCTGTGCTGTTTACCTCGGTAATCGTATACTGCGCGCCTGTGCGCGGATCTATGCCCGAAAGCTTGAATTCCGCCTTAGATGCGGGAATCTCCGTTCTGTTTGTTTCCAGCGTAATGTCCGCACCCAAGTGGACATTGACGATGCCATTGTCTTTTTCGATTGCTTCCTTAAGCTGTGCAAAATCGGTTACGACAGCGCTGATGCCGTCCTCCAGCACCGTATAGCCTGCGGCCATCGGTTGGAATTCTTCGGTAGGTTCTTCCGGTTCCTCCTGAGAGGCTGGCCGATCCAGCTCTTCTTGCAGCGCATCCTTTATTTCTTCCAAAGCTTCTTCGTGTCCTGCGTCCGCCGGTGAGGCCTGCTCATTCGGCGTCTCGCCTGCGGGCAGCTCTGCCGGCGGCGTTTCGGCCTGGGTAGTGGGAATTTCTTCGCTTATAATTGCCTCGCTATGCGCAGGGGTTTCCGGCGGAAGGTCTGCGCTATAGGCAACGCTCGCACTTATCAAAACCAGCAGCGCAAGCAAAACAGCCAAAGCCCGCCGTGCATAGTTCATTCTTTTTTGCGCCACTTTTCATCACTCCCTTTTATTTTCGCTCCCATAACCTATTTTATAGATTTTTGCATGACAAAAAACGCCCAAAAGGGTATACTTTACCAAATTGGTATCGTTTTGATTTTTCTTTGTGTGAAAGCTAAATCAGGTTTGCACTGATAGATATGCGTACGGCGTCGGCGCTATTGATTGCACCTATTTTATTGTAAACGGTTTTGAGCATACTCTTTACTGTATTGGGAGAGATGTACATGCTGGCGGCAATTTCGTCGCGCGTCAGGCCAATGCTCATGTTGCGCAGCAGTTCGACTTCCCGGCTTGTCAGCCCGAAATCTTGCGATCCGCGCTTTGCTGTGTCTTTAAACTGGGATACGATATATGCATGCCGCTTGGCATAAGTAGATGCTTTTGTGTGCGCTTCCTCCAGCCAGTCGGTTGGAATGCCCGGGATCCCTTCCTTGCGAAAATAATCCAGCATTGCCCTTGTTCTGTGCCCGTATTCGACAAAGGGCATGAACAGGTTGTCGTCCTTCACAAGCCCATATGCGTCTTTGAGCGCCTTTTCCGCACTGTCCATATCGCCTGTTTGGTAATGGGATATTGCAGTATAAACATACAGATAGACCATAGAGATATATACGTTCCGCTTGCGGTAGGTGCGCTCCAGCCGGCCGGACAAAGCAATTGCACGGGCATAGTTTTTTTCTTCGATCATACAGCGGATTTGGAGCAACGCGTCTTTATCCAGGCTGATGGGAGGATGGTTATTTTGTTCGCTGTACAGAATCCATCCGGCAACTTTTTGTACTTCGCCGATCTCGGAATAAAACCAACCAAGCGCAATGTCGGAGACGCCTTGCAGCTGCAGCCCGGTATCCTGCTCTTTTTGCTGTAACTGGGCCAAAATATCGCCAAGGTGCTTTGTTTCCCCGGTGACAAGGTAAATGCGCAGCAAAAGGAAAAGAGCGTTATTAAGGATATCGGCCTGTTGCCTTTCCTCTGCCATATAGACCGATTGATGCGCCTGCTGCCGGGCTTGTTTTAAATTGCCCATTAAAAAATGCCCTTCTGCCGCTGCCAGATATTCCAGGCCGTAGCCCACGCCACCCAGTACTTTATATATATAGGGCATTGCCTCAAAAAAGCGGCCGATGCTTTTTTCGATTTCACCCTTTCCCGGCCGGGAAAGGTTCAATGCGTTGCTGTATTCTACAAGCTCCAGCTTGCTGCCCCAAATACGGCTGCCGTTTGGCAGCAGCTTTGCCGCGCGCTCAAAATGCCCGACAAAATCCGGATTGCCCAGGCTGAAGCTTAAAAGACCGTTGCCAAAATGAGCGTCGCCGCGCAAAAGCCGGTTTTCGGGCGTATCGGCCTGCTCATCCAATTGCGCATGAACCTGCCGCATTCGGTCCAGCGCTTCGTCCACCCGCAGGCTGTCGAAAAGAAGCAGGGAATAGGCAATTTGGCAGAGGATGTTTTGGTGCAGGAAGTCGGCGGAGAATTTTTCTATATAGCGGATAAACAGCGCTGTTTCATCGCGCGTGTGGCGTTTGCCGTCAAAGCTGGAAATCACTTGCCAGACTTTATCTTCCCGGCCGCACCGGTCATAGTAGTCGATTGCGTCTGCATAATACTGGTTGTGCATACACCAATCGCCCGACTTGCACAGCATATCGTCCCTCAGGCCGGCTTCGAGCAGGTCGTTCTTTTGGGAAAGGTAGTCCAAAAACACCTGGTGAAGATAAAAGTTTTTTGCTTTTTGGTCATAAGACACAAAAACATTATCCGCCAAAAGCGCTTCTGCATTCACCCCCACATAATCGCCAACCTGTAGCAGCAGCGGGCGCGGGAAAAAGTTCAATTCGGACAGTATAACAAAAAACCTTTGCTCGGCGTCCGAATAGCCGGAAAAGATTTCTTTTTCAATTAGCTTGAATATCATTTGCTGGGAATGAATCAGCCGCTGCTCACCCTGTAGGTTTTGCTTGCGCATTTGCAGGCTTACAAGGTAAAGCGCCATAGGCCAGCCGCCGGTATAGGAGTATATATTTTCCAAATCTTTCCGATTAAAAGGCTCGATGCCGCGGCTTTCAAAATATTGCTTTGTTTCGTCTATGGTGAAACGCAAATCTTCGGTGGTTATTACATATACCTGTGTTTGTCAACTGAAAAGTACAGCGTTTGGTCACGAAAATATACAGCACCCTCAATCACCGAAGTTAATTAAGAATTCCGTTGTGGAAGGGGGCACCGTCCCCCTTCCACAAC
>JBMNTU010000040.1:0-17978 GCA_050945895.1 Christensenellaceae bacterium | reverse complement strand
TGTCGCAAAAACCCTTTTCAACAATGACGCTTCAGTGATATGATGTTGTCATAGATACGAAAAACAAATGTCATTATATCTTTTGTAAAAGGCTCTTGCTTGCCAACGTTTACTTGACACTAACTGCGAAATAATATTCGTTAAAAGTGGGCATTGCCGTGGTATAATAATATAAATAGACGATATATGGCGATGAAGCATAGAGAATGATACAAACGGTTGCCAGATACCGCAGGAAAGGAAGGTATGCAAAACAACATACCGGGTGATAAAATATGGAAGCGATGTATATTGGGAGAACGGAACCGGGCCTTTTAACAAAAGGAAGAACATATGACGTCATTGCAAAGGAAGGCGAGCTGTTTCGGATCGTGGACGATTCCGGCCAGGAAAATGCTTATTCTAAAAGCAGCTTTGTTGTGATGAACGGCGATGACGAAGAATAAGCCGCTGGGCCGAAATAAAATGCGCAAAGGGGCTTTGCTTCGTGTATTAAAAAGTATAATTTTGAAAACAGGAGAAAAAGAGATGGCGCAGGAATATGATGTAAAAGAGCAGGAAGATGTAAAAGAGCAGGAAGATGTAAAAGAGCAGGAAGATGTAAAAGAGCAGGAAAAGGTTGACGAGCATGTTGGCGAGGAAGACGAGGCGATACCCGCGGAGGCGGAAAGTATAAAAGCGTTACTGCTAAAGCAGGAAGAGCATGATAAAAATATGCTTATGTCTTCGCGAATACGGACGCTGGCGGTTGTCGTGGCGTGTATCATTCTGGTTATAGGTATTTTTACGACCTATGGGCTGGTGAATGAGCGAACCAAAGACCTGCCCACGTTGGTTGATTCTACAAGCGAGCTGATTGGCTCCACAACCGAGCTGGTCAACCTTACGAAAAAGGATTTGACCGGCCCGCTGAATGAACTGGCTGAAATTGATTTTTCTAAGCTGGACAATGCGCTTGACGGTCTCCAATCTATCGATTACGAACAAATTAACGAAAGCATACGGGCGCTTTACGATGCGGTCAGGCCGTTTGCGGCATTCATGAACCTGATTCCGTCGCCGGAAAGCTGACATATTATTGGGAGGAAAAGAATGGACCTGACGGAAATCAAACAGAGCAGCGAAGAAATATTTGATGGAAAAATCATCCATGTGGTTCGGGATGCGGTTTCGCTGCCAAACGGAGACATAACCTACCGCGAGATTGTACGGCACCCGGGCGGCGCATGTATTTTGCCGCTGGACGAGGAGATGAATGTATATTTTGTGCGCCAGTTTCGTTATGCGTATGGCCAGGAGCTATTGGAGCTTCCGGCCGGCAAGCTGGACGATCTGGAAGACCCGTATAAGGCGGCCATCCGCGAGATGAAGGAAGAAGTTGGCCTGATGTCCGACGAAGTATTATTTCTGGGAGAAATGTATTCTTCGCCGGGCTTTACCGACGAGGTGATATCGCTGTACCTGGCCATCAATGTAAAGCAAACAGAGCAGCAGCCCGATGACGACGAGTTTATTCAGGTAGAAAAAATGTACGTGGGGGACGCCATACAGGCGGCCGTCAATGGAGACATAAAAGACGCCAAGACACAGCTGGCGCTTTTAAAAACATATTTGCTTTTGCAAAACCTGGAGCAGCAGGAGCTGGAAGAGACTGTTTAGGGCAACAGGTGCCGTATATTTTGGTCGATGAGCAAGAATGCGCCCAACGCCGCGACATAAACAGCAAATCCGTATAATTTGTATTTGGAGATTAGGCTGAGCATAAACTTGATTGCTAGAAAACCGCTGACAAATGCAACAATAACGCCGATAACAAGCGGCAATACCGTAACATCGCCCATGCCGTTGTCTGCTACGTCTTTAACGCCCAAAACAAGGCCTCCAAGAATCGCGGGGATAGACATTAAAAACGCGAACTTGGCGGCCGTTTCGCGTTTTACGCCCATAAAAAGCCCGCCTGAAATAGTGGAGCCGGAACGGGACAGCCCGGGGATAATGGCGGCGGCCTGCATGACGCCCATAACAACGGCCTCTTTCAGGTGTACGCTTTTTCTTGCCTCTATCCTTCCGGCAATCGATTCTGAAATAACGAGTACGGCGGCTGTGGCAAAAAATCCGTAAGCAAGGTATTCGCCGTTTAGCACGGCGGTAAACCCTTCCGGGAACAGCGCGTTTGAAATCAGCGTCATGGCAATTGCCGGGATGGTTGCAATAATCAGCATGCCCAGCTTGTTTTTGATGGGGTGGGAAAGCAGCGCGACTATTTCCTTCCACAAAACGATAACCACTGCAACAAGCGTACCGACATGAAGCATAACGTCGTACAAAAGGGGAACCGTCCCCACGCCCAGCACATTTTGCATAAGTATGAGGTGGCCGGAGCTGGAAACGGGCAGGAATTCGGTCGCGCCCTGCACAAGGCCTAAAATAACCGATTGGAAAATATCCACGAATGGTATACCTCGCTGACTGTAATATACATTATATTATAACAGCCGGATGTAGGATCTACAAGCAGTATGCATGTAAAGCACTTGTAAAAACGAACGCCTGCCTATATAATATTTACGGACGCGGCATGCTGCGCTTTCCTGGCTGTAAGCAGGCTGGGGAATGCAAGTATTGCGCCAAAAGGAGAGACAAAATGAAACTGGGAGTTGTGGGCCTGCCGAACGTTGGAAAGAGTACGCTTTTCAATGCGCTGACGCAGGCGGGGGCGCAAAGCGCAAATTATCCGTTTTGTACGATAGAGCCAAATTATGGAGTTGTATCTGTGCCGGACAGCCGGCTGGATTTTCTGGCAGAGGTTTACCATCCGCAGAAATTTACGCCCGCTACCATAGAATTTGTGGATATTGCTGGCCTTGTTAGAGGAGCCAGCAAGGGTGAAGGGCTGGGAAACAAATTTTTGTCGCACATTCGTGAGGTAGACGCGATTATAGAGGTGGTGCGCTGCTTTGAGGACGATAATATTACGCATGTAGACGGCGATGTAGACCCGCTCCGCGATGTTACAACCATCAATTACGAGCTGATCTTTGCCGATATGGAAACGGTTGAAAAGAGAAAGGACAAAGCACAAAAGCTGAAAAAAACCGGCGACCGGCAATATACGGTTGAAACGGAGCTGTGTGAGCTGCTTTTGGCCGAGCTGGAAAAAGGACGGTTTGTACGCAATATAGAGCTGACCGACGAGCAGCGGGAGATTGTGAACGGAATGTTTTTACTGACGGGCAAGCCGGTCATCTACGTGGGAAACATTGCTGAAGACCAGGTCGGACGCGATGACCTGCCTGCTATAAAGCCGCTGTTGGAATACGCAAGCGAACATAACAGCGAGGTCGTTACTATTTCGGCAAAGGTGGAAGAGGAGCTTTCGTCTCTGGACGAGGAAGAACAGGCGCTGTTCATAGAAGAACTGGGCATTGGAGAGTCGGGGCTTTCCAAGCTGATCAAAAAATCGTATGCTTTGCTGGGGTTGATCAGCTATTTGACAGCGGGCGAAAAAGAGGTGCGTGCTTGGACGATTGAAAAAGGTACCAAAGCGCCGCAGGCCGCCGGAAAGATCCATACGGATTTTGAACGGGGATTTATTAAAGCGGAAGTGATTGCGTTTGACATGCTGAAGGAACTCGATGGAAATATGCAGCTTGCCAAGGAAAAAGGGCTTGTGAGGCAGGAAGGCAAGGACTATGTTATCCAGGACGGTGATGTAGTGCTGTTTCGGTTTAACGTGTGAGAAGGAACCAAGAGGGGGGATATGGTTTTGAAAAAGAATGCAAAACGGATTGCGGCAATCATCATTGTGATAGCGCTGGTGGTCGTGCTGGTATTTACAATGCTGCCCGCCCAGCTTTATATGTCGTAATGGGGCAAATTTAAAATATGGAAACAAAAAAGCCATTCCGGCGGTAATGCGGGATGGCTTTTTTTGTTTTCAGGATTTTTGTTTTTTCAGTGTGCCAATAAGCTCTTTGAGCTTGGGCGGTTTGCCGTACATCAATACGCCCAGACGATAGATCCCCGTTGCAAGAAAACCGATTGCAATTGTCGATACAATAAGGATAACAACGGAAATGACGATTTCGAACGGCGCGGGATTGCCCATGGAAATGCGCGTAAACATGGCCATAGGCGAAGTAAACGGAATAAAGGAGCAAATGACCAACGCGGGGTTTTCGACCTGGCTGCTGTTCATGGAGAAAATGACAACGATGAATGCAATAATAAACAGGAACGTAACAGGCTGTGTCGTTGTTCCCAGGTCTTCCATACGGCTGACAAGGCTGCCCAGCGCTGCATACAAAAACGCGTAGATAAAGAAACCGAGCACCAAAAACAATATGGTGTAAAGCAGCATAGAAAGCGGCATGGCAAATATGGATTGCACGATAAGGTTGCCTACATAATAATCCGCGTTGATATTATACATAACAAAGCCGGTAACGAAGATTAGGGCAAATTGAAGCAGCCCGGCGGTTCCCGTTCCCAGTACCTTGCCGAAAATCAGGCTTTTGGGGTCGGCAGATGTAATCAGAAGCTCCATCGCGCGGCTGCTCTTTTCTGTAGCGACGCTGGAAGCGACAAACTGCCCATAAATCAAAATGACCATGTACAGTGCGAAAGTAAGCACATATGTATAAAAGAATGTTTGGTTCTGGTCTTTTCCGGATGCAGTGGTAACGATGTTTGGGGTTACCTCTGCACTGTTCATTTCGGACAGCGTATCCTGCGGAACGCCCAGTCCAAGCAGGGTGTCTTGCTGGTATTTTGCTTTCAGTACACCGCTGAATACATCGTCGAAATAATCATGCAACCCAATATTTTGTACGATGCGCGTATACGAAAGCGGACCGGTCAAAATCAACGCGGAGTCGTATACTCCGTCTTCTACAAGCTGGGCAAGTTCCTCTTGTGTGCCTGTTACAGCTTCCAGGGCATAACCTTGCTCCGAAAGCGCGTCATTCAAAAAACCGCTGGCATCGCTGCCTGTTTCGTCTACGAAAGCAATATGCGCATTGTCGGGCGCGGCCTCTGCATTGCCGCCATCGGCGAACGTTGCCTGCAGAACCGGAATACAAAGGACGACGGCCACGATTGCGACCAATACAATGGTCACGGCGATGTACGATTTCCTTTTGATGTAGTTAAAAAGCTCGAACTGGTATACGGTACTAAACTGCTTCATCTTGCTGCCCCCCTTCTGCATCGTCGCCGGCGTATTCTACAAATATATCGTTGAGGCTGGGCTCAAAAACCTGTATGGAGTCTATATCGAAGTGCGCCTGTGCAAGCGCGGAAATCAGGTCGTTTTTTTGTCCTTCCTCTCGAAGCTCTAAAAAAAGCTCGTTTCCCTGCAGGTTTGTGCTGCTTACGATATTGCCAAGCTGTGCATTTACAAAATCGAGCACCTGCACCGACTGCATGCTTTTAACAGACATTTTGCGGCGGTCGTAAGAACGCTTGATTTGGCCGATATCCCCATTCAGTACAATTTTTCCATGGTTTAAGATGGCAATGCTGTCACAAAACTCTTCCACATAATTCATTTGGTGGCTGGAAAAGAAAACCAGCTTTCCTTTGTGGATCTCTTCCTTTATAACATCCTTTAATAAAGATGCGTTAACAGGGTCGAGCCCGGAAAACGGCTCGTCCAGTATGATCAACTCGGGGTCGGAAAGAAGCGCTGCCGCAAGCTGTATTTTTTGTTGGTTTCCTTTGCTTAAAACGTCCAGCTTTTTATAGGCATACTCCCCCATGTCCAAGCGCTCCAGCAGCCGCAGAATTGAGGCTTTTGCGTCCCGGGTGTGCATCCCCTTCAGCCGGGCCAGGTAAACCAGCTGTTCCATGATTTGGGTTTTGGCGTACAGGCCGCGTTCTTCGGGCAGGTAGCCAATCCGCAGCCTGTCTCTTTGAATGGGCTGCCCGTCAATGAGCACACGCCCCTCGTCGGGAGGGAATACGCCCATAATAATACGGATGCTCGTTGTTTTGCCGGCGCCGTTTCTTCCTAAAAGCCCAAACGCCTTGCCGCTTTCTGCCTGAAGGGAAATACCTTTGAGTACTTCCTTATTTCCAAAGCTTTTTTTTAATCCATCTGCTGAAAAAACCATGTCGTTCACCTCCTGTGAATGGCAGTACAAAAATATTATAGGTGACCGGCGGAAAAAATACAATATTCCGATGATATTTTGCAGCTTTTCGGGGAAGGATAAATTTATCAACAAAAAAGAATTACACATAGAAAACATGTATAAAACGGGTAGAAAAGGCTGTTTCAATGCGCTTTATCCACAACGTGATGTGGATAAAGCCGAATGGGAAAATGCCGATTACAAGCAGATTTTCTGCACGATGGCAAGTTGGAGAGAAACATTTGTTCACATGTGTGTATAACTATGTGGAAAAGAGTATGGATATAGTATAAAACAGCACTAACCAGGAGAAAACATAAAAAATATGGGTAGCGCTGTTTCTAAATATTGATGGATCATTGACGCTTATTCGTTAGAAATAAACAGCTCGAAGCGGTCTTTTTTTGCTTTGCAAACCGGGCAGACTGCGGGAGGGTTATTCCGCGCGCATAAATATCCGCATACCGTACAGCGGTAGATGGGGTATGCAAGCGTTTTCCCGGAGGCGGGCTTTCCGGCGGACGGGGCGTTCTGCGGTTGCCCTCCCGGCGGCCGGCGGTCCGGAACCTGCACACTTGGAGGATTGTCTTTATACTCTGGCGAAACATAGAGCGCGCAAAAGCAAGCGCCGTACTCGTCGATGTCGTCGTCACGGTAAACGCAAGGACAAATAATATCTTTGTTCGCTTCTGCGGGTCCATGCACAAAGCGGCAGGGGCATGCCGAAAAACCATATCGCGCTTCGTTTGCAAGCAGGCCGTCTATAATATTGTAAACAAATTCCTTATCGGGGTTGAGGAAATAACCGCCGCTTTCGGCTTCTGTTTCCATCTGCTCCATTCTTTTAAGAACGGCTTCACGGTCGGGCATATCAGTTCACCAACTTTTCAAGCTTGGGTTCATCAAACCCGATAATTACATCGCTTCCGCCATTTACGATAATCGTTGGGAAAGAACCCTGCGGGTTGTACCTGAACTGCTCCTTGCGGACTTCGTCCACCTCGCCGTCCGGCACAAGGTCAACATCGATATAGGAATAAGCAATGTCGTGGTCTGCCAAAAAGCTCTTGGTTTTTTTGCACCAGGTACAGGTGCTAAGCGCAAATATTTTGATGTCTCCAACATCTTTGCCGTCTACCTTTTTGAAATCAATCATAATAGCGTCCTTTCTGCCCGGGTATTTGCCCGGCTTTACAGGTCAATTCATTTTAAGCCGTGTTTTAATTATAAACAGGCAAGGCGCAGGCTACACTGGAATTTTTGGCGTGCGGCAAGTGCGTATAAAAAATACCCTCCCGGATGAACCGGGAGGGCGGTGAATTGGGGTGTCCATATGGCATTACCCATATGGTTGCGGGTGATTGTAAGTTCGATAAAATATTGGAAAACATTCAACCAATTGTATTATCGATAATGCACAATTTCTGCTATGCCGCACAAGCACGGTATAGCCTTGGATGGATTACGCTAAAATGTCTGGATCAACTCATCGATGGTTGTAAGTTGTGCGCCATACACATCTTTGAGATAGCTAATCCCGTAGTTATAGTCTTCCTCGGTGAACGAATCTGTTCCGTCGGTCGGAACAATGATTTTATATCCCCAGCAATAGGCGTCGGCAGTTGTGTGGCGGACGCACATGTGCGCACGCAGGCCTGTCATAACAAGTGTATCCACGCCAAGCTCGGTTAGCAATAGCTGCAGGTCTGTCTGGAAAAAACCGCTATAGCGGCGTTTTGGTACGATATAGTCTCCTGCTGCGGGTGTAAGCTCGGGTACAACCTCTGCTCCTTTGGTTCCGGCAATGGCGTGATCTCCCCAAAGCTCCAGTTCGCCGTCGATCCCTTTCAAATGGGCATCATTCGAATAGATTACATAAACGCCTTTTTTGCGCGCTGCCTCCACAAGCTTTTTGAGGCGCGGCACAAGCGCGACAGCGCGGTCGCAGGTAAGGGCGCCGGTTACAAAATCGTTGAGCACATCTACAAGTATAATTGCTGTTTTTGCCATATTGTCAACCTACTCTCTATAATATGAGGGCAATTTCTTGCCGCCAATATATTAAAAACTCTACAGGATAAGATAAAAAAAAACAACCGCATTTCATGTGCGCAAAATGCAGATATGCTGAAAAAATATTCGATGAATAAGAACTACAGTCTTTGCGCAGTCGAACCGACGCGCATAGATACATCCACAACAATTTCTTTGGGGGCATCGGGCGCTGGTGGGTTTACGATGAGGTCAAACATCAGTTCGGATATTTTTTCCACATCCTGGTTGACCGTTGTAATTGTAGGGTAAAAGGTTTCGGAATCTACGCCATTGAAGCCGCACACGGAAAAATCCTCAGGGACTTTTACACCCAGTGCGTTTGCGCGCATGATAAACCCGCGCGCGCATTGGTCGTTTGCTGCAAGAACCGCCGTGGGTGGGTCGATCATAGAATAAAAATAATCGAACGCTTTTGTGCCGCTGGCAACCTCGAAGCCGCCCTCGCGTATATAGCGCGCGGGCACAGGCAGGCCAAGGCGGTCCATGCTTTGCCGGAAGCCCTCCAGCCGTTCTCTTGCAGACAGAATGGACAGCGGTCCGGTTATATAGCCGATTTTCTGGTGCCCTAGGCCATATAGATAATCCACCAAAAGTGCCATTCCCTTGGAGTGGTTGGAACGAATGGTGTAGCAATTTTTGTTTTTTGGGGCAAGCCTGTCGTAAAGCACGATGGGCATGGCAGATGTGTTGCCCCAGTCGTCCCCGAAGGAATCGCGCTCTGGCCCGGCGGTATAGATAATGCCCGACGTTCGGATGCTTTTGCAGTAATTATAGTATTTTGCTTCGCGTTCGTAGCTGTTTCCGGCGTCGCATATAATTAATGTAAAATTATTCTCAAACGCAATGCGGTTGAGGTGTTGGACGATATTGATGTACAGTGGGTTGGCCATGTCATAAACGAAAAGTGCAATGGAGGTGGACGTTCCGGAAAACAGGTTTTTTGCCGCCTGATTGGGAACATAATCATATTTTTCTATAATTGCCATTACTTTTTTACGGGTCGCGTCCGATGTCAACTCGGGCGCATTAAGAACCCGCGAAACAGTTGCAATGGAAACCCCCGCCAAGTTGGCGATTTCCCTGATGCCAAGGTATTTTTTATTTCCGGGTCCGGGCATGGCAATCCTCCATAAAGATTTAAGAATAAATTCGGTTTTGGTGTGGCAGAGAGCGCTTCCCGTTGATTCATTATACTAAAAAAGGCTGGATATGACAATGGTTTTGTGATGGTGAATGAAACTGGTTTGCATAAGATGAATAAAACCCGGATTTGAGGGGCAAATCGAGATTGTGAAAAAAATAATAAAATTCGATAAAACTATTGACTTTTTACCTGCCAGACCTTACTATTAGTGTGTATATAAAAAAAGGAACAAGTTTCATAGAGACATTAGAAACAAGTTACAAAAGCGCCGCCAGACCGGGCGCATTTTATACCCATTTGACAGCGTCCGAGGGGCAAAGCACGGAAAACGGTATTAAAGATCTTTGTGTTGGTGAAACGTAAGCCGGGAGGCTTTCGAAATAAATAACTTTATATGTGCGCAGGGCAACTGCGGCAGGCCTGTTGGGGGGACGGCGCGATTGCCCGAAACAGAAAGGAAAAGGTATGGATTTCACACTCAGTAAAGAGCACCAAATGTTACAGACCTTGTTTCGTGAATTTGCTGAAAACGAAGCAAAGCCGATAGCGCAGGAAATCGACGAAGAAGAGCGCTTTCCTGTGGAAACAGTGGAGAAATTGAGAAAGTCCGGGTTTTTTGGCATACCGATGCCCAGGGAGTACGGCGGCCAGGGCTGTGATTCGTTGGCGTATGCAATGTGTGTAGAGGAGCTTTCTAAGGTTTGTGCAACGACAGGGGTTATTGTGTCGGCGCATACGTCGCTCGGTAGCGAGCCCATTCGCGCATGGGGAACGGAGGAACAAAAAGAGAAGTTCCTTGTACCGCTTGCAAAAGGAGAAAAAATTGGCGCATTCGGCCTTACCGAAGCAAACGCAGGTACGGATGCGGATGGAATCCAGACGCGTGCCGTGCTCGATGGAGACCATTACATACTGGACGGAAATAAGATTTTCATTACCAATGCCGGTTATGCAGATATCTATATCATATTTGCAGTAACGGATAAATCCCTTGGAACAAAAGGCCTTTCGGCGTTTATTGTGGATAAGGACTACCCGGGCTTTTCGGTGGCTGCAAAGGAAAAGAAAATGGGTATCCGCGGTTCTGCAACGGCCGAGCTCGTTATGAACGGGTGCCGCGTTCCCAAGGAAAACCTGCTGGGCAAGGAAGGCCAGGGCTTCAAAATTGCAATGAAGACGCTGGACGGCGGCCGGATTGGTATTGCCTCCCAGGCGCTGGGTATTGCGGAAGGCGCTTTTAATGAGACGGTGAAATATGTGAAGGAAAGAAAACAGTTTGGCAAATCCCTCGCTTCTTTCCAGAACACAAAATTTGCGCTGGCCGACATCAAAGCGCGCATCGACGGGGCAAAGCTGCTCGTTTACCGCGCGGCGATTGCCAAAGACACGCAGGATACCTATTCGGTAGAAGCGGCAACGGCCAAGCTGGTTGCAGCCGAAACGGCAATGGCCGTTACAACAAAATGCGTACAGCTTTTTGGCGGCTATGGCTACATGCGCGACTACGATGTAGAGCGGATGATGCGCGACGCAAAAATCACAGAAATCTACGAAGGCACAAGTGAGGTCCAGAGGATGGTCATTTCTGCCGCGATTTTGAGATAGGAGGGAAAAAATATGAATATTGTTGTATGCATCAAACAGGTTCCCGATACCAATGAAGTAAAGCTGGACCCGGTTACAGGCACGCTGATCCGTGAAGGTATTCCGAGTATCATGAACCATGACGATAAAGCAGGCCTTGAGGCTGCGCTCAAACTGAAAGATAAGCACGGATGCCATGTACGCGTCATTTCTATGGGCCCGGCCCAGGCAGATGCCGTATTGCGCGAAGCGCTGGCAATGGGCGCGGATGAAGCGACCCTTTTGGCAGACCGCGCGTTTGCCGGTGCCGATACATGGGCAACTTCTTCTACTTTGGCTTCTGCTATCAAAAAGCTCAACCCCGACTTGATTATTACAGGCCGCCAGGCAATTGACGGAGATACAGCGCAGGTTGGCCCGCAGATTGCGGAGCACCTGGGGCTTCCAAACATCAGCTATGCGGAAGAGATTACGCTGGACGGCGACCATGTCGTTGTTAAGCGCCAGTACGAAGACCGCTACCATGTAATCAGGGCAAAGCTGCCCTGCCTGGTTACGGCGCTCGCAGAGCTTGGCACCCCGCGCTATATGACGCCGGGCGGCGTTTTCCGCGCTTACCGCGATATGGACGTTGCGGTGTGGACGGTGAACGACATCGACGTAGACCGGGCAAACATCGGACTGAAGGGTTCGCCCACGCGCGTGGTAAAATCCTTCCCCAAAAGCCTCAAGGCTGCGGGAACGGTGGTTCATCTGGACGTACAGGAATCCGCAGACTTCATTGTGGAAAAGCTCCAGGAAAAATTCCTGATTTAACGTAGGGGGAAATGCAATGGATATTAAAGACTATAAAGGCGTATTTGTATTTGTACAGCAGGTCGATAACCACATCACCGGCGTTTCCTACGAGCTGGTGGGCAAGGCGCGCGACCTGGCTGCCGACCTGAATACAGAAGTAACGGCGGTCGTCCTCGGTTATCAGATTGACGATATGGCCGAAAAGCTGGGCCGCTACGGCGCACACAATGTGCTGCTGGTAGACCACGAAATGCTCAAAACCTACATGACAGAGCCGTATACATATGCACTGTCTGAGGTGGTAAAAGATAAGAAGCCGGATATCCTGCTGTATGGCGCAACGGCCATTGGGCGCGACCTGGCGCCGCGCGTTTCTGCGCGTTGCCACTCCGGCCTTACGGCAGACTGCACCGGCCTTGAGATCGACGCGGAAACAAAGTTCTTGCGGATGACGCGGCCTGCGTTTGGCGGTAATATTATGGCGACGATCGTGTGCGCCGAGCATCGCCCGCAGCAGGCGACAGTACGCCCGGGTGTTATGCAGCGCGTTACGCCGGACGACGGCCACAAAGTGAAGGTTGAAAACTACAAGATTGACATCCCCAAAGAGCATGAGAATGTAGAGATTTTGGAAATCGTTAAATCGGTCGCAGACCGGATCGACATCCAGGACGCAAAGATACTCGTTTCGGGCGGCCGTGGAATCGGCGGGCCGGAAAACTTCGCAGTGCTCCAAAAGCTTGCGGATGTTTTGGGCGGTACGGTTTCCAGCTCGCGCGCGTGCGTTGACGCAGGGTGGATCGAAAAAGACCGCCAGGTAGGTCAGACAGGAAAGACGGTTCGGCCCAACCTGTATGTTGCCTGTGGTATTTCGGGCGCGGTACAGCATTTGGCAGGCATGGAGGAATCCGACGTAATTGTGGCGATTAACAAGGACGAAAGCGCGCCGATTTTTGAAGTGGCGGACTATGGCGTTGTGGGTGATGTTTTAAAAATCGTTCCGGCGCTTACCGAAGCACTGAAGAAAGAAATCGCGAAAAAAGAAGTAGACTAAAAAGCAGCTTTTTGCCGGTCCGCAGGAGCAGCGCTCCTGCGGCATGCCGGCAGGCGGGGGAAGCAGTCCCCCGGTAATATATGGATTGTATTATGTATAAGGAAGGTGGCATACGCAGGTATGAATGCATCAGAAATTAAACAGATGAACACGATTTGCCGTGAGATCAGGCTTCTGACCATGGAAGAGATCGGCAACTTGGGAGTGGGGCATCTTGGAGGAAGTATGTCCGTAATAGACGCATTGGCAGTGCTCTACTACAGGCATATGAATGTGGACCCTAAAAACCCGAAAATGGAAGGCCGCGACCGTTTTGTGCTTTCCAAAGGCCACGCAGGACCAGCACTTTATGCAACGCTCGCGCATAAAGGCTTTTTTGACAAGGAAATGCTGATGACGCTCAATCAGCCGGGAACCAACCTGCCCAGCCATGCGGATATGAATAAAACGCCGGGTGTGGATATGACGGCTGGCTCCCTCGGGCAGGGCTTTTCCTGCGCGGTTGGGATTGCAATCGCGTCCAAGCTGAGCGGCGACGGCGCAAACGTTTTTTCCATTGTGGGCGACGGCGAATCGGAAGAGGGGATCATCTGGGAAGCGGCCATGTATGCCGCGCACAAAAAGCTGGATAATTTGGTCGGGTTTACCGATTACAATAAAATGCAGATCGACGGGCCGACAAACGACGTAAGCGCAATCGAGCCGCTTGCGGACAAATGGCGCGCGTTTGGCTGGCATGTCATCGAAGCGGACGGGCACGATGTTGCCGAAATCGACGCGGCAATTTCGCTGGCCAAGGCCTACAAGGAAAAACCAACTATGATCATTCTCCACACATTCAAGGGCAAGGGTGTTTCCTTCCTGGAAGAGAACTGGCAGAACAACCATAACGTCACCATCAGCCAGGAACAGCTCGAAATTGCCCGCAGAGAGCTGAAGGAGGTATAAGCAGATGTATGAAAAAAGTGAAATGCGCGCCGTAATGGCGCAATGCCTGGAGCAGCTCCTTGAAAAAGACGAGAAGTGCATGGTGCTGGACGCAGACCTCGCGCGGGCCAACGGAACGCTTTCCCTGCAGGGGAAATTTCCGGACCGGGCAATCGACGTGGGCATCGCGGAAGCCAACATGGCGTGTATTTCCGCAGGGCTTGCAAGCTACGGCTATAAGCCGTTTATCTTTTCGTTCTGCGCGTTTGCCACGCGCCGGATTGCCGACCAGGTTTCGGTTTCCATTGCATACGCAAACCAGAACGTAAAAATCGTGGGAACAGACCCGGGAATTTCCGCCGAGCTGAACGGCGGTACGCATATGAGCATGGAAGACGTGGGGGTCATGCGCTCTATCCCCAACATGATTATCTTCGAGCCGGTCGATGGAGACCAGCTTGCAAAAGCAATGCCCCAAATCTATGAGCACGAAGGGCCGGTGTACATCCGCCTGTTCAGGAAGGTGCCCGAAAAGACGTTCTTTGCGGATGACAATTATAAGTTTGACCTTTTTAAAGCCGACATGATGCGTGAAGGAAAAGACGTTACGCTGTTCGCTTCGGGCATCGAAGTCAAAGAGGCGCTGGAAGCGGCCGATATGCTCAAGGAAAAAGGCGTTTCGGCAGAGGTGATCAACGTCCATACAATTAAGCCCATCGATACGAAAACAGTGTTGGCATCCGTCAAAAAGACGGGCTGCGCCGTATCGTGCGAGAACCACAACGTAATGGGCGGCCTTGGCAGCGCGCTTGCAGAGTGCATCACGCGCGAAGCGCCCGTTCCGATGGAGTACATTGGCGTGCAGGATCATTTTGGCGAGGTTGCCAAATTGCCCCACCTGCGCGATGCGTTCAAAATGAGCGCAAAATATATTGTAGAAGCCGCTGAAAAAGTAATCGGAAGAAAATAAGGAGGGTATTTATGAAGTTATTGCAAGTTGCCCCCGTAATTTACGGGTACGACACATTCAAGGCGTTTGCGGACGAATTTAAGCTGGGCCCGGACGATTTGATTTTGACAAACGAGTATATTTACGAGCCGTTTATGGCCAAATATAATCTCGGATGCAAGCTGGTTTTCCAGGAGAAATTCGGCATGGGTGAACCGGACGACAAAATGGTGCAGGGTGTGCTGGACGAAGTGAAAAAGCTTGGTGCAAAGCGCATTGTTGCCGTAGGCGGCGGAACCATCATCGACATCGCGAAGATACTGGTGCTAGAAGGCGAAGACGACCTTTATAAAATGTATGACAACGTAGACAAGCTGAAAAAAGGCCGCGAGCTGATCGTCGTTCCGACAACGTGCGGCACGGGCAGCGAAGTAACCAACATCACAATCGTCAATCTGACAAAGCTGGGCACCAAAAAAGGCCTCGTTTCCGAACTGATGTACGCAGACAGCGCCGTGCTCATTCCGGAGTTTTTGTCCAGCCTGCCGTACGGCGTTTTTGCGACAAGCTCTATAGACGCGCTCATCCACGCGGTGGAGGCATACCTCAACCTGCCCAAAGGAACGCCGTTTACAGACATGTTTGCGGTAGACGCGATCAAAGCAATTTTGGAAGGCTACAAGCTCATCGCCCAAAAAGGGCAGGATGCGCGGTTCGAATACAGCGACCAGTTCCTGCGCGCTTCGACGGCAGCAGGTATTGCCTTCGGCAATTCCAGCTGTGCGGCTGTGCACGCAATGAGCTATGCGTTGGGCGCAAACTATCACGTTCCGCATGGCGAGAGCAACTACCAGTTCTTTACAAGCGTGCTGAATATGTACAAGAAAAAGGCGCCGGGCGGAAAGCTTGCGCAGCTAGAGGAGCTGATCAACTCGATCCTCGGCTCTCAAGATGCAATTCCCGCGCTCAGCGACCTGCTGGAGAAGATCCTTCCCAAGAAAAAAATGAGCGATTACGGCGTAAAACCCGAAGAAGTAGCAACGTTTGCCAAAAGCACAGTAGACAACCAGCAACGGCTTCTTTCAGGAAACTATGTACCGTTTACGCTGGAGGATATCCAGGCGATTTATCAGGAAAGACTGTAACCGATTTGGAGTAAAAAAAGGTTTATATGGAAAGTGAGGAAATAATAAAATGATGACAAGACAAGAGTATATCGACAGCCTGAAAAAATTGAACATGACCGTGTATATGTTTGGGGAAAAGGTGGACGACCCCACAACACACCCGATTATCGTACCTTCGATGAACTCCGTTGCAATGACGTACGAAGCGGCGGAAAAGCCGGAGTATGAAGACCTGATGACAGCAACGTCCAACCTGACGGGCAAAAAGGTGAACCGCTTCACGCATCTGCACCAGTCTACGGACGACCTCATCAACAAAGTAAAAATGCAGCGTATGCTTGGGCGTATGACGGCAGCCTGCTTCCAGCGCTGCGTGGGCATGGATGCTGCAAATGCGGTCTATTCCACGGCCTACGAAATTGACCAGGCGCACAAAACAAACTACTTCGACCGTTTTGTAAAATACTGGACGATGGTGCAGGATAAAGACCTGACAGTAGACGGCGCCATGACAGACCCCAAAGGCGACAGGGGCCTTGCGCCCAGCGCGCAGGCAGACCCGGACCTGTTCCTGCATGTTGTGGAGCGCCGCCCGGACGGTATTGTCGTACGCGGCGCAAAAGCGCACCAGACAGGTATGGTCAACTCGCACGAAGTGCTGGTTATGCCCACCATCGCAATGAAGCCCGAAGATAAAGACTATGCTGTGGCGTTTGCGGTTCCCACCGATGCAGAGGGCATTTTCATGATCTATGGCCGCCAGTCTTGCGATACGCGCAAAATGGAGCCCAATGCGGACATCGACCTTGGAAACAAGAACTTCGGCGGGCACGAAGCGCTGGTTGTTTTCGACAACGTATTCGTTCCCAACGACCGCATCTTCATGGACGGCGAAACAGATTTCGCTGGCATGCTGGTAGAGCGCTTTGCTTCCTATCATCGTCAGAGCTACGGCGGCTGCAAAGTAGGCGTGGGCGACGTGCTGATCGGCGCGGCTGCGCTTGCTGCAGACTACAATGGCGCAGCAAAGGCTTCGCACATCAAAGACAAGCTGATTGAAATGACGCACCTCAATGAAACGCTGTATAGCTGCGGTATTGCGTGCTCTTCACAGGGCGTACGTATGCAGGCGGGTAACTTTTTTGTAGATACGCTGCTGGCAAATGTATGCAAGCAGAACATCACGCGCTTCCCGTACGAAATTGCGCGGCTTGCAGAAGATATCGCAGGCGGACTGATGGTTACAATGCCCTCCGAGCAGGATTGGCGCAACCCGGAACTGAAGCCGTACCTAGACAAGTACTTTGTGGGCGTGGCAGATGTTCCTACAGAAGCGCGCATGCGTGTTCTCCGCCTGATCGAAAACATCACGCTGGGCACGGCGGCAGTTGGCTACCGTACAGAGTCTATGCACGGCGCGGGCAGCCCGCAGGCACAGCGCATCATGATCGCGCGCCAGGGCAACATCGGTGCCAAAAAAGCGCTTGCAAAGAACATTGCAGGTATTAAAGACTAAGTGCCCGCAGATATGTTCGTGTCTGGAGCCGCGTAATGCGCAAAAGGGCCGGGTGGAGAGATGTTATGACCAAACAAGAGATTCAAAACTATATCGACTCCCACGTAAGCTGCCAGAATGCGGATATCGAAGTGGAGAGCTATAAGAACGGTATTTTAAACGTCGCGCTTCGGGGGGCCTGCAAGGGCTGCCCCGGGGCGGACGATACGATCAAAGAGCTGCTGGAAGGCACGCTGATGACCGAATATCCGGAAATTGAAGAGGTGATCGTCGACCAAAGCGTCAGCGATGAGCTTATTCAGTTTGCTAAAAAACTATTGTCAAAGGATGGAAAGTAATGGGTAACAAAACACCAAAAGTAACAGATGCAAAGACCGCATTGTCAGTCATAAAAGATGGGGATACGGTCGTAATCGGCCACGCGACCGCAGAGCCGCAGCACCTAACAGCCGCGCTTGCGGAACTCAACGGAAAAATAAAGAATATTCGGACCACACACATGGTCGATATGGGGGAAAGCTTCTATTGCAAGCCCGAGGCGCAGGGTTCGTTCCGCCACTGCTCGCTGTTTGCAGGCGGCGGTTCCAGAAAAGCAATCGCGGAAGGGCGTGCAGATTTTATTCCGGTGCATTTCTCCAAAATCCCCGAGCTTTTCTGGGGAAAATTCATTGAGCCGGATGTGGCGCTCAT
>JBMNTU010000039.1:0-18617 GCA_050945895.1 Christensenellaceae bacterium | reverse complement strand
GCCGCATTTTATTTTCCTTGGGTTTACCGCGGCGGCTATTGCTATGTGTATTTATGCCCTGGGCGCCAGGCAGGCATACGACGCGCTGATTCCGCTGTTTTGGATGGCGTATAATTTTTACATGTTTTTGATGGCAATTGTATTTATGCTGGGGCGGGTCAACCACCGAACCACAGAGCGGCTGTACATAAATGTTCCTGTGGAGATACATACCGGGCTCTCCGCACTGTGTGGTGTAACGGAGGATGTGTCTGACAAGGGGCTTGCTGTTCTTATGGATGACCCGGAATATATTCCGGACGATTCCAGCTTTCGTGTAACGCTCAGAGACAACGGATATTGCGCAAATATGGAAGCGATTATAGCCCATATTGACCAAGTGGACGGCAAATGGAAATATTCCATGCAGGTAAAGCCCTGCTCTCCCCAAGACAAAGCACAGTATTCTCAAATTGTCTATGACCGGCATTATGCGCTTTCTAATGCAATTACAGCTACGGCAATGGATGAACTTAATGCCATCCGCAACGGACGCAGCAAGCCGTTTACCGAGTCTCGCCGCAGCCTGCCCCGAATTCCCTTAACGCTGGATGTTTGCATAAAAGAGACGGGGCGCGCGCAAATTGCGGATTATAGCTATAAAAACATGCTGCTCAAATATTCGGGGGAATTGCCGCCCGAGATAACTGTTGTTCTGAGCAATGGCTATAGTATGACATGCTACATTGCAGCCCAAAAAGGAGAGTTCTGGTTATATGAAATTTTGGACTGGGAAAAACACGCGCAGTCTCCCGAAGTCTTGCGCCTGATTGCTCAAAAAAATGCCACTCGGGCAGCCCGTGCAACATTCAACCCGGTGGAACAAACGTAACGAGGGCGCCGGTGCGGTGCCTATGAAAACCGCTGCCCCTTTGGCGTACCCATCATGGAAAACATGCAAAATGCAGATGAAATTTTTGGACGATAAAGACTAAGGAAAGGAGTTGCTGGTATGCCATACATTGCAATTAAGGCCTTCCCAAAAGACCGGGCTACAAAGGAAGCTGTAGTGGAAAAAATCAACGCAGTTTTTCTGGAAGTTTGGGGGTGCCCGCAGCAAGCCATTACTATTTCGGTTGAAGATATTCTGCCCGAAGAATGGGAAGCGAAGGTGGCCCAATGCGAGATAGAGCCTCATAAAGAAAAAATGATGATTTTGGCTGGAGAAAAGCGCTATAAACAGCCCTGATACACGGAACAAAGACAGAGGGACTTTTTAATAGAATAGGTAATGCTGAATAATGGTTTGAAGACACCCATATTGGGCGTTGTGGACTTGGTAGTGCCGGAGCAATGTGTGCGTTGCGGGTTGGACGCTGTTGGGGCGGACTACCGTTCCTTTTGGGTTGTGGTTTTGGTATAATCATATTGCACGAACCGGGAGGGACGGAGCGAAATGGAAATGAAACGATGCAGTATGGATGATCTTGCGCAACTATGCAAAATTGCAGATCAGACATATAGGGAAACATTTGAAGCTCACAACACAAGGGCCGATATGGACGCGTACACGGCGCAGGCGTTTTCTGCGCGGCAGTTAGCGTTGGAGCTTGCGTGTCCGTATTCAGCTTTTTTCTTTGCAACAGAGGGCGGCATGCCTGTGGGCTACCTGAAGCTGAACGACGGCCCGGCGCAGACGGAGCCGGATATGGACGGCTCTGTAGAGATCGAACGTATCTACACCCTGCGCGCATATCATGGCAAGGGGTTGGGGCGGCGGATTCTGGATCATGCAATCGGCTGTGCCGTTGAGAAGGCTAAGGCGTTCCTCTGGCTGGGCGTGTGGGAGCACAACCACCGGGCGATTCGGTTTTACGAAAAGAATGGATTTACCTGCTTTGGCAAACACCCCTTCCTGCTGGGGGAGGATGTGCAAACCGATTTGCTGATGCGAAAGAATCTGCGGGAATAAGAACGCTAAGTGGGGAAAATATAAAAAAGACAAAAGCGCGTTCCCGGCAAAACTTGCAGGGAAGGAATTATATTGGTAGGGATTATTCGCCTATCGTTTGGATGATATCGTAATGCTTTCGCTGTGTTTTTGGTGCGCCTATCATATCACCGACATTTCATTCTTGATTATGCAATAATGCAGACGTATAATGTCAATATACTGACATTTTGGAGGTTTTCTATGCAACTCCATTCCATCGCCGTTGGCAGCGACCTACGCGAAACCACGCCCCACGGTAGTCCGATGTTTCCGCTGGAGGCCTTTGATCTTGACTATGACCGTATTATTTCGGGAGATATCCCCTGGCATTGGCACAACGAAGTGGAACTGCAATTTGTATACAGCGGCAGCCTTTGGTTTCATACGCACAAGCGACGCGTGCTGCTTAGCGAAGGCGACGGTATGCTCTTCAATGCAGATGTACTCCACGCGATGATTCCCGAGCGTCCGCGCCACTGTAAAATGTTTACGGTTGTCTTTAAACCGGAAATTTTGTTTGGCACCCCTCATAGCCTGCTTGAGCAAAAATATGTCCTTCCCATACTTAACACCAAAGGACTAGAAGGAATACCGCTGAAGCAAAGCATTCCCTGGCAAAACAAAATAATAAAAGATATCCGTGCTGTGCACGCTCTTTTTGTGGGGAAGCCGTTTGGTTTTGAACTGATGATTCAAAACCGCCTCTCCGACCTGTGGATCACCCTTATTCATGGGATGCGCGATGCGATTCCCGTCGAAACAGAACCAAAAGACCATACGCGCATCAAAGAACTGCTTATGTTTTTAAATAAACACTACGCGGAAGATATCTGCATTGCCGATATATCTGCCGCAACAGGCATTGGTGAACGGGAAATTTTCCGATGCTTTAAAACCGACCTCGAAACAACGCCTTTCAGCTACCTGACAGATATTCGTGTGCGTACAGCAGCAGACATGCTAATTACGACCAACCTGGCAGTAACGGACATCTGTTTTTCCGTAGGGTTTTCGTCCACCAGCTATTTCAGCAAGGTATTTAAAGTGCAGACGGGCCTAACCCCTCGCGAATACCGAACAACCAAAAAGCGCCTGCTTGAATGATGCGGGTGCTTTTTTCTTAGTCTACGGAAAGTCAGGATTTTTGTGTCTGCTCAAGTCAACCAAAAACGTATTTTCTAAACAATACAGGAAAACTGAGATCAAGGGCTGCCAATAGAAAAGCCGGGTTTGCGGTGTGGCGCGGTTTCGCGTAGCCTGCTGCCGACGGCGATGGAATGGGGCTGCATAAAATACCTTAAAAATGTCAGTATATTGATAGTATACGTCAGGATTGTTGCTGAATCAGGGACAAAATGTTGATATACTTCAGAAAATGAAACATTTTAAAATATAAAGCATTAAAAAGCCGAAAAAAGACGATCGATTTCACAGAAGCTTGCATTGACGCGTAAAAAGTGCGGGCACCCGATGACTTACATGATAGATTGAATATTTTACAACGAATTGATAAATAGCAGCGCGAGGTATGCACTACAAAATGTATGAGGCGTAGTGTGCTTTGGCAAATGTTGGCTATGCTCTCGTTTGGGAAATTGCAATAATAAGACCTATATTTTACTTACAATATATTTATTTTCGTATCATTCAGATCATTTGCTAAAGAAAAAGGCTTGTTTTGGTTTAGCATCAAAGCTTGGAGTTTTTGGTGTCTGTTTAATTGCGCTTTTTAGTGTTGTTGCAACACACATATTAATAAATTAGTAGGAGGCACAGCATGTTTGGACTTTACAAAAAAATGGAACGTTTGGAGCTCGATGGGACGCCGATTAGTCTTGCGCTGGTGGGAACGGGAACAATGGGGGCAAACTTTGCTGAAAGTGTAGGCTGTGTACCTGGGATAAGCCTGGATGTTGCTTCGGATTTAAGGGTTGATTATGCGGTAAACGCGCTTAAGCGCGCCGGCATCAACGAAGGCGTAATTGAAGTGTGTGAAACGAAAGCCGATGCAGAAAAAGCGCTTAAGAGCGGAAAAAAAGTTGCCACCCGGGATTTTGAAATTGCTTGTAGCCTTAACCAGGTACAGGTTGTCTATGAAGCTACGGGAGTACCGGACATATATGCTCGGGTAGGTATCAGTGCAATCAACAATAAGAAGCACTATATTACCATGAATGTTGAGGGCGATGTGTGCGTGGGCAATCTGATGAACCAATGGGCAAGGAATGCCGGAGTCGTATACACAGGCATCTACGGAGACGAACCGGGCTGCACAATGCTTCTGTATTCTGAAGCGAAATTACTCGGGATGGATGTGGTGGCAATAGGGCGCAGCGAATGTGGCGGTGGCAATCTGTATTGGAATAAAGAGACGATTGTTCCCGAAATGAAAAAAATTAACTTTGTGTATGAAAACAAGGCTATGTGGGCTTCGTTTTGCGATGGATCAAAAACGAATGAAGAATGCACGATGATGGCCAATGCAACAGGCCTTAGGCCAGATGTCCGGGGCATGCATAAACCAACCATATCGTTTGAAGACTTTGTTCTAGAGGTGCCAAAGCGTTTCCGCCCAAAAAGCGAGGGAGGAATTCTGAACAATGTAGGTGTCGTTGATATTATCAACGATCCGAAAGAGCCTTGCTTTGGGGTTGAACCGAATTACGTTTGGGAGTTTGTTGTTGTGCGGCTGGAAACGCAGGCACAAAAGGAATGGATTAACGAAATGAAAGGAGTATATGATGGCGATACAGGTCTTCTTTACACGCCATACCATTACGGTTCCGTACAATCGCCGGTAACGGTAGCGACAGCTGTTATAGACAAGCGTGCCGTAATAGCACCGCTGGAAGGCAATAAGCGTGCAGCGGACTGCGTTACCATGGCGAAAAAGGATCTTGTAGCGGGCGAAATCATTGATGAGATGGGTGGGCTGTGTACTGTAGGCAGAATAGAATGCGCGAGCATTACCCGCAAAGAAAATCTCCTTCCGTTTGCCTTGGCAAAGGGCGCAAAGCTTGTGCGTGATGTTCCGAAGGAAGGATTCCTCACCTATGACGACGTGGAATTTGAAGGGGATGAAACCTTGATACAGCGTATGCGGAAGCTGCAAGACCAGCTTTTTGGAGACCTGCACTGACATTTTACGACAAAAAAGACCGACCACTCAATAAAAGATATAAATTTTTAGGAGGAGATTAAGATGAAAATCAACAAAATGATTACTGTTATACTATCGATAGCTCTGCTTGTAGTATTTACTGTGGCTTGCAGCGCTACTGCCGCGCCTGCAGAATCGGCTTCAGCCGAAAGTGCCTCTGCAGAATCGGCTCCAACCGAAAGTGCTTCCGAAGAAGCGGCCGCATCGGAAGATGCGCCTGCGGAGGCAGAAAGCCGGAAGTTTGGAGTAACATTCATGACGCTTGATAACGTCCACTGGCTTAGAATGGAAAAGGGCATAACGGATAATTTGCGCGGAGACGATGAACTTATAGTGACGAATGCTGCCATGGACAGCTCGATGCAGCTTTCGCAGGTTGAGGATCTTATCGCGCAAGAGTGTGATGCTATATTTATCATTCCGGTGGATGGCGCTGCAATTCGCGCTGGATTTGAATCGTGTATTGATGCAGGCATTCCGGCTATAGCAATAGACGTCGGGCCTGACGAAAGAGAATTGGCTACAACTTACGTTGCAACAGACAACTACCTGGCAGGCCAGTTGATGGGAGAAGGACTTATTAGGGACAGGGACGGAAGTGCTGTGGTAGGTCTTCTTGGATGTGACATAATCATGTCCTGCCGCAATAGAGCACAGGGATTTTTAGACGCAATCGAAAATTCGCCGGATATTGAAGTTATTATCAGGCAGGATGCAGCGGTTACAACAGAAGATGCCCTGCCGGTTCTGGAAAATATGCTTCAGGCATGCCCCGAAATAACAGATTTTGTTTGCGTAAATGATTTGCAAGCTTTTGCAGCCATAAGAGTAGCCCAGGCGAGCAACCGACCGGATATAGGCGTTTATGGCGTAGACGGGAACCCTGACGCAGTAGAGTATATACTTGAAGGCGAGATGAGTGGCACATCGGCGCAATATCCTGAGGAAATGGGCAGAATTGCGCTTGAAAAGGCATATGAAATACTTGAAGGGAAAACGGTTGAGGATGAATATCCCGTTGATGCAAAATGGATTGACAAAGACAATGGACAGGAATATCTTGACGGTTTGGCAGATTTACTGTAACGCCGGCAAAATGTCCGGGATGGAGAGGGCCGGCAAAGCAAAGAAGCAAATTAATAATTAGCGGTAGTGTGCAGTACGTGCTGCGAAATGTATGCTGCATAGCGCTTTGGCGGACTCCCGATAAGGTACGTTTGAAAGGGCAAAGAAGGTGTCCTTGGGTAAGGCGCGGAGCGACGTTGGCAAATGGCAGCGATGCTACCGTTTGAAAAAAGTACGATTGTAAAACAAAGCAACAGTGGTGGCGGCATCTGGCTGTTTGAAATGCCGGATTCCGCCATCCACAGATTGTGTAAAATGGTCGAAATAATTAATAATGACCTTTTCAGGGCATTATGCATCAACAACAAGTATTGGTGAAAAATTATGAGTGCTACGAATCTATTGGAAATGAAAAACATCAGTAAAAGCTTTCCGGGTGTCTTGGCACTGGATGGCGTAAGCTTTGGTATCAGAAAAGGCGAGATACATGCATTGCTTGGCGAAAACGGAGCAGGCAAATCCACACTTATGAAAATACTGTGTGGCATATACAAAGCGGATACAGGCGAAATATATGTTAACAGCGAGAAAGTGGACATCCATGATGTTTTGTCTGCATCAAAAATAGGGATCAGCATTGTGCATCAGGAACTATGCCTTGCCAATAACCTGTCTGTTGCCGAAAATATATTCGTGGGTAGGGTGCCCGTGAAAAAGCCTTTTAATACAATGGACAGAAAAACGATGAACAAAATGGCGGCACAAATTTGTGCCGAATATGGATTGGATTTGGACCCGGATACCAACCTTGGGGAATTAACCATAGCACAGCAGCAAATGGTGGAATTGGCAAAGGCGATGTCTCAAGACGCGCAGATCATTATTTTGGATGAGCCTACCGGCCCGCTTACAGACCAGGAAATTGAAAAGCTGTTTGAGGCAATTGCCTCACTAAAAGCAAAAGGGGTTGCGTTTATATATGTATCCCATAAACTGGAGGAAATATTCAAAATAGCCGATAGGGCGACTGTTTTGCGGGATGGCAAATATATAGCAACCAAAGATGTTGAGGAGCTTGATTACCATCAGCTTGTTCGGCTTTTGATCGGGCGAGAGATGAGCGAAATGTATGACCCGCCGAATGCAACCATCGGCAATAAGGCGCTGGAGGTAAAACATGTAAATATTCAAAATAAGGTTTTGGATGCCAGCCTGTATGTGCGCGAAGGAGAAGTGCTGGGCCTGTATGGGTTGATTGGAGCGGGAAGGACCGAATTAATGCGGGGGATCTGTGGAATCGACACGATAGACAGCGGCGAGATATATATAAACGATAAACGCGTTATTATCGACGGTCCATTCCGAGCCATCGAAAACGGGATATTCCTTCTTCCGGAGGACCGAAAAACGCAAGGTCTTGTATTGATGAACAGCGTTGCTTTTAATGTCACAATCGGTGTATGGGAACAGATTATTTCTGGCATAAGGGTAAATAAGAAACTTGAAAATGAGATTATTCAGACATATGTTGACAAACTTGAAATAAAAACACCGGATATTGAAACCTGGGTTGGATCGTTAAGCGGCGGGAATCAGCAAAAGGTTGTTGTTGCCAAGGCGCTTGCGACTCAACCCAAAATACTAATTATGGATGAGCCAACACGTGGTATTGATGTGGGCGCAAAAAAAGAAATCTACAAAATAATCCATGACCTTGCCAATGAGGGCGTTGCAATAATATTAGTTTCATCAGAGCTTCCGGAGCTCATTAACATGAGCAACCGTGTTGTAGTACTGCATGAAGGCAGAATAACAGGAGAATTGTCCGGAAGCGAAATCTGTGAAGAAAGAATAATAATATGCGCTACAGGAGGGAATAAAACGAGCCATGAACAATAAATCTATCATTAAGAAAAATGGTTTTGTAAAGTATATCACAGACAATCTGGGTAAGCTGATTGCTCTAGCGGTACTATGTGTGATTTTCTCTATTGCATCGGAACAATTTCTCAAGGAAAAAAATCTTATCAACATATTGCGGCAAATCTCCATTAATGCCATAATTGCCTTTGGCATGACGGCGGTGTTGCTTATTGGCGGAATAGACCTTTCGGTAGGCTCTGTTGCCGCTTTGTGCGGATGCACAGCGGTGGTTATTATTAGTGCGGGGATGCCGGTTTTTGTTGGGGTTCTGGGTGCGGTTTTATTGGGATGTCTTGTGGGACTTGCAAATGGTTTAATTATATCTAAATCAAAGCTGCCCCCATTTATCGTTACATTGGGAATGATGACCATTGCAAGGGGATTCGCGTATATATATTCGGACGGAAGGCCGACGCCTATCAAAAATGAGTGGTTTGACCAGATAGGGAATGCCTATGTGTTTAATATCATCCCAACTCCGGTTGTAATAATGGTGGTTGTGCTGATATTTATGTCTGTACTGCTCAACAAAACACGCTTTGGGCGAAATATTTATGCCATTGGAGGCAACACGGAGTGTGCGCTATTTTCCGGAATAAGGGTTGAAAGAACACAAATTGGCGTTTACATGATTAATGGATCGCTTACTGCTATCGCAGGGTTGATATTGACATCCAGGCTGGGTTCGGGACAGCCGATGGTGGGCGAGGGCTACGAATTAGATGCAATAGCCGCCGCCATTTTAGGCGGCACAAGTTTTTCCGGTGGAATCGGCCGGATTGGCGGAACGATCATTGGCGCTTTGATATTGGGCGTTTTGAGCAATGGGCTTAACCTTTTGCAGGTTTCATATTACTGGCAGCTTGTGGCCAAGGGCGCTATTATCATTGTAGCCGTTTATGTTGATCACATTAAAAAGATAAATAAATCCACCATGAAGGCTGTACAAAAAGAAAGCGCATAGGCCTTTGAGAATGATGGTGCTGCTGCCGAAAAAAATCTTTGCGGCTGGAATTGATAGACCAGAGTAAAAATATGAAAAATATGTATGTTCTCAGAAGCGAAAAAAAAGTATAGAACTATGTTTATGACTTAGGAGCTGGCATTAAAACCAGCTCCTGTTTTCTATGCATTATTAGGCGAAAATCGTACAGTTAAGGCGAAATTTGCTACATAAGAAAAACACAGACAGAGGGGCAAACGTCTTAAAAATGCCGGAAGCGTCGTGTTCTTGCAGCCATGATTGCTGCAGCCGAAGCCTTCGCCCGGCTTGGACTTCTGCCCTGCTACATTTTATCGAACTTGATATTCAGATATTGCTCGGGCGTGGCGTTTTCAAAAATCTTTTTTAGGTATTGCCCGGTGAAGCTGTGTCCGTTTTCCGAAATTTCTTTGGGCGTACCCTTGGCAATGACCTGCCCGCCCTTGTCCCCGCCCTCCGGCCCAAGGTCTATGATATAATCCGCACACTTGATGATGTCGAGGTTATGTTCGATGACGATGACCGTATTTCCCTTGTTAGCAAGGCGGTTGAGCACCTTGACCAGCTTTTTGACGTCGTCCATATGCAGGCCCGTCGTTGGCTCGTCTAAAATAAACAGCGTATTGCCCGTCTGCCGTTTGGAAAGGTGCGTGGCAAGTTTGACGCGCTGCGCCTCGCCGCCCGAAAGCGTTGTGGAGGGCTGGCCCAGCTTAATGTAGGTTAGGCCCACGTCCATCAGCACCCGCAGCTTGCTTTCGATGCGGGGGATGTTTTCGAAAAACTTGTAGGCTTCTTCGACGGTCATGTCCAGCACTTCAAAAATGTTCTTGCCCTTGTAGCGGACCTCCAGCGTTTCGCGGTTGTAGCGCTGGCCCTTGCATACCTCGCACGGCACATAAACGTCGGGCAAAAAGTGCATTTCTATTTTGATGATGCCGTCTCCGCGGCAGGCCTCGCACCGCCCGCCCTTTACGTTGAACGAAAACCGTCCTTTTCCATATCCGCGCGTTTTGGCGTCCTGTGTTTGCGCAAACAGGTCGCGAATGATGTCAAACAGCCCAGTGTACGTCGCCGGGTTGGAACGCGGCGTTCGCCCGATGGGCGACTGGTCGATATCTACGACCTTGTCGACGTATTCCAGGCCTTCGATTGCATTGTGCGCGCCCGGGCGCGCCTTGGAATGGTAAAACGCCTGCATGGCCGATTTCTTTAAAATATGGTTTACCAGCGTACTTTTGCCGCTGCCCGATACGCCTGTGACGGCGGTGATGACGCCGGTCGGGAAGGCTACGTCGATGTTTTTCAGGTTGTGCTCGCGTGCGCCCAGTATTTTGATCCAGTGCCGGGGCTGACGCGTTTTGAGCGGTATTTTTATGTTTTTCTTCCCCGAAAGGTATTGCCCGGTAATACTTTTGCTGTTTTTCATAATTTCTTCCGGCGTACCCTTGGCAACAACATGCCCGCCGTGCGCGCCCGCACCCGGGCCGATATCTACAATATAATCGGCCCCCAGCATCGTTTCTTCGTCGTGCTCTACAACAATCAGCGTATTGCCGAGGTCGCGCAAATCCTTGAGTGCGTTTAAAAGCTTTTTGTTATCCTTCTGGTGCAGGCCGATGCTCGGCTCGTCCAATATATACAGCACGCCCATTAGCCCGCTGCCGATTTGCGTGGCCAGGCGGATGCGCTGCGCTTCGCCGCCCGAGAGCGTTCCGGCGGCGCGGGAAAGCGTCAGGTAGTTGAGCCCTACATTGATAAGGAAGTCGAACCGCGCATTGAGCTCTTTCATGATGCGCTCGGCCACCATCCCCTGTGTTTTTGTCAGCGGGACGTTGTTCAGGTAGTCCCGCGCGGCGGATATGGACAGTTCCGAAAGCTCGGCAATATTCTTGCCGCCGATGCGCACGGCAAGCGTTTCGGGCTTGTAGCGCTGACCGCGGCATTCGGGGCAGGGTATTTCGACCATATAGCTTTCGATCTCGCTTTTCATATATTCCGATGTCGTTTCGGAATACCGCCGCTCCAAATTGGGGATGATGCCTTCGAACGCGGCGTTGTAATACCCTGCCGCGTTGGAGCTTTCGTATTTTATATGGAGTTTTTCGCCGTCCGTGCCGTACAGGATGATGCGCTGCGCTTCTTCGGGCAAGTCTTTAAAAGGCGTATCTGCGTCAAAATGGTACTTCTCCATCAACGCGTCAAAGTATTGCCTGGCAATTGTGCCCACGGTATTGACGCTCCAGCCGGTTGCGCGGATCGCACCCTCGCTGAGGGATTTGGACGGGTCGGGAACAACGCTTTCCGGCTCTATTTTTAGGATCATACCCAGACCGGTGCAGGCGGGGCAGGCGCCGAATGGGCTGTTGAACGAGAACATACGCGGGGCAAGCTCGTCGATGCTGACGCCGCAGTCTGCGCAGGTAAAGTTTTCGTTCATCAGTGTTTCTTCGCCCGTATCCATATTTTCGATAACGACAAGGCCGTTTGTCATCCGAAGCGCTATTTCTACGGAATCGGTAATGCGCTTAACGCTGTCCGGCTTGAGAATAACCCGGTCTACCACCGCAAATATGGAATGCTTTCTCTTTTTATCCAGCGCAATCTCTTCGTCCAGCTCGTGCATTTCCCCGTCAACCTTCGCGCGGGAAAAGCCTTCCTTTGCAAGGTCTTCCAGTATTTTTTTATGCTCGCCCTTTTTGGCGCGGACAACGGGGGCCAAAACCATCAGTTTGCTGCCCTCGCCGGCTTGCATGATCAGGTCGACGATCTGGTCGATCGTTTGCCGCGTAATCTTTTTGCCGCACTTCGTGCAATATACCTCCCCTGCCCGGGCATAGAGCAGCCGCAGGTAGTCGTGTATTTCCGTCACTGTGCCCACAGTGGAACGGGGGTTGCGGGCCGTCGTTTTCTGGTCGATGGAAATAGCGGGGGAAAGCCCCTCGATGAGGTCTACGTCCGGCTTTTCCATCTGCCCCAAAAATTGCCGGGCATACGAAGACAGCGATTCTACATACCGCCGCTGGCCTTCGGCGTAAATCGTATCGAACGCAAGGGAAGATTTGCCGCTGCCCGAAAGCCCGGTAATGACGATAAACTGGTCGCGGGGAAGCGTGATGTCGATGTTTTTCAGGTTGTGCTCCCTTGCTCCCTTAATGTGTAAATGATCCATGTCTTTTTGTCTCCTGTTTTCCAGGCGCAATATCTGCACCGTCGGCACACCGCCCCGCAGTCGTTTTGTGTTGCGTGCAGGGCGGCGGCTTTCGCCCGCCTGGCGTTTGCTTTATATAAACGGTTATTTCTGTTTTTGCAGTTCTTCGATCATATCGCGCAGCTTGGCGGCTACTTCAAATTCCAGCTCGGCTGCTGCCTGTTTCATCTGCTGCGTCAGTATATCGATGCGCATTTTGCGCTCGCCCAGCGAAATTTTCTCGGGCTCGTCTACCTTTTCGGAAATAGCCAGCGCCTCCGAAACGCTTTTTTCAATCGTGGTGGGCGTAATGCCGTGCTCTTTATTATACGCCGCCTGCAGCGCCCGCCTGCGCTCTGTTTCGTCCATGGCTGCCTTGATAGAGCGGGTGATGGTGTCTGCATAGAGGATAACATGCCCTTCCGCGTTGCGTGCCGCCCGCCCGATCGTTTGAATGAGCGACGTTTCGTTGCGCAAAAAACCTTCCTTGTCGGCGTCCAGTATGGCAACCAGCTCCACCTCCGGAATGTCCAGCCCTTCCCGAAGCAGGTTGATGCCCACAAGCACATCAAACTCGCCCATGCGCAATCCGCGGATGATTTCGATGCGCTCCAGCGTTTCAATGTCCGAGTGCATATATTTGACCTTTACGCCCATTTCCTCATAATATTCGGTAAGGCGCTCGGCAAGCCGCTTTGTCAGCGTGGTAACGAGCACGCGCTTGCCCCTCTTTGCAATTTCACGAATTTCGTCCAAAAGGTCGTCCAGCTGCCCGTCTGTTTTACGTATCTCGACGGCAGGGTCTAAAAGGCCGGTAGGACGAACGATCTGTTCGACGACCCTTCCCCCCGCAAGCTCCCTTTCGTATTCTGCGGGCGTAGCCGAAACATAGACGGCCTGGCCGATACGTTCATTGAACTCGTCAAACTTTAACGGACGGTTGTCGAACGCCGCGGGCAGCCGGAAACCGTAGTCTACAAGCATCTCCTTGCGGGCATGGTCGCCGTTGTACATGGCGCGCACCTGCGGCAGCGTCTGGTGGGATTCGTCCACGAACAACAGGTAATCGTCAGGGAAGTAGTCCATCAGCGTATACGGGGCTTCGCCTGGTGAGCGGCCGTCAAAATACCGCGAATAGTTTTCGATGCCCGAGCAATAGCCCAGCTCCTTGAGCATTTCAAGGTCGTAAAGCGTCCGCTGCATCAGGCGTTCCGCTTCCAGCAGCTTGCCGTCCGCTTTAAATTTTTCTGTCTGCTTTACAAGGTCGGCGCGTATTTTGGGCAGTTTGGACAGCACCAGGTCGTGGTCCATCGCATAGTGCGATGCGGGAAAAATCATCGTATATTTCAATTTGGCTAGCTTTTTGCCTGTCAGTGCATCCATCTCAAATATTTCTTCTATCTCGTCGCCGAAATATTGCACGCGCACGGCTCGTTCAAATTCGCCCATCGGATAGATTTCTACCATATCTCCGCGCACGCGGAATGTGCCGCGCTTCATATCCATATCGTTGCGGACAAAATTGACTGCAACAAGCCGTTCCAGCAGCGCTTCGCGCGGGAATTCCGCCCCTTCGCGGAGCGCGATGGCAAGGTTTCCGTACATCTCGGGCGCGCCGATTCCGTATATGCACGATACGCTGGCAACCACGATTACATCCCGCCGTTCCAGCAGGGAGGTCGTGGCGGAGTGGCGCATACGGTCGATCTCTTCGTTGATGGATGCGTCCTTTTCTATATACAGATCCTTGCCCGGAACATATGCCTCGGGCTGGTAGTAATCGTAATAGCTGACAAAAAACTCCACGGCGTTTTCCGGAAAAAACTCCTTGAATTCGCTGCAAAGCTGCGCTGCAAGAGTTTTGTTGTGCGCCAAAATAAGCGCGGGCCGGTTTGTGCGGGCGATTACGTTGGCCATCGTAAATGTTTTGCCGCTGCCCGTAACACCCAAAAGCACCTGCGCTTTGTTACCGCTGCCAATTCCTTCCACCAGCCTATCGATTGCCTGGGGTTGGTCCCCAGATGGCTGGTATTTGGATACAAGTTCAAATTTGTCCATCTGCCCTCCGGTTGGTACATTGCAATAAACAGTACAACTTATATTATATCATAAAGCCTGCCAAATTTTGTGTTTTTGTCCTGTGCGGCGGGCGTAAAATTCTAAACTTTTTGTGACAAAAAAGGGCGCAGTAAAAAACTGTGCCATAAAAACAGTATGTGTAAAAATTATTTTATTATTTTTTTAAGCGCAGCAAGGTACGTTCCGTCCGGCTGCTTTTCGTAATGGATGACATAGTCCATGCCGCAGGCAAGCTTGTTGATCTCTTGCAGCGTGGCAAGACAATCGGCAAGAACCAAAATCTCTGCCCCGGCGGCAGATTCGACGCTTTGGATGAGCCTGTCCTTAGAATATGCAAATGAAGAAAGTGTGATGGTTTTCATGATGCTCCTGTATAGGCTTTTGAATATTGCACAGATGGCTTTGTCTCGCGCGGCCAGGCGCGATATTAATACTATACAACAAAATATGGCAAATGAAACGCTTTTATTTAGAAATAATAAAGCAGGCGCCGTATATTTTCGTCGGCGCCCGCATGTGAAAAGGAATGGATTTATTTTTAAATGCCCGTATGCTTGCGAATGTATTCGCGCGCACGCGTGGCGCAGTCGAGCGGGTTGTGAACATACGGGTTTTGCTCCGCCTCGACAATGATCCAGCCTTTGTAGTCGCGCTCTTCCAGTATTTTGAAAATCGCCGGAAAGTCGATGCAGCCTTCGCCGGGAATCGTGTATACGCCTTCTAAAATAGAACTCAAAAAGCTCAATCGTTTCTCGTAGCACTGTTCCATTTCCTTCTGGCGTACATCCTTTAAATGTACATGGGCAATCCGGTCGAAGTGGCGGTCCAAAATATCGACAGGGTCTTCGCCGGAAAAATACAGGTGGCCCGTATCGTACAGCAGGTGTACATACTTCGGGTCGGTCAGCGACATCAGCTTGTCGATCTCCGCTGTGGTCTGCACCGTGGTTGTCATATGGTGGTGGAAAATCAGCTTCATGCCGTTGTCGTATGCAAGTTTGCCAAGTTTGTTCAGTCCTTCGGCAAGCTCGTTCCACATGGCTTCGTCTTTGATTACATATTTATCCTGTATGGGCGTAAACATGCGGTGCTGTATGGCAAAGCTTTGGTCGGAGGTGTTGATGTGCTCCGCGCCGCATGCCTTAAGGAAATACATGTGGTTTCGGAAATCGCGGTAGTTTTCCTCAAATGTTTTTTCGTTGAGGTAGGTGCTGATCCACGCGGTAATGGTGGAAAGGCCGCGCCGGCCAAGCTCTTCGTTCAATATCTTCGGGTCGCGCGGAAAGTTCATGCCAATTTCCGTGCCTTCGTACCCGGAAAGCGCAATTTCGCTGATGGTCTGCAAGAATGTATGTTCTTTGCCCCACTCAGGCATATCGTCTTCTGTCCAACCGATGGGCGCAATACCCAGTTTTATGTTTTCTCTCTTCAACATAATAATATCTCCTTAATGATTCCGTATTACAACCGAATGAGCTCGCCTGTGTTGAAGGCTTCGGTAGCTGCAAAGGCAACGCGCGTGGTGCGGGTGCCGTCCTTCGCGCCGACAAGAGGTGTCCGGTCTTCGTTGATGCATGCGATAAAATCTTTTTTCTCCAGCAGGAACGCATCCTTAAAACGGACAGGCCAGTAAGGGTCGCATTCTACGGTAACGCCTGCAGGGGCATAAATTTGTATGCGGTCTTTTGCAGGAACGGCAGAAATGCGCAGGTTTGCCTTGTCGCCGAAAATTTCTGTTTCCACCTGGTAGCCGTGCGGCGAGGTATATCCAACGTGCATCTGTGCGATGCCGCCGTTTTTAAACTTCATCAGTGCGCAGGCGTTGTCTGCACAGTTGCAGTCGCGCAGCTGCGGATAGATGTATCCATCGCCGATTGCATAAATTGTTTCGATATCGTCGCCCATAAACCAGTGTGCAAGGTCGATATCGTGCACAGACATATCCAGCCACGGGCCGCCGCTACGGGGCGCATATTCCAAAAAGCTGTCTACCGTAGAGATAGGGTCGTTGCTGGTGGACTTAATAAGGAACACCTTGCCAATCTCGCCGGCATCAACCTTTTTCTTCGCTTCCGCATAAGAAGGGTCGAACCGGCGCATAAAGCCAAGCTGGAACTTTTGACCGGGGTGCGCCGCCACTGCTTTTTCAACGTCCAGGCATTCTTCCACCGTAACGCCCATGGGCTTTTCGGAAAACACATGCTTGCCCGCCGCAAGCGCATCTTTAATTTGCTGCGCGTGTTCGGACGACGGAGAAACGATGAACACAGCGTCGATATCCGCCTCGCTTAGCATTTTATGGTAATCGTTAAAAAGGGAAACGCCGCCCCACTGCTTTACCTGGTCGAGCTCTGCGTCGATAACGCTGCAGGCAGCGGTGAGGTTTGCCTCGGGAATGTTGAACATCAGGTCTTTGGCGTGCACCATGCCCAACCTTCCAAGCCCAATAATTCCTACATTAACTGGTTTCATTTTCTATACCTCCGCAGGTTTAGTTTTGTTATTGATAACATATCACAAGGCATACTAAACTTCAATACTAAATTTAATAGTCAATGAATTTTTTTGCGTTTTAGCAAAATAATTAAGTAAAAATTTATAGAAAGAAAGGCTTGTTTTTTGAAACCGCTGTGATATAATGAAACAAAACAGAAACATGTTTCATTTTTGGACACGGCTTTTGAAAGGCGAAAGCACGGGAGCAAACGGCACATGAATGTAGTAAAGAAGCAGTTTTTAAGCATGCGGGATATTGCAAAACTGGCGGGCGTATCGATCGCCACGGTTTCGCGTGTGCTGAATACGCCCGAGTTGACTTCCAAAAAAATGCATGAAAAAGTAATGAAGGTTGTGAACGAGTACGACTATGTTCCCAGCCAATCGGCCAAGGATGTTTTTTCGGGCACGTCAAAATCGATCGCGTTGGTTGTGGACGACATGGCCAATCCCTTTTTTACAAGTTATATAAAAAACCTGAATAAAATTGCGTTCCGTAACCACTATACGTTGCTTATCTGCGACAGTACGGTAGATGACGGGGAAGCTACCGAGTCGGACTTTTTCAATTATTGTAAAAGTATACGCGCCTCGGGTATTATTTTGACTGCTGGCACATACCGCCAGTCGTTTGGTTCGATGGAAAATTTCAAGTCCATGCCGGTTGTTATGCTCGACCGCGAGAGCTTCGAGGACAAGGAATGTTTTGTTGTGCGCTCGGATCATAAAAAGGGCATGGCAATGCTGGTGGATTATTTATACAAACTAAACCACCGGAAAATTGGTTTTGTGGTGGGCGACCAAAATCTGCTGCCCGTGCGCGAACGCTTCGAGGCTTTTTTGGAAAACGCAAAAACGCTGGGTCTGGAGGTGCCGGAGCGGTACCTGAAGTACGACAGTGACTACAGCGTGGACAGCGGCGTAGAGGCGTTCGACTTTTTCTATGCAATGAAGGATTCCCCCACGGCGATCATTATGCCAAACGACCAGAATGCAAAAGGCTTTATTATGCGCGCCAGCTCGCTGGGCATCAAAATTCCCGACGAGTTTTCGGTATGCGGCTTTGACGGCGTGGATACGGAGACATTTTACCCCCGGATTACCTCTATCCGGCAGGATACGGCTGCGCTTGCGCAAACAACGTTCGATTTCATCCTGCGTGCGGCGGAAATGGCCCCTCCGGAGAAAAAAGTATTGGATGTAACAATGACAATTGGGTCGACCTGTATGAAGGTATGAAAAGGGAACGCCGACAGAAAATAAACACGTTGCTTTTTTGAAAAAACGGTTGACAGGAAAAGGCTACAGTGGTAGTATTAATTCATACGCGACTGAAACATGTTACAGATTTTCGAATATCATCGATCATTAATGGATCTTTTTTGACATAAACACGCTTATTATCAACGAACGACATAGGCCGGGAATATGGCTGAAAAATGCTTTATGGGAGGTTATACCGACCGCGAAAAGTCCATGTTGTCGACTGTTTTATACTCCGGAGGAAAACCGGACTGCCAAATGTTTAGTCTTTTGATTTAAATAAATAAAAAAAGCGAGGTAAAAGAAATGAAGGCAAGAATCGCATTTTTGAGCAAACCGCACGATTTGAAAATCCAGGACGTAGAGCTTCCGGCACTCAAGCCGGACCAGATACTGGTAAAGGTAGGGGCATGCGGGATCTGCGGGTCGGACGTGCACTGCTATGAGGGAGAATCGGCAGAAGGCCGCTACGACATCGCGCCGTATACAC
>JBMNTU010000038.1:0-18673 GCA_050945895.1 Christensenellaceae bacterium | reverse complement strand
AAAGGCAAGGTCAAAGACGCAGGGCAGGAGCAAGCGCGCGCCTTATGCCGCTGCGTGCTGCTTCAGCCCTCGAATCGCCGTGTCAAAGCCTTTTGTTTCCGCCACTACCTCTATTTGCAGCTTCCCTACTTCCAGTGCCATATCCCCCTCCTGTTTTTTATCCATCAAAAAAGCCGCCATTTGGCGGCTTTTTCAGCTTCCATATTTTTTATTTTATTTTTTCTAGATTAACGACGCCATCATATGTCATTGTGTCTCCATCGAGCGTCAAAACTGGTAAATCCGGTTGGTCTTCATTTTCAATTACAATCGAAACCCGGTCTTCCTCCACAGTATATGTTCCATCATATTTGTTAGTACCAGTAGAAAACACGATGGTTCCATCGGCTTTAAATTCAAGATATCGATTCTCATCTCGTTCTTCTTCCGACAGGCGAATTTGATCTGTCCACTTTCCAACTACAGCGTCCTCTTCCTTATTGCCGCAGCCCGCCAGCATTCCCACTGTCAGCACCGCCATCAGTACGATCGCTATTGCTTTTCTCATGCTTCCGTTCCTCCCTTTTGCTTCCGTTGCTTCTATTATACCCGTTTTTTTCGCCCCTGCAACGGTTTTCCTCCATTCTGCCATGCTATGCTGCCAGCGTTTGTATGTTTTTCTTTTTCTTCCGAGCAGGCGGTATAGGGCTAAGGGCTAAGGGGCGGGAGTGTGAGCGTTCCCCGCGCGGTGCGCGGGGAAACGGAGCAATGGCCCCGGCGAGGGCTATGGGCATAGCGGACGCGGCGCGCAGGGAGGAGATAAGGGCGCAGTAGCGCCGCTCGGATCTGCGGCGAAGAGGCGGAGACGAAAAATAGGCTATGGAGCCGCCGCACAGAACGCTGCCTGGCAGCAGCCCTCTCCGGAGCGTGGCAGAAAAAAGGAAAACAGAAAAGTCATGCTGTGCGGGAAGCAGCCATTTACCCAAACAAAAAAACGCCTGCCAATGATGAACCGGCGCCCAATCTATTTATTTGCAAATGGCTGTGTGTCCAATCAAAAAAGCCGCTTCAAAGGATGATTTCCATTTAACCGTCAGCAGAGCTGCCGAAGCTTGAAATTCAGGTAATCGGCGGAGACGAGGTTGTAGCGCGCGCCGCCCACCAAAGCGTCCGTCAAATTGACCTGTTTGAGTATATTGCCGTGCAGGTGGCCAAAGCACACCTCTTTTGCCGGGTATTGCCGGATGATTTCCGTAAAGCCCGTATCCGTCTGCCCCTCGTAGATGGGCGGGTAGTGCATGAGCACGATCATCTGCTTGTCTGCGTGGGGTTTGGCGCTATCGAGCGACATTTTGAGCCGGAGCAGCTCGCGCTCGTAGATTTTTCTATCCTGCTCGGTAAAATTTTTTTCCTGCGGAAGCGTCCAACCGCGCGTCCCGCAAAAGACATATTCGCCCAATACCACACAGTTGTTTTGCAGGATGTGGCAATTTTCGGGCGCGGCGTCGCGGACTTTTTTGAGCGAATCCCACCAGTAGTCGTGGTTGCCGCGCAGCAGCACCTTTTGGCCGGGCAGCGCGCCGATGGCGCAAAGGTCGGGCTGCGCGTCCGAAAGCTTCATCGCCCAGCTGATGTCTCCGGGAATGAGCACAACGTCATTTTCCGCCACTTTTTGCTTCCAGTCTGCGGAAATTTTGTCGAAATGGCCCTCCCAGCCGCTGCCAAAAACGTCCATTTCCTTGTTTGGCGTTGCCCCGGACAGGTGCAGGTCGCCGATTGCAAATACGTTCAAGCGTCTGCGTCCTCCGTAAACAGTTTTTCTTCCATATAGGCAAGCAGGTCTTCCCCGCCGAGCTTTTCGGCGGCGGAAACAAACGTGATATCGAAGCTTTCCTTAAGCCCCGCCCGTTCGCTTACCAGCTTCGCCAGCTTGTACGCGGCGGGCTTGCGCTTGGATTTTGCGATTTTATCGGCCTTGGTTGCCACAACCAAAAAAGGGATTTTATAGTGGCTCGCCCATTTGACCATCTGAATATCGCCCTCTGTTGGGTCGTGGCGGATATCCATCAGCAAAAGCAGCAGCCGCAGCTTTTTGGTGGCCGCAAAATAGCCGTCCATCAAATTGCCCCATGCGCGGCGCTCGTCTTTGGAAACGCGCGCAAAGCCATAGCCCGGCAGGTCGGCAATGTAGAATGCGCCGTTTACCAGAAAAAAATTGATCAGCCGGGTCTTGCCCGGCTGTTTGCCTACATATGCCAGTTTTCGGTTGTTTGCAAGGTAATTGATCAGCGAGGACTTGCCCACGTTGGACTTGCCCGCAAAGGCGACCTCGGGCAGCTCCATATCCTGGTATTTTGCCGGGTCGGCAACGCTTGTTTTAAACTCCGCTTTTTTTATGATCATGCTTTTTTGCCGCTTTTTTCCTCTTTTTTACGCAGGGCAACCTTCAGCGCCTCTTTTGCGCTTGATACGAACACAAACTCCAGCCGCTCGAGCACCGATTCGGGCAGCTCTTCGAGGTCGTTTTTGTTTTCCTTGGGAAGCATGACCGTATGGATGCCCGCGCGCAGCGCAGCCAGCACTTTTTCCTTTACCCCGCCAATTTTGAGCACGCGCCCCGTAAGGGTGATTTCGCCCGTCATGGCAAGGTCGTGCCGTACGGGCACGCCCGAAAGCGCCGACGCCAGCGCCGTCACCATTGCCACGCCCGCAGAAGGCCCGTCTTTGGGGATGGCTCCTTCGGGCACATGGATGTGCAGGTCGGTCTTTTCGTTGATATCGGCCGAAACACCAAGCGACTTAACCATCGACCGCACGACTGAAATAGCCGTTTTGGCCGATTCCTTCATGACGTCGCCCAGCTGGCCCGTCAGCTCCAGCCTGCCCGTTCCGGGAATGACGGCGCACTCGACCGGAAGCGTTTGGCCGCCCACAGACGTCCACGCAAGGCCGGTAACGACGCCCACCGTGTCCCGCTTGGGCACGTCCGACTCCGAACGTTTGGGCAGCCCCAGGTAGTCCTTGAGGTTTTTGGTGCTGACCGAAATTTTTTCTTTATTGCCGGACACCACTTCGGCGGCGCTTTTGCGCATGATGGCCGCAATTTGCCGCTCCAGGTTGCGCACTCCGCTCTCCGCCGTATATTTGTGGACAATTTCCATAATAACGGCGTCGGATATTTTGACGCGGCGCGGCAGCAGCCCGTGCGCATGCGCCTGTTTGGGGATCAGGTGCTTTTTGGCGATGTTCAGCTTTTCTACGTCGGTATAGCTGTCTAGGTCTATAATTTCCATGCGGTCGTAAAGCGGCGCAGGAATTTGCGAGGTATTGTTGGCCGTCGTGATAAACAGTACCTTAGACAGGTCGAACGCAATGTCGAGGTAGTGATCGCGGAATGTGCTGTTGATTTCGGGGTCGAGCACCTCGAGCATGGCCGACGCAGGGTCTCCGCGGAAGTCGCTCGCCATTTTGTCTATCTCGTCCAGCAGAAAAACGGTGTTCATACTGCCCGCCTGCTTGACGGACGTAATGATTCGCCCGGGAATTGCGCCGATATAGGTGCGCCGGTGCCCGCGGATTTCCGCTTCGTCGCGCACGCCGCCCAGCGACATACGCACAAACTCTTTGCCCAGCGCCCGCGCCACCGATTTTGCAATGCTTGTTTTACCTACGCCCGGAGGGCCCGCAAAGCACAGGATGGGGCCTTTCATATCGTCCTTCAGCTTGCGCACCGCCAAAAATTCGATGATGCGGTCTTTGACCTTTTTCATACCGTAGTGGTCTTCGTCCAATATTTCGCGCGCATGTGCGAGGTCTAAATTATCGTCCGTATATTCGCCCCATGGAAGCGTGGTGATCCAGTCCAGGTAGTTGCGGATGACGCTTACTTCGGGCGAACTGGCGCTCATCCTTGCCATACGCGCAAGCTCTTTTTCAGACTTTTCGCGCGCTTCATCCGTCAGCGGAAGCGCTTCGATTTTCTGGCGCAGCTCCTCTACCTCGTCGATATCGTTTTCCGATTCGCCCAGCTCCTTTTGAATGGCCTTCATTTGTTCGCGCAGGAAGTATTCCTTTTGGGACTTGTCTACCTGCTGGCGCACGGAGTTGGCGATTTCCTTGTCTATTTCGAGTATTTCGATTTCTTTGTCCAATATTTCCATAACTGCCTTGAGGCGGTCGAGCTCGTCTATCTGCTCTAGCACATGCTGCTTGTCTTCCAGCTTGATGGCGACATTGGAGGCGACCATGTCGGCAAACTTACCCGGCTCGGATATTTCGCTGACCGTAAAAAGCGTTTCGCCGGGCACGCGCGCGCCCAGCCCCACAAACTGCTCGAACAGCTTTTCGATGCGGCGCATATACGCTTCTTTGATAATGGTTTGCGCCTGGTTTTCCTCCTGCTCTGCGCAGGGCTTTATAATGCCTTCCAAGTATTCTTTCTCGTGCTTTACGGCAAGCAGCCGCGCGCGGCCCACCCCTTCCACAAGGATGCGCAGCGTATTGCCCGGAAGCTTTAGTACCTGCTTGATTTTTACCGTTGTGCCTACGCCGTAAACATCCTCCAGCTTGGGCACCTCTACACGGATATCCTTTTGCGCGGCAAGAAACACCTCTTGCCCGTCGCTGATGCACTTTTCAATTGCCGCAACGGAAATTTCCCTGCCCACATCGAAGTGCAGCACCATATATGGAAAAACCACCAGCCCCCTAAGGGCGACCATCGGCATTGTTTTGATTGCTGTATCCAATTCCCTTACTCTCCTTTATGCATAAAAGGCAAACGCCGGCCTGCCTATTAATAAACGAATCCAGAGTATTATACACGAAATATACGGACAATTCAAATGGAATCCGGCGGACAACCCCACGCTGCCCGCCAGGCAGAAAACGCCCCGCGCATACCGCGCAGGACGCTTTCAAATCAGGAATCCATAGGATGATTTTGGCATTTTATTTTTTGGCGGCTACAGCTTCATATCTATAACCGCTTTAATACCCTCGCCGCCGCGCAGCAGCTCCAGCGCTTCGGGCAGCTTTTCGAGCGGGTATACATGCGTCACCAGCGACTCCAGGTCCAGCTTCCGGCTACCCAAAATCTGGATGACCTTGGGGAACGTGGCGTTTGCAATCCACGTGCCATAGACGCGCACCTGCTTTGTGGTGACTTCCGACTGCTGCATATCCATACGGGCACGCTCGTTTAGCCCGAAGAGCAGCACCGTGCCGCCATTGCGGACGTTGTCCAGGCAGGCGCCAAACTGCGAGCCCACAACGTCGATGGCGTAATCTACACCCATGCCCGTCTTTTGCAGGACAAAGGCGTTTAAATCCTCTTTTGTTGGGTCTACCGCAAAATCCGCACCCACCTTAAGCGCCATCTTTCGCCGTGTTTCCACCGGTTCGGACACGATAATCGGGTAGGCCCCGCTTTCCTTCAAAAGCTCGATGTGCAGCAGGCCGATGGCCCCCGCGCCGCACACCAGCACGCTTTCGCCGGGGTTTACGCGAATTTGCTCCAGCCCGTTTAGCGCGCACGACATCGGCTCGGCCAGCGCAGCCTCTTTTGCGCTTAGCCCGTCCGGCACTTTGAATACGCATTTTTCTGTCGTTTTGACATATTCGGCAAACGCGCCGTCCGACTTAACGCCCATTTGCACCATGTTTTCGCAGAAATTGGGCAGGTTCATTTTGCAATAACGGCAGTGCCCGCAATAGTCGTTGGGGTTTGCCACTACGCGGTCGCCCGGCTTAAGGTCTTTGACCGCTCTGCCGACCTCTGCCACCCGTCCTGCAAACTCGTGCCCCAGCACCGTGCCGGGGGCCGCCTCGTACCCGGGCGGGTTTGCGGTAATGTGGATATCTGTGCCGCAAATGGCGCACATATCTACTTCGATGATTACTTCGTCTTCTTTTATAATTTTTGGCGTGTCGACTTCTTTGATTGCAAGGTTGCCTACCCCTTCAAAGACCGCCGCCTTCATTTTCTCTTTCATAAGGCCATCCTCGTTTGCTTGCATCCTTCGTATACGGCGGGCCGCGCCGCACGGAACGTTCCGCACGGCGCTGCCTGCCCGGTCTGTCTGTTATTTATCTGCGTCCTTCAAAGTCCGCAACGTTTTCCGATGTAATCTGTGCCCAGGGAATCATATAGGTAGAATCTACCGTTCCGCCGTTTAAGATGCGGACAGCAACCTCTACTGCCATCGAGCCCTGGCCTTCGCCGTCCTGCAGGTATGTGCAGTCGAGCATGCCGTTTGCGATGGAGGTGATTGCGTCCGAAAGGCCGTCTACGCCTACCACAACAACATCATCGGCCAGGCCGGATGCTTCCAGCGCCTGGATTGCGCCCAGTGCCATTTCGTCGTTTTCCGCGATAACAGCGTCAATATCTCCGCCGAAGGACTGGATCCAGTTTTCCATTGTGGACATGCCTTCTTCGCGGCTCCAGTTGGCGTCTTTGCGCGCCAGCTCTTCGATGTTCGGGTAGTTTGCAAGCGCATTGTCTATACCGGTTGTGCGGTCTACCTCGGCGGACATACCAAGCTGCCCCTGGATAACCACAACTTTGCCTTCGCCGCCGATTGCGTCGCATGCATATTTTGTAATTTCTTCGCCCACCTCTACGTCGTCCGAGCCAACAAACGAATCGAGGTAGGAGGTGTCTTCTACATTAACGTTGAAGCAGATAAGCGGGATGCCCGCGTCTACGATCTGTTCCATTGCCGTATCCATAGACGAAGCGTCTACGGGCGCCATGATGATTGCATCGTAGCTATTTGTAATAAACGTTTCCAGCTGCGAAAGCTGCTTGTTTACGTCGTATTCCGCATCCAGCAGGTCTACCGTAACGCCCAGCTCTTCGCCTTTTGCGCGTGCAGCGTCACCGAAAATAACGGCGAATTCGTTGGACTGTCCATATGCGGAAAAGCCGATTTTCCAGGGCTCGCCCGTTTCGGGGTTGATTCCGCTCAGCTCGTCGCCAGACGCAGCAGGCGCTTCTTCAGACGCTTCTTCCGATGCTTCGGGAGTCGCTTCTGCGCTTTCGGACGGCGCTTCCTCTGATGCGGGCGGGGCTGCATCTGCGCTTGCTTCGGGCGCTGCAGCAGGCTGCGAGCATGCCGTAAAGGCAAACATGAGTACAAGGGCCAATACAACTACTGTCAAAGCTTTTTTCATTTTTTCTCCTCCAAGATAATCCTATTTTTTTATTGCGCGCCCGCCTTTTGGCGGAGGCTGCAAACTGTTTTTTATTATACGCTGTGCAAAAAGGCAATGAAAAACTAGCGCCAGCTGCACCCGGTTTGTGAAAATTTTTTCATAAACCGGACACAGGCGGCTCTTACTGGTTACACAGCGGAAAAGAACTGTCATTCCTGCGTTATTTCGATGTTTTTAAGATTTTGCCTTTACTCTTCGGAATATTGTTATTTTATTTTGTTCATGTGGTTTTTTTAGCTAGACTAATAATAACTCTTGGCGCTTTCAAAGTCAACCCTTTTTTGTAATTTTTTTCATAAATGTGTAAACTGTTTTCAGCAGCGCTCCGTTCCCTGTTTGCGCCGCAATCGGCTGTGCGCATTGCTGTTTCATTCATTCCCCCCCGCTGACGATCGTTCTGCACGGCATATTTCCATTCATTCTTATAAGTTTTTCAACGATTCGTGTAAAAATTTTCACAAAACGCTTCCCTTTTTCAAAAAAGCTGTTATAATGGTTTTAGAAGCTATGAATCGGAGAGCGCTATGACGAAGGAAAAATTTGGTATACAGGAAATTGCAAAGGAAGCGGGCGTTTCTATTGCCACGGTATCGCGGGTGTTGAATAACCCGGACAAGACCTCGGAGGCGGCGCGCCAAAAGGTGATGGACGTCATCCGCAAGCATAAATATTTTACCAAGAGCGGCGCAAAGAGCTTGTATCCTGCAAACTCCAACTCCATTGCTATTTTTGTGTACGACATGAGCAATCCCTTTTATATAGACCTGATCGACCAGCTGAACCTGATTGCCCTCGAAAACAAGTATACGCTGATTATTTGCAACGCCAGCAACAACTTTGAGCGTGAGGCGCAATATTACGAATACTGTAAAAGCATCCATACGGCGGGCATCATTTTTACGGCGGGCACGACGCGTGAGAATTTCGGCAAGCCGGAGGACGACCTCGATTTTGCTCCGCCGATCGTGCTGCTCGACCGCGAAGGCTTCCACGACCGCGAGTGCTACAAAATAAAATCGGACCACCGGAAGGGCGTTTCTATGCTGGTGGACTACCTGTACCGCCTGAACCACCGCAAGATTGCATACATTACCGCGCCTACGAATATCCTTTCTGCCAAAGAACGGTTGGACGCGTATGTGTCCAGCATGGAAAATCTGGGGCTGCCCGTGCCCGAGTACTACATCGGGCAGGGAGATTATACCGTAAAGAGCGGCACGGAGTCTTTCGACTATTTCTATTCGCTTGCAGACCCGCCTACCGCCGTTATTACCGCAAACGACCTGAATGCGCGCGGTTTTATTATGCGCGCCAACTCGCTGGGGGTAAAGATTCCCGATGAATTTTCGGTATGCGGGTTTGACGGGCTGCATATAGAAACGTTTTACCCCACCATAACCTCTATTAAGCATGACACCGTTGCAATGGCCAAAACGATGTTCGAGTGGATTACAAGCGCGGCGGAAAACCCGCCCCCGCAAGAAAAGATTGTGGACGTTTCGATGATTACGGGAATGACGTGCCATAAGATATAACCGGCTTATTCGGCCCGGCGCACCATTGCCGGGCTTTTTTTTGTGTAACTTTATTGCGGCTTCTCCGGCGGGAAGCCTCTGCCCTTTTTCGTTTTCCCTGCTCGCTTTTTGTTTAAAAAAAGCATATACTGTTATAAAAACAACGTAAGGAACGGAGGTAATATATGAAGAAAAAATTAGTTGCTGCATTGCTTGCCATTGTGCTTGTTTTGAGCATGGGCAGCGTTTCGTTTGCCGCGCTTCCGGAGGACAGCGTCGACCTTTCGGGCACGGTTGCCATTATTCACACCAACGATACACACGGCCACATCGACGACAACATGGGCTTTACTGCCGTGCGCGCCATGGCCGACCTGTATGCGGAGGCGGGTGCAACGGTGCTTCTTTTGGATGCGGGCGACGTTTTCCAGGGGATGCCTTCCGCTTCGCTTTCGCGGGGAGAGGATATTGTGTCTATTATAAACGCGGTGGGTTACGATGCGGCCACGACAGGCAACCACGATTTCGATTATGGCTGGGAGCACCTGCTGGAACTGGCCGGGCAAATGGAATACCCCATTGTTTGCGCCAATGTATTGCTGGACGGCGAACCGTTGTTTGAAGAAAACATACTGATTGAGCGGGACGGGCTGAAATTCGGCATCTTTGGCGTGGCAACGCCCGACACCTCTTTTCTTGCGCTGCCCAGCCAGCTGGAGGGCGTAACGTTTACCGACCCGTCCGAAGCCGCGCAGGCGCAGGTTGAATTGCTGATGGAGCAGGACGCAGATTACATCATCGCGCTTTCGCACCTGGGCGTGGACGACTCCAGCAATTATACCTCCGACAAGCTGGCGGCGGACGTTCCGGAAATCGACCTGATTATTGACGGGCACAGCCACACCGAAATGGAGGACGGCCAACCGCTTGACGGCAGCGAGCTTGACCCGCACGAACCGCTGATCGCTTCTACCGGCGCATTTATCGAGAATGTGGGCGTTGTTACGATTGGCAAGGACGGCACGATGGACGCCAAAATATACAACGGCGAGGAATTTACCGGCACAAGCGCAGAGGTGGACGGCGTTGTGGCCGACATCAACGAAGAGCTTGTGCCCAAGCTGGAAATAGTCGTGGGCGAAACGCCCGTGCTTTTAAACGGCGAACGCGAGGACGTACGCATCGCCGAAACAAACCTCGGCGATTTTTCCGCCGATTCGCTGCTGGCCGAGACGGGTGCAGATATGGCGCTGATGAACGGCGGCAATATCCGCGCTTCTATCCAGCCCGGGGAAATTACGCGCGGCGACGTTATTACCGTTTTTCCGTTTGGCAACTATATTGTTACGCTGGACGTGACCGGGCAGGATATATTGGACGCGCTGGAGCTGGGCGTAAGCGAATACCCAAACGAGCTGGGCGGTTTTCCGCAGGTTGCGGGCGTTCAATTTAAATTTGACGAAAATGAGCCCGCAGGCAGGCGCGTTTTCGATGTGAAAATCGGCGGGCAGCCGCTTGAGCCCGGCGCGCACTATTCGCTTGCGACAAACGACTACCTCGCGGACGGCGGCGATAACTATACGATGCTTGCAAGCGCCGCCCAAATACAGTCCTTCTCCACGCTGGAGGAGGCGTTTACCAATTACCTCAACACGGCAGAGCACTTTCCCGAAGAGCCGGAGGGGCGCATTGTGATGGAGTTGCTGCCGACGGAGCAGATTGGCGGCGAGGGCGCGGATGACGCGGCCCAACCGGCCTCTGCACAGGACGGCGAAACATACACCGTAAAGCCGGGCGATTCGCTGTGGAAAATTGCAAAAGAGCAGCTGGGCGATGGCTATCGCTGGCCGGAGATTTACGAGCTCAACCGCGACCAGATTGCCGACCCGAACGGCATCGACACCGGCTGGGAGCTGGCGCTTCCGGCGGCGTGATGCCAAAAGCAGCCAAACAAAAAAAGCAGTTTGCGGCAATCGGCAAGCTGCTTTTTTAATGTGTAATAAATGGTTACGCTATATCGCGCTCCAGCCCTTGTATGGTGCACAGGACCGATATATCCGAATCGCTGTATTCGTCCGAGATCGTTTGGAGCTTGGCCTCCAGTACATGCTGAAGGTTGTCTGCCATAGCGGCCTGCTCGTCCATTTCCAACAGGAATGTACGAATGGAATCCCGAACATTGTTGATCCTGCTGTCCCGCTCCGCAACCAATGTCGTTTGGGGGTCTGGGATATTTCGCTCGACCGCGTAAGACAAAATGGGGTAGATTGTTAGATCCGCAATATTTTCGTTATAGAAGCTGTCCCATTCGGCGGACTGCATTTGCACCATCAACCGGTAGGTTTCCATTGCTGTTTTGCCGGGCAGCGTCATATACATCACGCTGTCTAAATGGACGGGCTCTCCAAAAATCTCTTGGGCGGAGTAGTCGAGCGTCGTTTGCATAAACGTTTCCAGCCCGATGTCGCTGTATTTTGTGCCCGAAAACTCGCCCGATTCATCGTAGACGGCAAAATGGTCGTACGCATCGGAAATGACTTCGAAAACACTGGTTCCTTCATTTTCGCACATCTGCTGGATGGTTTCGTTGAACTCCGCCACAGTCATTGCGGCATAATCCAGCTCCATCATGGAACGGATGAGCTGTACCGAGGCGTCTTCGCGCGGAACGTCCGGCGTGCTTTGGGGCAGTTCGCCCGTACCCTCCGGCGTTGCTTCCGCGTTTTGGGGCGATTGCGATACTTCTGCGCTTTCTACCTGCGCGTCCGCGCTTTTGGGCATCGGCGCATTGCCGGCGCATCCGGCAAAAACAAACCCAACCAATAGTACAAGGGCAATTCCAAGGGCAATTTTTTTCATGTTTGTATCTCCCATCCATGCCAATACCGGCATAAAAACAGGAGCGGTTTTTGACCGCCCCTGCCAATTTTTTTCTGTGTGCCTCCGGCGTTAGACGGAAGCGTTTGTGCTACGAAGCGCTTTCCTTTTTTTCGGTGTGCTTTTCTTCCTCTGCGGGGGGCAGCTCTTTTTTCTTGTTTTCCCCCACGACGACAATCGGCTTTTTGTTTTTGATCGTGTCTTTGGTGACGACGCATTTTAGTACGTCGTCGCGCGAAGGAAGCTCGTACATGATGTCCATCATCGACGATTCGATGATGCTCCTTAGGCCGCGCGCACCCGTTTTGTTTTCGATGGCGCGCTTGGCGACCTCATAAAGCGCCTCGTCCTCGAACTCCAGCTCTACGCCGTCTATTTCGAACAGTTTTTTATACTGCTTGGTAATGGCGTTTTTGGGCTTTTTGAGGATGTCTACCAGCGCCGCTTCGTCCAGCGAGTGCAGGTTGACCACAACGGGCAGCCTGCCCACAAATTCCGGAATGAGGCCGTATTTGATTAAATCTTCGGGGCGGACGTCGTCCAGCATAACGCTGACGTCCTTCTCGTTTTTGCTTTTTATGTCTGCGCCAAACCCCATCGATTTGACATTGACGCGCTGTTCGACGATTTTTTCCAGCCCGCCGAACGCGCCGCCGCAAATAAACAGGATGTTTGTTGTGTCTATCTGCAAAAAATCTTGGTGGGGGTGCTTGCGCCCGCCCTGCGGCGGAACGCTGGCCTGCGTACCCTCCAGTATTTTGAGCAGCGCCTGCTGCACGCCCTCGCCCGAAACGTCGCGGGTGATGGACGCGTTGTCTCCCTTGCGGGTAATTTTGTCTATCTCGTCTACATAGATGATGCCCTTTTGCGCGCGGTCCATATCGAAATCGGCGGCCTGTATGAGCTTTAGGAGGATGTTTTCTACATCTTCGCCCACATAGCCTGCTTCGGTCAGCGAGGTGGCGTCCGCCATGGCAAAGGGTACGTCTAAAATACGCGCCAGCGTTTGCGCCAGCAGCGTTTTGCCGCTGCCCGTTGGGCCAAGCAGCAGTATATTGCTTTTCTGGATTTCGGTGTCGTCTTCGGCCATGGCAGCGTTGATGCGCTTGTAGTGGTTGTAGACCGCCACCGCAAGGTGCTTTTTGGCTTTGTCCTGGCCGATGACATAATCGTTTAAAATGGCGACGATTTCGTCCGGCTTCAGGTAGTTTTGCACCTCAAACTTCTGCGTTTCCTGGAACTCTTCTTCGATAATTTCGGAACAGAGCTCTACGCATTCGTCGCAGATGAAAACGCCCGGCCCGGCAATCAGCCTTTTTACCTGGTCCTGCTGTTTGCCGCAGAACGAGCATTTTAGTTGTTTGTCTTCAAATTCGTTATACATGTATCTTCAACTCCAGTTTGCCCCGCGCATGGTATGCGGCGGGATTTTCCCCACAACCTGCAGAGTTTCGACTATTCTTTTTTCTGTTCGGCCTGTTTCTTGCTTGTGATGATTTCGTCCACCACGCCGTACTCCAGCGCTTCGTCTGCCGTCATAAAATAATCGCGCTCTACGTCCTTCTGTACCTTTTTGAGCGGCTGTCCTGTGCGTTCGCTCAAAATACGGTTCATTTTTTCTTTGATATCCAATATGCGCTGTGCGTGGATGGCGATATCGGTCGCCTGTCCGCGCGTTCCGCCCAGCGGCTGGTGGATCATAATTTCGCTGTTGGGCAGGGCTTTGCGCTTGCCTTTTTCGCCCGCTGCCATCAAAAACGCCGCCATGGACGCCGCCATGCCGATGCAAATGGTGGAAACGTCGCACTTGATGTACTGCATGGTGTCGAAAATGGCCATGCCCGCCGTAATGGAACCGCCCGGGCTGTTGATGTACAGGTAAATTTCTTTGTCCGGGTCTTCCGCTTCGAGGAAAATCATCTGGGCGACCACAAGGTCGGCTGTGTTGTCGTCGATTTCCCCTGTTAAGAATATAATCCTATCCTTCAGAAGGCGGGAGAATATGTCGTAACTCCGTTCGCCTCTGCTCGTTTGTTCTACAACTACCGGTACCAAGCTGCTCATTGCTTTGCCTCCATATTATTTGTCTTTCTTTTCAGCTTCTTTCTTTGCCGGGGCTTTTTTAGCCGCAGGCTTTTTGGCCGCGGGCTTCTTTTCGGCTGCTTTTGCATCCTCTTTTTTGGCCGCAGGCTTTTTGGCAGGCGCTTTTTTGGCTGCGGGCTTCTCGTCCGCTTTGGCGCCTTCCGCTTTCGGCTCTGCCTTTTTGGCTGTTTTCTTTTTGGGCTCTACCTCTTCTATAACCGCTTTTTCGAGGAGAATATCGAACAATTTTTCCATCGTCAGTGTATTCTTCACGCGCGCTTCGGCATCTTCGCCCATTGCCTTCTTATATTTCTCGACAGTATCGCCGTTTTCCTTAGCCATCTTTTCGATACGCTGCTCGATCTCTTTTTCCGTCGGCTCGATCTTGAGTTTTTCGATCAGCGCCTGCACGACCAGCATGGTTCGAACCTGCTGCTCGCTGACGGGTTTGAAGTCTTCACGCATCTTTTCCAGGGTAATGCCGGCATAGTTCAGGTAATCCTCCAGCTTCATGCCCTGGTACATAAGCTGGTACGAAAGCTGCTGGATCTGGTAATCGATTTCGCCTTCTATCATAACTTCCGGAATGTCTACCTTGGCGTTTTTGGAAATTTCCTCTACAAGCTGGTTTTCCAGCGCGCCCTGCGCGTCTTTGTCTGCGCGCTCCTGGAGGTTCTTTTTTACGTCTTTTTTATATTCGGCAAGCGTTTCGAACTCCGAAACATCCTGCGCAAACTCGTCGTCCAGCTCGGGCAGCTCTTTTTCCTTGACGCCGTTTAGCTTGACATGGAACACCGCGTCCTTTTCGGCAAACTCCGGCGAATAATCTTTGGGGAACGTAACGTCCAAGTCTTTTTCGTCGCCGGGCTTCATGCCTGCGATTCCCTCTTCGAAGCCGGGAATGAACGTTTTAGAGCCCAAAACCAGCGTTTGCCCATTGGCATGGCCGCCGTGGAACGCTTCGCCGTTAATGGTTCCGTCGAAGTCTATATCGACCGTGTCGCCGTCTTTGGCAGCGCGCTCTACGTCTACCCAGCGGGCGTTTTGCTCACGCGTTTTTTCGATTTCGGCGTCCACTTCCTTGGCCGTTATTTTGCGTATTTCCTTTTTGAGCTTGATGCCCTCGTACTTGCCCAGCGTGACCTCCGGCCGCAGCGTGACCTCTGCAACATACGTTACGCCGTCCTGCTTGTTGATGCTTAGGATATCGATATCCGGGCGGGACACAACGTCCAGCTCGTGCTCTTTGACCGCTTCCTGGTAGCTTTCAGGGAAAACTTCCTCGAACGCATCTTCGTAAAATATCTCTGAGCCATAGTGGTTTTCCACGATTGCCCTGGGCGCCTTCCCTTTACGGAAGCCGGGGATGTTAAACCGCCCCTTCATCTTCTGAAACGCCTTTTTAATGCCCTCTTCAAATTTTTCCGCAGATATTTCTATGTGCAGTTTTGCCTTGTTCCCCTCGAGCTTTTCCACTTTTGCAGCCATCACAATCCTCCTGAGTTTTATCTGTACCTGCCCGGTCTGCATTGCCCGGCAGGCTTATTTTGATACCAGACCATACATATCTTATTATACTATATATATACCGATGCCGCAACAAATATTCACAGTTTGTACATGTCCGGCGGCAGGTTGCCGCTCCCCTTGTTCGCGAATTTGCAAAGCCGGTCGTCCTGCCGTTCGCTCCGCGCCTGCTTATCGGCGGCCTATATGTAATCTCCAAAGCGGCAGGCTTCCGCTCCCCTTGTTCGCGAATTTGCAAAGCCGGTCGTCCTGCCGTTCGCTCCGCGCCTGCTTATCGGCGGCCTATATGTAATCTCCAAAGCGGCAGGCTTCCGCTCCCCTTGTTCGCGAATTTGCAAAGCCGGTCATCCTGCCGTTCGCTCCGCGCCTGCTTATCGGCGGCCTATATGTAATCTCCAAAGCGGCAGGTTTCCGCTCCCCTTGTTCGCGAATTTGCCATTGCGCCAGCGCCGCCAGCTTTGCTATAATCCTTATATTAAGTAAAAAAGGAGTTTGCAAGATGGATCAGCAGCAACCTGCCCCTCTTTTAAAAGGCGCATCTGTCGCGTTTTTGGTTTTGGGCGTCATTACGCTTATTATAAGCATTGTCTTGCTTGTTTCGGGCATTTTACTGGCAACAGAGCAGGGAATGCTGGGCGGAATCATTATCTTGTTATCCATTCTTTCTGTTGTGCTCAGCACCGTTTACCTGGTTGCCGGCGCCTACGGAATGAAGGGCAAAAACCTTGGAATATGCAAAACGCTGGTTATTATCGTGCTCATTCTGTGCATTATCAGCGTCGTTGTATCCACAGCCAACGGACGCGGCGGCAATGTAGGAGATATAATCAGCATTGTTATATCTGCACTGTACCTTGCAGGCCTCAGCCAAACCGCCCAGGCGCAGCCCGGCCCGCCGGATGCAGAATAACGGCTTTCCTTCATTTGGCCGTGCAGCTTCCTACCAAAGCGATTTCTTTCCCTTGCCCATCAGGTCGAACCGCTTTGCCGCAAGCAGCGCCTTTTTGACAAGCGGGCGGTTTGCGGGGTTTTTGTATTGGATGAGCGCGCGCTGCATGGCTTTTTCCTCTCCCTTGCGGGCCGCATAAACGCTTTTGCCTGTTTGCGGGTCTATTCCCGTGTAGTACATACATGTGGCCAGCGTGCCCGGCGTTGGGTAAAAATCCTGGGCGGTATCGGGCATAAAGCCCGAATCGCGGATGTATTCGGCAAGCGTTACCGCGTCGTCCATTTTGCAGCCGGGGTGCGAAGACATAAAGTACGGCAGTACATACTGCTTTTTCCCCAGGCTTTCGGATATTGCGTCAAACTTCTGTTTGAATTTTTCGTACACTTCTATTTCCGGCTTTCCCATAGTGTGCAGCACGCTGCCCGATACATGCTCGGGCGCAAGCTTTAGTTGCCCGCTTACATGGTGCTTTGCCAGCTCGCGGATAAATTCGCCGCTTTTGTCCATCAGCGCGAGGTCGTGCCGGATGCCCGAACGTACAAAAACGTGCTTTATTCCAGGGATATTGCGGATGCTTCGAAGGACGTCTATGTAGGCGGCGTGGCTTTCCTTCAGGTGCTTGCAGGGCGAAGGAACAAGGCAGCGGCGGGATTGGCACATGCCGCCCTTGCGCATGCACTTCATTCCGTATAGATTGGCGGTTGGGCCGCCTACGTCGCTTATTGTACCTTTAAAGCCCGGCGTTTCCTTTATTGTTTCGGCTTCGGCAAGTATGCTTTTTTTGCTGCGCGAAGAAACGCATTTGCCCTGGTGGTAATACAGCGCGCAAAAAGCGCACCCGCCCACGCATCCGCGCACCGCCGTAATGGAGTTTGCCGCCTCTGCCAGCGCGGGGACGGGCTCTTTGTACATCGGGTGGGCGCGCCGCGTGTACGGCAGGCTGTACACAAAATCCAGCTCGCGCGTGTTTAGCGGCTGCGCCGGAATATTCTGCACAATATAAACGCCGCCGTTCTTTTGTACCAGCGGGTTATTTCTGTTGAACATCTGCTCATTGAACGCTTTTGCAAATGTGCGTTTGTTCTCCCGGACTTCGCCCAGCGAAGGGAGTTTTTCGTATTCGTAAACGCGCGACAGGTCGTTTGCCTTGTAGCACGTTCCCTGTACATAGGTAATATCTTGGGCGCGCAGGCCGCCGTCCAGCGCCTCCGCGATTTCCACGATGGCGCGCTCGCCCATGCCGTACACCAGCAGGTCTGCCCCGCTATCTGCAAGGATAGACGGCATGACCTTGTTGTCCCAATAATCGTAATGCGCAAACCGGCGCAGGCTGGCTTCTATTCCTCCCAGTATGACCGGGCTGTTTGGGTAGGCCTCCTTTAGCTTTTGGGTATAGACGATTGCAGCACGCGGCGGCCGCTTGCCCTGCCGGCCGCCCGGGGAATAGAGGTCTTTTTCCCTCTTTTTCTTTGCGACGGTATACAGGCTGACCATGCTGTCCATATTGCCCGGGCTGACCAAAAAGCCCAGCCGCGGCTCGCCCAGCACGGTAAAGCTTTGGGTTTTCTTCCAGTTTGGCTGGGCAATGATGCCCACGCTATAGCCGTGCGCCACCAAATAGCGGGATATGACGGCGTGCGCAAACGACGGGTGGTCTACATAGGCGTCCCCCGTTATCAATATAAAATCCGGCTGGCCGACGCCGTCTTGCTCTAAATCCTGTTTATTGACCGGCAAAAATCCGTCCATTGTATCTCCCTGCTTCCGCCTTTTCGCGGACTGTCTGGCGCTATAATCCCTATAATATAATCTTTTTTTGCGCCTGCGTCAAGCAAATTCCATCGCCCCGGCGCCAGGGATGCGGGCGGGCGGCGTCAGGTGCAGCGCAACTGCGCCCCTATTCCCTCCCTGTGCGCCGCATCCGCTGTGCCCATAGCCCTCGCCGGGGCTTACCGTCCGTTTCCCCGCGCACCGCGCGGGGAACGCCCACACTCTCTTTATCCTTCGCCCTTGCCCTTTTTCCCTTCTTCTACCACCGCCCCGGCGCTAGGGCTGTGGGCAGGCGGCGTTATTGGCGGCGGCTCTGCCGCCTATCCCTCATCTTCTGCCCCTTCGCTGCAAATCCGAGCGGCGCAACACACTCCCTTTTTCCTCTATGTGCGTCGCGTCCGCTATGCCCATAGCCCTCGTCGGGGCCATTGCTCCGTTTCCCCGCGCACCGCGCGGGGAACGCCCACACTCTCTTTACCCTCCGCCCTTGCCCTTCTTCCCTTCTTCTACCATCGCCCCGGCGCCAGGGCTGTGGGCAGGCGGCGTTATTGGCGACGGCTCTACCGCCTATCCGTCATCTTCTGCCCCTTCGCCGCAAATCCGAGCGGCGCAACCAAGCCCTTATTCCTTCACTGTGCGCCGCGTCCGCTATGCCCATAGTCCTCGCCGGGGGCCTATCCTCCGTTTCCCCGCGCACCGCGCGGGGAAACGCCCACACTCTCTTTATCCTTCGCCCTTGCCTTTGACCTTAGCCCTT
>JBMNTU010000037.1:0-18776 GCA_050945895.1 Christensenellaceae bacterium | reverse complement strand
TGGCTTCGTAGCACTCTAAAGGATAGCAGTTTTAGCTCGGTGCTGAGATGCCCGTTTTATCTCTGGGCATGTGCTGTATTTTTGGTGACCATTTGCTGTATTTTTAGATTAACAAAAACATTGTATTTGCGTATTTTCAGAATTGCTTTTTTGCATAGGGGAGGGACTATACATTGAAAAAATTAAACGACATGAAAGTCAGTAAAAAGCTGTTCCTGACATTTGCCATTATCCTGATACTTACGGCAGTGTTGGGGGTATTTTCTATTTTGAGCTTAAATGATGTAGATTCGTCTTACAGCGAATCTTACAATAATACGGCGGTGCCTCTGCCCATTATCGCGGAGATCGTGGACGACCTGGGTGAATTGCGCCTGCAGGTCCGGAATGCAGTAATTTACGAGACAGGGTCGGAGCAATACGAAAATTCGCTGGCAAAGGTAGCTGAATACAAACAACTGACAGAAAGCGCCATGGCCGAATATGACCCGTATGTAGAGGGCGAAGAAGAAACAGCGCTTTACGAATCGGTGAAAAGTGAATATACAAACGAGCTTTTGCCTGTGGCCGAACAAATTTTGGCGGATGTCGCCGCTGGGGATACATCGAATTTGACGGCGCTGCTGGATGAGTGTAACGCAGTTGGCGATAAAATGACGGATACGCTGGATGGGCTTATGGATCTTGCGGTAGCGCAGGGCCTGGATGAAAGCACAGCAAATACGGCGCTGGCAAGCTCTTCGATGATGCTGTTCCTGATTATACTGGCCGCGGCAGTCGTTATTACGGTTATTGCAGCGCGGTTGCTTTTGAAATCCATCAAAGACCCGATCGTAGAGCTGAAGGCGGCGGCGGACAGCATTGCGCTGGGCGATACGGACATTGAGGTCAAGCATAATTCGAAGGATGAGCTGGGCGAACTGGGCAGCGCGTTCAGGCAAATGGTGGTGGCCATTAAAGAGCAGGCAAGCATCCTGGAAATCATCTCCCAGGGAGATTATACGGTGTCTATTCCTGTGCGTTCAGACAAAGACGTTATGAATAAAGCGATCAACGATATGGTAGACAGCAACAACCGCATGGTAAGCGAAATTAAAAACTCGGCAGACCAGGTTGCGGCAGGCGCCGCGCAGGTCGCCCAGGGAGCGCAGACGCTTGCATCCGGCTCGACAGAGCAGGCCGCGTCTATACAGGAAATATCCGCTTCTATCAGCGAAACATTGACGCATGCGGAAGCCACAACGCAGCAGGCAGACATTGGTCTGCGTGATGTACAACAGGCAGGCGAATACATGAACGAGGGTATGGTATCGATGTCTAAAATGACGGCCGCAATGGAAGAGATCAACAATAGCTCTACCGATATATCCAAGGTAATCAAGGTCATTGACGATATTGCGTTCCAAACCAATATATTGGCGCTTAATGCAGCAGTAGAGGCTGCGCGTGCTGGCGAAGCAGGCAAGGGTTTTGCTGTTGTGGCGGACGAGGTACGCAACCTTGCGGCCAAGAGCGCGGAAGCGGCCAAAGAGACGACCGCCCTTATCGAGCGGAGCATAGAGAAGGTAACGGAAGGCAATGCAATATCTGCAGAAACGTACGAGAGCCTGCAGCGGGTTGCGGAAATTGCCGAAAAGACCGCAGATTCTATGGGTAAGATCAGCGAAATGTCCAAAGCGCAGGCGACGTCGATAGAGGAAATAAACGGTGGGGTACAGCAGGTTTCGACAGTTGTTCAGTCGAACTCGGCAACGTCCGAGCAATCGGCTGCAGCATCGGAGGAAATGTCTTCCCAGGCACAGATGATGAGCAATATCGTTTCGCGCTTCAAGCTGCGTGAGGGTGCAGGCAGGATTACCGGCAGTATGGATATGGACATGATGGGGCAAGATACATCGCTGGACATGAGCGACATGATGGATACGGACGATAAATACTGACCCGGCCTATAGGAATTACAAGTAAATGAAAAGGATACCGGAAATGGTATCCTTTTTTATGTAATGCATAGCCGGGTTTACAGGAAGAATACCGGCTCCTTTCTTGCCATGAAATTGGCCTCTAGTCGGGCGGTTGCTTCTTCTAGCGGCTTGGCGTCAAAGTATTTTGCTTTTACGGGGCAAAACTTGACGCAAGAATGGCACTGAATGCACCCGGATGCAACGATTGTTGGATCGGCATTGTCAATAACCGCCGCGGGGCAGCCCTTTACACAGGCCATGCAGCGTGTGCACGCATCGGTGGTTTTGGGCGAAAACGGCATGGGGGAAAGGGCGTCCTTGTATGGACGGTTTCCGCTTATGGAGGGTGCGGCGGGGCTGCCGCCCGATAGCTTGCCTGCAATAGAGGAGGCAAAGGAGGCTGCGGCCTTGGTATCCGCCTCGTCTGGCCGACCGGCAGCCAGCCTGCGCGAAAAAGAGTGCTCGCCAATAAAAGCACCTGCTGCAACAATGGAAAACCCTCTTTGCTCAAGCAGGTCTGCCGCCTCAAGCAGTGCGTCGTCGTAGTCGCGGTTGCCATACACGGCAACAGGCACGGCAAGCGAGCCGCTCCCTTGCAGATTGCCCAATGTTTTTGCAAGCAGCGCGGGCATGCGGCCGCCGTATACAGGAAAGCCGAACAGCAGGAGATCGCCGGGGCCGAAAGCGTATTGCCCACTACGCGCCGCAGGCGCAGTCAGGTCGGTTTGTACCAGCTCCATACCAGTCTCTTGCGCCAGCCTGTGCGCAATGGCAAGCGTGCTTGTTTTTGCGGTGTGCGTAGGGCTAAAGTACATTGCATAGATTTTTCCATTCATAACGATGCTCCTCCGAATTGAGAATAAACAGGCAGCGGAACCTGCAATACGAACCCGCCCGCCTGCGGAAAGGGAGATGGTTTGGCGGATATGGACTGCTGCGGAAACCGTATATAGCCTATTAATAAGTTTACCTGTAACAATCGTAGTGCGGGCATGGTAATTTGTCAACGATTTTATATGTGTTTTCCAAAGGGGAATGTGCTATAATGCTCGTTGTGGACGGAGAGGAAAAGAGAATGCAAAGCGAAGGCATGCTGTTTAGCAGGCAGAGCCTGAAACAATTGATTATTCCATTGATGATCGAGCAAACACTGGCGTTTACCGTTGGGTTGGTCGATACGTTTATGGTTGCCACAATTGGAGAGCAAGCCGTATCGGGCGTGGCGCTTGTGGATACGATCAACGTGCTACTCATTAACCTGCTGGCGGCGATGGCGGGCGGCGGCGCAATCGTAATGGGGCAATACCTTGGAATAAAGGAGTATGGCAACGCCCAGCATGCAGCAAAGCAGCTTGTAATGGCAATGGGGATGTTTTCCATTGCAATTATGGCGGTGTGCCTCCTTATGAACGCACAAATATTGTCGCTGGTATTTGGAAGGGTGGAGGCGGCCGTTATGGGCAACGCGCAAACCTATTTTTATATCACGGCGGCTTCCTATCCGTTTATTGCGCTGTTTAACGCATGCGCGGCGCTTTTTAGGGGAATGGGCGATTCCAAGACGGCGATGCTCAATGCGCTGATTATGAACATTGCAAACATTGCGGGCAATGCTATTTTGATTTACGGGTTTAATATGGGCGTGCTGGGCGCGGCGGTTTCCACATTGGTTGCGCGCATTATTACTGCCGCAACAATGCTGCATATGCTAAGAAACAAAAAGCGCGTCGTGTGTGTGCGGTCGTACCGCCTGCGCGATATCGACTTTCGCATGATCGGGCGTATTTTGCGGATTGGCATACCCAACGGGCTGGAGAGCAGTATGTTCCAGATCGGTAAAGTGATTGTGACCAGCCTGGTGGCCATGCAAAGCACGGCAGCCATTGCGGCGCATGCCGTATCCAACAGCCTTGCCCTTTTCGAAATCATTCCAGGGCAGGCGATGGGGCTGGCAATCCTGGCGGTTGTCGCGCAATGCGTGGGCGCCGGGGAGTATGGGCAGGCAGAATACTATACAAAAAAAATGATGAAGCAGGCATACCTGTATATGATTATATTGAACATGGGGATGTTTGCGCTGATGCGGCCAATATTGGGGCTGTACAACCTTTCGGACGGGGCGGTGGCGCTGGCTATGCAGATTATGACGCTGCACAGCTTTTCGGCGGCGGCAATTTGGCCGATATCGTTTACATTGCCCAATGCACTGCGCGCTGCCGGAGATGTAAAGTATACGATGGTTATATCCGGCGTTTCTATGTGGGTATTCCGCATCGTTTTAAGCTATCTGTTCGTTTATTCGCTGGGATGGGGCGTAATGAGCGTATGGGTTGCAATGATTATTGACTGGGGTGTTCGTTCGGTGTTTTTTGTAACGCGCTGGCGAAGCGGCAAGTGGAAGAAATTCAATGTGTTGCGGTAGCCTGCTGGCAGCAGAACACAATTTTTGACGGAAAGGCTTTGTTGTTTTATGGGCGGCAGCAAACGGAAATTACTTTGGAAGCAACCCGTTGTTTTTTGCAGACTGCCATGCTTCCGCCAATTCTTCGGAAATGGCGGCGGTTCCCTGTTCGAAAAACCGGCCGCCCGCCTGCAATTCGGAGTAGGGGATGGAAGCAAGCAGCACCGGGCCGTCGAGCGTTTGTGAAGTTATTTCTTCGGGATGTGCGCTATACAGGAAAAAAGCGCAGGTAAACACATCGGGCTGCTCGAGACGATAAAGCTCGGAAAGATTGCTAAAAAGCGCGGCGGCATCGTCTAGCTGAGAAAAGTCGGAAAGGTATATGTAGTCGTTTGAATCGGTCCCGCCTCCGTGCAGGCTGTCTACCGGAACAAGGTGCAGGCCGTGTGTTGCGGCCAGCGCTGTTGCGGCCTCGCCCGCGCCATACATGATGCCGCGATTCAAAAAATCGCGCCAATTTTTATGCCGGATGGGAATGATGCCGCTTTGGCTTACCCCCGAGGTTACAATAAATTCAATTTCGCGCTTGGCGTCCATAAAAGTATATTCTACAGCAAACGAATCTTTAGGACGCTCTTCAAGCATGGTAAACCGGCCCTTTTCACCATACTTTTGTTCTAGCAGCCCGGCGATTTCGCCGGCGGAATAGGGTTTTGCCATGGAGCAACCGGCTGCAAACAAGGCAATGGCCAGACATATGCACAAAAATAGTATTTCGGATTTCATTGTTTTTTGCACCGCCGTAGTAATGTAGGTTCAGTTAGAATATCTGACATGATTATAATCCACAAACCGCGACAAAGCAAATCGTGCCTGCTTCCGCAAAAAAGAAAGAACGGCGTGACAGGGAATATGACTTGCTAAATTCTGCGATATGCGCTGACCGATTGAATTATGGGCCGGTTTATGTTATTTTGAAGACACATATAGTAACACAAATAATCGTCGAAGCAACACGATTTGGGCATTGGGCAAGGAGGATATTGCTATGAAAAAAAGGGTGCTGGTTATAGCGGCTGCAATCGTTTTGGTTTTCTCGCTTTGTATTCCCGTATCGTTTGCGGAAACGGGAGGCGGTCTGGCTGCGCTGGATACGGCAACATCGGTAGACGGCTTTGTGGAACGGCTGTATACTTATGTGCTGGAAAGGCCGTCTGACCCGGACGGAAAAGCAGGCTGGGCCGAGAGGCTGGTAACAGGCAAAGAAACGGGCACGGCTGTGGCGTATGGATTTTTCTTCAGCGACGAGATGGAAAGCAAGAACCTCAGCGACGAAGAGTATATCGATGTATTGTATCGGGCGCTTTTGGGGCGCGAGCCGGACGACGCAGGCAAGGCGGACTGGGTGCGCAGGGCAAGCGCCGGAGGCAGTAGGCGCGGGCTGTTTGCCGGGTTTGTGAATTCGGCGGAGTTTGCGGCAATATGCGGCGCGGCGGGGGTTGAAGCGGGCGTGTTCGACGCGGTGGAGCCGCGGGACGAAAACCCGCAGGCAGCGGAGTTTGTAGAGCGGTTTTACCGCATACTATTGGGGCGCAAGGCCGATGCGGCAGGGCTGAACGAATGGTGCAGCAAGATTCACTCTGGGCAGGCGACGGGCGCGGACGTTGCCTACGGCTTTTATTTCAGCGATGAGCTGGAAAACTGCGGGCTTTCGGATGAGGATTTCATAGCTGCGTGCTGGGAAGCGTTTTATGGAATCGTTTTATCTGACGAAGACAAAGACCCAAACAACAATGTGATGCAGGGCTGGGTGTCGTTTTTGCAAGGCGAAGAGCCATATGCTCATTTTTGGATATTTGCCGGTAGCGATGATTTTGCAGAAATCTGTGATTTTTATGGCATAGAGCGCGGCATACTCAAAGATCCGGTTTTTAGCGGGGACAGTTATCCTGAATAAAGGTTCATAGAAAATACTTGCCTAAACGCGCAAAGATTTTTATGCGCCGGAAACAGGGGACGCCGCGAATTACGCAATTGCATGAAGCACGTTAGGCGTGTATACTATTACTCATCGTAGGGCGTGTATGAATGCCTGAAAAAACAACGGAATGAAAGCCGCGTCCGGCTGGCGGTAAACCCGCATTTTTGCAGCGGCTGGGGAGAACGATACTATTTTGCGGACGGGAAATATATTATATTCTATCCGATGGCGCTTTGTCATCGTATACCTGGTGCTTACGGTGATCGTTTTTGCGGTTGTGACCGTAGCGGTGTCGTATATGTTTGAGGACTACCTGGTGCGCCAACGGATCGATACGCAAACCAAAAACGTCAATACGGTTGCGGCGCAGGTTGCGCCGTACTTTCTGGAATCGGACGCGACGTCTATGTACGACCTTGTTTTGAAAAGCGGCAACGACCTGGGCGGCAGGTTTTTGGTGCTGAACGGCTCGGGCATTGTACAGACGGACAGTTTTTCCAATATGAACGGGCTCAAGCTGTCCGATTTTGAAATAGACGCGATTTTGTACGACCAGAACGCGAACTCCCACGGGTTTCACCAGGTGTACGACCAGGCCGCGAACGAAACGTTCTGGTCGCTTAACTGCACTTCTGCGATCGTAAACAACGGCAGGATTATCGGAGCGGTGGTGTATGCGTCGTCTATACGCGACGTAATGCGCGCCACAGCGCAGATTCGCATGCAAATGACCTGGATGTACGTCATTGCGTGCGCGGTAATTGTGCTGTTTAATGTTGTGTTTACGCGCTTCATTACAAAGCCGGTCCGCCAGCTGACGGAAACGGCCGTTAAAATATCCAGCGGCGACCTTGCCTTCCGGGCGGAAATTAAAGGAAAAAATGAAATTGCCGAGCTGGGGCGCACATTTAACATGATGTGCGACCGGCTGCAAAACATTGACGAGCAAAGGAGCCAGTTTGTATCGGACGCTTCGCACGAGCTGAAAACGCCGCTTGCCTCTATGAAAATACTGGTGGAATCGCTTTTATACCAGGACGAAGTAAAGCCGGAGGTGTACAAGGAGTTTTTGGCGGACATCAATGGGGAAATAGACCGCATGAACGGCCTTGTTACGGATTTGCTGCTGCTTTCCAAAATGGATAACGATATGCAGGGAATTAACATCGAAAAGCTGAACCTTTCGGCATTGGTAAAAAAATGCAAGGAGGCGCTGCTGCCCATTGCAGAAAAACGGAATATTTCCATAAAGCTGACTGTACCCGACGAAGCGCAGCTTGAGGGCGACGCGCTTAAGCTGCGGCAGGCCATCGACAACCTGATGGAAAACGCAGTCAAGTATACGCCGGATGGCGGCCATGTAGAGGTGACCGTAAGAAAGCAGGGAACAGAGGTGTTTGTGATTATCAAAGACAACGGTATTGGCATGAGCAAGGAGCACCTCAGCCATATATTTGAAAGATTTTACAGGGTAGATAAAGCGCGCGCGCGCGATACCGGCGGAACGGGGCTGGGGCTGCACATTGTGCGGCGCGTGGCGCTGATGCACGGAGGCAGGGTGGAAGTTATGAGCGAAGAAGGAAAAGGGTCTGTGTTTACACTTGTTTTGCCGGTATTCCGGCCGAAAAACATTGCGGCTATGCTACAAGAAGAAAACACCGACGGAGGGCCGGGCAATGAAACATAAACGGATGATACTGGTTGCGGCAATTCTGGCATGCGCTTTGTGCATTGCGGCTTGCACAGGGACCGAAGCAAACGAAAAAGCCGGGGAGGACGAGACGACCGTCATCAACCCGCTGCCGGAGAATGTGAGCAACGAACGGCAAACAGCGCGGCTGTATTTCGGTTATTTGTCCGAGCCGCTTTTGGTGGGGGAAACACGCGTGTTTACCGCGCCGGACAACGAAAGCACCGAGGTGTCGATTGTAAAAGAGCTGATTAACGGGCCGTCGGCTACGCGCGTGGATTTTGTGCAGCTCATTAACCCCGAAACAACGCTGGTCGATTCTTACGGCGACGGAAGATACCTGACGCTGACATTCAGCAGCGAATTTATTGAGCCGTTTGGCGCAGCCGTGGACGAGGAAGAAAACCAGGAATACGAAAAGACCCGGCGCTACCTTGCCGTTTATTCGATCGTGAATTCCGTTATAGAGCAGGGCGGCTTTTCCCGCGTGCGCATCCTTGTGGACGAGAACGATTCCGGAACGGGGCGCCTGCTGACCTACGAGGAAGCCGGAATGGACGGAAGCGGGGCAACGGAGCCCTTTGGCAGGAACGGCGATATTGTGCTGAGCGCAAAAAATACGATGCGGGAAATTTTGCAGGCGACGGAAAAAAAGGACTGGAACACCCTGTATGGCTATATTGCCTACAAAAATGCGTCCGGGCAGGACAGGCCGTCGCTCGATGTATTCTCCAACGAGGTCGTGTCCAGCAAGCTGACGCTGTCCAGCCCGGTGATTATAGACGACGTTTTGTTGCAGGACGGCGCAACGGCCATCGTTATGGTGGATTATGTTTTGAAGCTGGGGGACGACGAAGCAACCGGCTACACCAACGTTCCGGTTCGGATGGTGCTGGAAAACGATGTGTGGAAGATTACATACAGCGTTTTTAAAACGAATTTTCTGACATAAAGGAAGCCCGATGAAACGATTTGTACTGGTTTTGGCTGCGGCGGCGCTCCTGCTTGCGGGGTGCTCCGTTGTTACAGAAACTGAATATGACGCCAAAGCGTACGGTAGGCAGGATTTGGTGCAGGAGGTAGACCTGGATGCGCGCATTACCATCAATCCGCTGCTGTATTTCGTCAGCGCTTCAAATCAAAACAAGCTTTCGGCGGAGGCGCGGGAAATTGCGGTGCCCCAAAACGAAATTACGGAAAAGTATGTGGTGCAGGCGCTGATTGACGGGCCCAGCGCAGAAAGCGGGCTTTTGCCCGTTGCAAGCGGGTTTGCGTTTGAATATATAGAGGTGCTTCCCGATGTAATCAACCTGTACCTAATAAGCGACCAGTATTTGTCGGAAAGCGTGCTTTTGCGGGCGCGCACGGCGTTTTGCGCGACACTTTCAGACTTTTCGGGCAAAAAGTATATCAATATCTATGTCAACGGGCGCGCACAGGGGTACGCCGGAATGCCCGTGGGCACGGTAGAAAAAACGACGACGGATATTTCGGAGGAAGAAACAAAACTCAACCAGAAGACGGATATGGAAAGCCCGGATATGAGCGCGACGCTCTATTTTCTGGATAAATCGGAATCGTATATTTTGCCCGAACAAAGGAGCCTGGTATTCAAAAATAAGAACTATGTACGGATATTGGTGCAAGAGCTTTTGAAAGGCCCGCAAAACACCTACAACCACCGTTCGGTGATCGACAGCTCTATCAGCCTACTGACCGACCCGGAAGTGGTGCAGCTGGCTGATGGAAGCAAGGTGCTGGAGCTCAATTTCAACAAAATTCCCATTGTTTATACCGAGCAGTTTATGGAGGCGCAGCAAATGACCATTGCCTCGCTGACCTACACGCTGCTTGGGTTTTTGCCAAATGTGGACGGCATAAAAATACTGGTTGGCGGCAAACCGATGGACGATACGCTCTACACGATGAAAATGTTCCGCGAGGTTTTGGGCTCCAGCGTAACGCTGTACCTTCCGGGGGACGCGTACACATCGCTCTACGGAACAGAACGCGTGATTGGGCAGGGGCTGACGACGGTTCCGGCGGTATTGCTGGAGGAACTGATGAAAGGGCCGGCGGTAACGGACGACAGCATTCTCCGCCCGGCAATGCTGCAGGGGGTATCGATGGACGACGTGCGCGATGTGCACATTGCAAACGATATATTGGTGCTGGACTTTAAAGAGAGCATTCATGGCAAGATGGAAAATGTTTCGAAAAGCGACGAGCAGATTATGTTGTTTTCGATCGTCAATACGCTTACAACGCTGGACAGCGTCCGGCGGGTTCAGTTTTTGGTTGAAGGAGAGCGTGTGGAAAGAATTGGCGGAGGGGTCATTACTGTTATAGACCCAATTATGAAAAACCCCGGTATGATAAGGAACTGATGCAATGGAAGAAAACAGAATGAGCATCCGGAAGGAAAAAACCAATAAACTGACGATGATGGCGGTCTTTACGGCGCTGGTGTTTGTTGTTACGTTTCTGGTACGCATACCTGTGCCCGGAACGGGCGGGGCGTATCTGAATTTTGGCGACGTGGTTATTTACATTGCGGCCTTTACGATTGGCGGGCCGTATGCCGCCGTTGCGGCAGCGCTGGGAAGCATGCTGACGGACGTTGTTGCCGGGGCGGCCGTATATGCGCTGCCGACGCTTATTATTAAAGGCGCAATGGCGCTGGTGTTTGGCATGATTGTTAAAAAACGCTCGTTTGCGCGCTATGCGCTAGCGAGCGCGGTGTGCGGCGGTGTTATGGCGTGCGGGTACGGCCTGTACGAATACGCTATGTTTGGGGCGGAATATATGCTTGCCGCATTGCCCTTTAACCTCATACAATGGGCGGGCGCTGCGGCTGCCGCGTGCGCGTTTTACCCCGCTGCCCGGCGGATACAAAAATACGCGAGAAGCAAAGGAGGAAGCTGATGCTGTTAACGGTACTGGGAAAGTATGGGCCATACCCCAAAGCAGGAGGAGGGACGTCTTCTTACTTGCTTTTTTCTGGAGACAAAAAAATATTGCTGGACGCCGGAAGCGGGTGTTTGTCCAGGCTGCAGACGCATATACGGCCGGACGATCTGGATATGATATTCCTGTCTCACCTGCACTGGGACCATTGCGCCGAGATGTTTATTATGAGCTATGCGCTGGATGGCAATAAAATCGATGCATACCTGCCCAAATCCCCGATGGGCCTTTATGCAATGCTGGAAAACACCGGAAAATTCAATGTGCGGGTCGTAGACGACTTCCTGAAGCTTAAGCGGGACGATATCCATGTCTCGTTTTGCAGGATGGAACACCCTGTGGAAACCTACGCGATCCGGCTGCAGGACGGCGATGCCGTATTTGTGTATTCCGGAGACAGCGTGTATACGGAAAAGCTGGCCGAATTTGCAAAGGGCGCAGATGTGCTGCTGATTGACAGCGGCTTTATGGGGCCGCCGGACCCGGAGAAAAAACGCCCGCATATGACGGTGACCGAGGCGGCCGAAATTGCCCGCCAGGCAGGGGTAAAGCAGTTGTTTTTGACGCACATCAACCCAAGCTACAATGAAGAGATGTTGTTTTTGGAAGCAGCGCGCGTCTTCGAAAATACGCTTGTCGTACAGGAGAATTTGCAATACGAGTTTTAGCTTGGTTTGGCCGGGGGTGCGCTTGGGGCGGATAGTGAATAAAAGGCCGATTGCCTTTCTGGCATTTTTTCTGGTGCTTGGAATTGCAGTTGCATATTATACGGGCATGGGCGGCGTATGGACGGGCGCAGCCGCGGCTGTGTCCGCAGTGCTTTTTTTGGTGTTGCTGCTAAAAAGCAGCCGCGTAAGGCTGCTTCCGCTGTATGCATTGGCGTTCTTTTTGGGCGCTTTTTTATTTGGGCTTGCCTACCGTACCGATTACAGCCGTATCGACTTCCATAAGGAATATACCGTTTTGGGGCGCGTGTCGGGCAGGGAGCGGATGAACCAACAAACACACAAATATACGCTGACGGGCATCGTGCTGCAGGATGGCGCAACGGAAATAGATTTCTCGAAAAAAGCATTTGTTTACAGCGCCGAGGTTTTGGAATATGGGGACGTCGTCTCCTTCGACACAAAGATAGAGGAGCCGTCTACGCCGCGCAACCCCGGCGGGTTTGACGAAAAAATGTATTATGCGGCAAACGGTGTAGGTTTTTCGTGCTACGCTTGGGAAATCCGCTGCATTGGAAACGAATGGGGCATAAATGCTGCTTCGCTGGCCATCCGCGAAAAGCTGGCAGGGACGATCGACCAGGTGTACACAGAGGAGACGGCCCCCGTCGCAAAAGCGATGCTGCTTGGAATAAAGGACGAGCTGCCCGAAGAGCTGCGGGAGGATTTTTCTAAAACGGGCATTGCCCATATACTCGCTATTTCTGGACTGCATGTCGCTATTTTATTGGCGGCGCTGGATTTTATACTGAAAAAGCTGCGTGCACCCCGACGGATGCGGTTTGTCATAGAAATCGCGCTGTTGATTGCATATGCGTTTATTACCGCACTTGCGCCCAGCGTTATGCGCGCGGTGCTGATGTGTATGTGTATCACCCTGGGCAGGTGGCTGTTCAAAAAGCGGGATACGCTCACGTTCCTTTGCCTGGCGATGGTCGTTTTGCTCCTCATAAACCCGGCGCAGCTTTTTATGGCGGGGTTTCTGATGTCCTTTGGAACGGTGTTCGGCATACTTTGCCTGATGCCCGTTTTTTCACGCGGGCTCGAAAGGCTGGGTGCGAAAAACGCCTTTACGGATATGCTGTCCGTTTCGTGTGCCGCCAGCATCGTTGTATTTCCGCTGACGGCTTATTATTTTGATATAATCGTTTACGCGGCGCCGCTGGCAAACTTTTATGCCATTCCGCTGGCGGCGCTTATCGTTGTTTTTACCGGCCTCTCGGGCATATTGGGCGTGCTTTGGATACCGCTGGGCGGCGTGTTTGCACTGCTTTCGCAGGTTTGCATTGCCGCGCTTGTTTATTGCAACAACGCGCTGGTGCAGTCCGGCTTCGGCTATGTGGGCGTTTCGGGTTTTCCGGTGCTTGTTGCCGTGGTTATTTTCGGGGTGTTTTTTGTGTGCTCGGACTATGTTTTTATCCGCGGAAAATGGAAGGCCGTCATTGCGGCTGCCGTATCCGCCGTGCTTGTACTGGCGATGACGCTGCCCGGTGCGGCATCCGGCCCCAATCGGCTGGAAATTACCATACTGGATGTGGGAACGGGCGACGCGGTGCACGTTGCTGCGGGGCAAACGGATGTGCTGGTAGATAACGGCGGCAGCCTGCAACGCTCCAATATAGAAAGCTATGCAAAGGACAACAAGATCGACTTCGACTATATACTGGTAACGAACGACCGCACAAACAACCTGCAAACGCTGATAGGCGAAGGGTATGCAAACACGCTTTATGTGCCCCAAAACTATATTCCCAAAGACTGGGATGCGGGCATAAGCGTGATTCCGTATAAATTGTATGATACAATAGAGCTGGAAGGCGGAGCGGCGCTCGAAATTGTGGCGGACGACGGCAAAAATACGTCCGTTATGGTGACTGTTGACGGCAAAAACACCTGCCTGCTTGCGCAAAACAGCGCAGAGGAGCTGGCGGGAGTTGGCACTGTTCCTGCGGTTAAGCTGGCGGGCGGCGGCAGCGAGAACAGCGTTTCGGCCGGTTTTTTGGAAGAGATCCAGCCGGCGTATGCGGTGGTTTCCGTTAAGGGGATCAACGAAAAGAGTCTGCCGGACGAAGGCGCAATGCAGCTGCTGGACGTGTACGGAACAGAGACACTGTGCACGGCGCAGGCAGGCGCGGTGACAATATGGGTAGACGCAAACGGCGAACTGGCTGTTAGAACAATGAAGTGAGCATATATGAAGCTGAAGGATGCATTAAAAGAAATAAACGAAGGAAACTTTAAACGCTATATACTGATTGCGGGCAGCGACGATTTTTTGCGCAGGCACGCATATAAAAGCGTGCTGGCCGCCCTGGGGGTGGAAACGCCGGAGCTCAACCTGTCTATTTTTGAAGGCAGGCCGGAGGCGGGGGCGGTTGCGGCGGCGCTGGAAACACTGCCGTTTATGTCTCCGCGGCGGGCCGTTGTTATCCGAAACACCGATATACTTGGCTCGGGCTGCCCGGCGGAGGCTTCCAAACCGCTGGAAAAGGCCGTCATCCCCAAAACGAACGTACTGGTGATTTATGCGGATAGTGCGATAGACAAGCGGAAAAGCCTGTACAAGCATATCGTTAAATATGGGATGACAATCGACTGCGAGGCGTTGCAGGAGGGGGATATCGTTTCGTATATAGAAAAAACGGCGCAAAAGGCAGGGCTGATTATTTCACGGCGCAACGCGCAGTTTTTGAATGAAGCACTCGAAAGCGATATGGAGGCAATCGGGCAAGAGCTCGGAAAGCTGGTAGCGGTATGCACGGGCGAAATACGCAAGCAGGATATAGAAATGTATGTGAACAAATCTGCGCAGTACAACGCCTATAAAATACACGATTTTATGGTGTCGGGGCAATATGCGCGGGCAAAGGAGCTGATCGACCAGATCGTGCGGGACGACCCCAACCCCGTGGGGATGATTACGATGATTTCGAACAACTTCCGCCAAATGCTGGTGGCGCGCGCGTGCAAGGATGCGGGCTACGACAACCAGCGCACAATAAAGCATGTGGTAGACGCGACGGGCGCAAAGGAGTGGACGGCGCGACGGGCGTTGGAAAGCTGCAAAAAATACAGCGCGGCAAAAATCCGCGCGGGAATCAAAAAGCTGGCGGATATGGATTACGATGCAAAGCAGGGGGGCGTCGTGCTCAAAACGGATTTGTTTGCGCTGCTGATGGATTTGTATGTAAAAAACAGCGCATAAAAAAAGACCGGCGGGTGATGACCGGTTTTTTTATGCCCGAAATAAAAATTATTCAGCAGCAGCGCCGTTTAATTTCTTTGCAAGCTGTGCTTTATAACGGTTTGCTTTGTTTTTATGCATAATACCTTTGATGGCAGCTTTGTCTACCGCGCTGACAGCTTTGGTATAAAGCGCGCTTTTTTCCGCACTGCCTTCTGCAACGGCAGCATCAAACTTTTTCAGGTCTGTTTTGAGTGCGGACTTGACCATTTTGTTGCGCAGTGTTTTTGTAGCAATGACTTTTACACGTTTTTTAGCAGACTTTATATTCGGCATTGTTTCACCCCCTGTTTTTTTCCATTAACAAGCCGTATTCTACCACAATTGATGCTGCAATGCAAGAGGTTTCTCGGTGTTTTTTGCGGTATGCGCCCTTTACGGCGAAGGGCGGATGCGTTATAATTTAAGCAATGTGTCTGAAAGCAGGCAAAAACACTGGAAAAGCAGCAGAGAAACATGAACAAGAAAGATTTGCCGATCGGCTTTTACGATTCGGGCGTGGGCGGCCTCAATGTGCTGTACGAAACAGAGAAGCTGCTTCCCCATGAAAATTTCATATATTATGGAGACCTCCTGCACGCCCCCTACGGGGAAAAATCCGAAGAAGAGATTTTGCAGCTGTCGCTTATGGCGGGCGAATTTCTGTTTGAAAAAGGCGTTAAGGCGATTGTAATCGCCTGCAATACCGCAACGAGCATTGCGGTCAACCTCATGCGCGAAAAATACCGTTTTCCGGTCATCAGCATAGAGCCTGCGGTAAAACCCGCGGTCGAAAAGTATGCGGACGGGGATATATTGGTGCTTGCAACGCCCGCGACGCTGGGGCAAAAGCGCTACAAAAGCCTGAAGGACCGGCTTGCGGCAAACAGCCGCGTGACCGATATATCGTGCGGCGGGCTGGCCGAGCTGGTGGAGGGCGGCGCGCAAAGCGGCGTTGTGCGGCAATACCTTGCGGAAAAATTTGCGCCGTTTAAAAACAGGGAAGTGCAGGGGATTGTTGTGGGGTGTACCCACTATTCCTTTATTAGCGGCGAGATCTATAACACCGCCAAAGAATACTTTTCGGGGCCGTGTGAGATTTTTGACGGCAAAAACGGAACGGCGCGCCATATCAAATGGGTGCTGGAACGCGAAGGGTTGCTTTCGGGCCGCAGCGAAAAAGGAACGCTTCGGTTTTATGCTTCGGGGGAGGGCGACGCCTCGGGCAAGATGGAAGCGTATTACAGGCGCATCCGTGAAGCAGACCCGTTTTGGCGGGGCTAGGCCCGCTTCCATTCAAATTATTCCCAAATAATTAAAAAAACATCTGGATTTTCTCTTGCATATGGTGTACTATATGTAGTGTTCTGTTGTGGATGAAAACACAAAATACATGGTTTTTGGAGGTTTTACCTATGTTGAGCAGCAATGCTGTTACCGTTCTTGAGCGGCGGTACCTGAAAAAGAATGAAGACGGATCTCCGGCGGAAAAACCGGAGGATATGTTTATGCGGGTCGCCCGGGCCGTGGCGCAGGCCGACGATGGGTTTGACGTTGATGCAGATATCGAAAAACAGGCAAACATATTTTATAAGCTGATGATGGACCAGAAGTTTATGCCCAATTCGCCCACGCTGATGAACGCGGGGCGAGAGCTTGGGCAGCTTTCCGCATGCTTTGTGCTGCCCGTTGCAGACAGCATGGAGGATATTTTCGACGCGGTAAAAAACGCCGCGCTCATCCACAAAAGCGGTGGGGGAACGGGTTTTTCTTTTTCGCGGCTGAGGGGAACGGGCTCGTCCGTCAATTCGACAGGGGGCGTGGCAAGCGGCCCGGTCAGCTTTATGAAGGTGTTTAACGCGGCGACCGAGGCGGTTAAGCAGGGCGGTACGCGCCGCGGAGCAAACATGGGCATTTTGCGCGTAGACCACCCGGATATACTGGAGTTTATCCAGTGCAAGCAGAACACGACTGAAATTACAAACTTCAATATCAGCGTGGCGGTTACGGAAGATTTTATGCAGGCGGTGCACGACGGAAGCGATTATGCGCTGGTCGACCCGCACACAGGGCAGCAAACGGCAAGGCTGAATGCGGCGGAGGTGTTTGGCAAGATCGTGGATATGGCATGGTCTAACGGAGAGCCGGGCATTGTTTTCATCGACCGGATCAACCGTGACAACCCCGTACCCAAGCTGGGGCAGGTAGAAAGCACCAACCCCTGCGGCGAGCAGCCTCTTTTGCCGTACGAGAGCTGCAACCTGGGCTCGGTTAACCTGAACGCGCTGCTCAAAAAAACAAAGAAGGGCTATGAGCTGGACTACGACGAATATGCGCGCGTCATCCGCGAGGCCGTGCATTTTTTAGACAACGTCATTACCGTCAACAACTATCCGCTGACAGAGATTCGGGACATGACGGTGCAGACGCGCAAAATCGGGCTGGGCCTGATGGGCTTTGCAGACATACTATACAAATTACAGATTCCGTATAACTCGGAGGAGGCGATTGTGCTGGCCGAAAATGTAATGCAGTTCCTGCGGGATATCGCGCGGGAGGCGTCCGGCGAGCTTGCGGAAAAACGGGGAACCTTCCCGGCCTACAAGGAAAGCGTATTTGGCATAGAGGGCATAAAGCAGCGCAATGCGACGGTGACGACGATTGCGCCCACCGGAACCATTTCCATTATATGCGGCGCGTCTTCGGGGATTGAGCCGGTGTTTGGCCTTTCGTACATCCGCAACGTGATGGACAACGACGAGCTGATAGAGGGGCATGCGTATTTTGAAGAGGTTTTGAAAGCGCGCGGGCTCTACTCAAAAGAGCTGATGCAAAAGATTGCGCAGGAGGGAACGATTGCGCATATGGAGGAAATTCCTGAAGATATCCGGCGCGTATTTGTGACGGCGCACGATATTTCGCCCGAATACCATGTGCGTATGCAGGCTGCCTTCCAAAAGTATACGGACAACGCCGTGTCCAAGACGGTAAACTTCCCGAGCGAAGCGACAAAGGACGATGTGCGGGAGGTGTACGAGCTTGCGTACAGCCTGGGCCTGAAGGGCGTGACGATTTACCGCGACGGTTCGCGCGATGCGCAGGTTTTGAATATTGGAAAGGTCAACCGTGCGGACGAACAGGAGCAGGAAGACTTTTGCGAATGCAGCGCCCCGCCCAAAAAGCGCCCGCGCCCGGAAGTGACGCAGGGCATTACCCAAAAGGTGAAAATTGGCTGCGGCAACCTGTATATTACAGTAAACTACGACGAGAACGGCATATGCGAGGTGTTTACAAACCTTGGGCGCGCGGGCGGCTGCCCGTCGCAGTCGGAAGCGACGAGCCGGCTGATTTCTACGGCGCTGCGCTCGGGGATGGACGTTGAAGCGGTGGTAGAGCAGCTTCGCGGCATCCGCTGCCACTCTACGCTGCGCAAAAAGAGCGGCGACAAGGGCGACGTAAAGGTTCTCTCCTGCCCGGACGCAATCGGACGGGTGCTCGAAAAAGTAGCGAAGATGCAGGGCAAGGAAATTGCGCCGCTGCTGATTGCGGACGAATCGCGCCCGGCAAAGGGAGACGACACCGTTTGCCCGGAGTGCGGCAAAAAGCTGGACCATGAGGGCGGCTGCAATATCTGCCGCGCATGCGGATATTCCAAGTGCGGCTGACAGACAAAACCATACACGGGGCTTTCGGCGCAGGGGTGCCGGGAGCCCTGTTTTTTATGCGCACAGGCAGGAACCGCAACCAAACCGCGCGGGAAAGCTCCAATTTGTAAAAAATGTAATATATTGTAAATAATTTGGAACAAAACGGACGCTTTGTACGTCT
>JBMNTU010000036.1:0-19072 GCA_050945895.1 Christensenellaceae bacterium | reverse complement strand
CGAGGCGGAGCTTGTTGCGGGCGGAGACGACAATACGCCCGTCGTTACAATGCTTACACAGGTTATTGTAGACGCAAACGACCCCGCGTTTGAAAACCCAACAAAGCCAATCGGCAGCTACTATTCGGAAGAGGCCGCCCGCCAGCTTATGGCCAAAACAGGCGATAAATATGTAGAAGACGCCGGACGCGGCTGGCGGCGTGTCGTCGCTTCGCCCAAGCCGGTCAGCATTTACGAGCATGTTACGCTGGCCACGCTCATGCGCGATAAGGAAGTCGTGATCGCGGGGGGCGGCGGCGGAATTCCCGTCGTAAAAACCGAGAACGGATATAAGGGCGTCGCTGCTGTTGTAGACAAAGACTTTGCCGCCGAAAAGCTGGCCGAGCTTGTGGACGCAGAATACCTGTTTATACTGACCGCCGTAGACCGTGTGGCAATAAACTTCGGCACTCCAAAGCAAAAGGATATCAGCGAAATGACGATAGCCGAGGCAAACGCGTATGCCGCCGAAGGCCAGTTTGCCCCCGGAAGCATGCTGCCCAAGGTGCAGGCTGCCTGCCTTTTTGCGGAAAGCAAACCCGGCCGGGCCGCCATCATCGGCTCTCTCGACAAAGCTGCCCTCGCCCTAAAAGGGCAGAGCGGCACAAGGATCATCTCCGGATAAGCAAAACGGGATGGCAGCATTCTGTCATCCCGTTTCTTTTTTACGGCGCCCGCTTTTGGGTTATTGATAAGCGACAAGAAAAAAATCGATCGTATCTTTTTTAAAACTGCATAAGGATGGAGGTATGTGTGGATGAACGAACTTTCTTCCAGAAAGAAAGCTCTTGGTGGTATTGATGTATTTCTCGGGCTAATCAGCGCTATGCTGTTTGCCGACCTGATTGCGACAAACACGGAAATGGGCCCGTCTGTCATTGTCTGGTGGATCATTGCGGGTGTTATCCTGTTTATTCCAAACGGAATGGTTACGGCCGAGCTTGCCGCAACCTACCCCGATCAGGGCGGAATCTATTCGTGGGTACGCCGCGCATTTGGCGCAAAATGGGCGGCCCGCACCTCCTGGTATTACTGGATCAATATTTCCCTGTTTGTGCCCGCTTCGTACGTCTGGTTTTCCGGCGCTTTCTTCGGTACGTTTTTTCCGGAGGCAGGCTATTGGCCGGAGGTTTTGCTGGGCATTGGCATGGTGTGGCTTACCGTTTGGCTGTGTACCAAAAAGCTTGCGGACAGCAAGTGGGTCATCAATATTGCAGGCATACTAAAAATCCTTATTTTCATTCTTGTCATCATTGCCGGCGCGGCGTTTATCATCGCCGGAAACCAGCCTGCAAACGTCATCAACGCACAAACGATGGCTCCCACACTGGGTGGCAGCCTCAAATACCTGCCCGTTATTCTATACCTTTGCTGCGGTATGGAGATTCTTTCCGCCAACGCGCAAGAGATGCGCAATCCCGGAAAAGATGTTCCAAAGGCAATGCTCATCCTTGTTATCGTAAGCATTGCGTTCAATGTATTCGCATCGTTTGGCATGCTAAATGTTGTGCCCATTGCCGAGCTAGACCTTCTAACAGGAGTGCACCAGGTATTGCTGATTGCATTCGGAAGCGAAATGATAGCGGGTATTTTCATGTGCTTACTGCTGTTTACCGTGTTTGCGGGCATTACCGTATGGATGCTGGGCGGCGCGGTCGGCGCAAACGAAGCGGGCAAAGATGGTGAGCTGCCCCGCGCGTTTGCAAAGGAAAGCAAAAAATCGGGCGCGCCCATCGGCGCACTGCGCCTTACGGGAGTCATTGCCACCGCCGCAATGGTCTTGTACGGGCTTTTGGCACAGCAGTCGGCCGACCTGTTTTTTACGCTGCTGGCGTTCAGCTCCATATTGTTTTTCGTGCCTTACCTCATCATGTTTCCGGCATTCCTCAAATTACGCAAAACAGATTCCACCCCCCGGCCGTATAGGGCGCCGGCCGGTAAGTTTCTGGCAATATTGTGCGAAATCGTATTGGTCTTTGCCGTCGTGCTCTTTGTATGGGGCCCGGAGGACGACCTGGCGTTTAGCTGGGAATATTCTCTTTCCGTTATTATCGGCGTCGCGGCGTCGGTCATTTTGGGCGAAATCATTGTAAACCATATGCTCAAGAAAAAAGGAAGGCAGCTGGAGTAACCAGCTGCCCACAAGCACATTCAATCCATCCCAAAATTATCCTCACGGACTCGCGTCCGCTCCGCCCGTTCCGCCTTCCGGCGCGGGGGTGATTGCTTCGCCCTTCAGCAGCGCCGTCAGGGCTGCAACCTCCTGCGCCGCCAACGCGGCATATTCCGAATCCTGTGGGGGATACAGGCTGTCATAACGAAACAGCGCAAACCCGCTAAACCCAGCTGAGCGCAGTTGCGCTACCATATCTGCAAGGTTGTGCCCACACCGCCATTCGCTTTGGTCGCCGTGTCCGCTGTCGCCGTCGCCAATGCGATACGCTCCCAGCCCGGCGTACAGCTTTACATCCTCGTGCAGCGGATACTCCGTCCACTCCGCCGTTTTATTATTAAAAGCGGCTTTTGTGTTGCCGTCGCTCCCTACATAATTAAAACCCCAATAAAGCTGCGGCATAATATAGTCGGCATAGCCCGGCTGCTCCATCCAAAGGTTGATATCGCAATGCTGCTCGTTGTAGTTGTTTGTATTGTTTCCCTGCGGGCTAATCCCAAACGAAACGGAGGGGTTTACCTCTTTTACCGCTGCGTATGCTCCTTTAACCATTTCATTTATGTTTTGCCGGCGCCATTCCGCAAGTTCCATTCCTTCCCCATACTGTGCGTATGTTTGGGCGTCAAAAGCGCTTGTATTTCCCTCGGGGTAAAAATAATCGTCGAAATGGATGCCGTCCACCTCGTAGTTTTCCACAATTTCGGCTACGCCGTTTATTACCAGCTCCCTTACTTCGGGCAGGCCAGGGTCCAGCCACAGGCCTGTTTGCTTCCTTACCCACGATGCATTCTGCACCGCGGGACTATCTTCCGAAAGCACGTCCGGGCCATGCTCGGGGTGCTGTACGCGGTAGGGGTTAAGCCACGCCTCTATTCGCAGCCCTTTTTCGTGCGCCAGCTCCACAAGTACTGCAAGCGGGTCAAATCCGGGGTCCGTTCCCTGCGCTCCGCTTACCAAATGGCTCCAGGGGTAGTGTTCGCTATCGTATAGTGCATCCGCAAACGGCCGCACCGCTACGATGACGGTGTTGAGCCCCATCGACACGCAATTGTCGAACATCTGTTCTGTCTCCGTCCGGAGCGCCTCTTCCGTAGAAATATCCCGGTCATTCCACTCCAAAAAGGATATCCACATCGCCTGCATTTCTTCGGGCAGGGGCATTGCGCAGTAAAGCGCCGGGGCAGTCTCCTCCGGCACAGCCTGCTCCTCCTGCAACACAGGCTCCAGCTCTGTCACAACCGACGCCGCAGGCGCGGCTTCGCCTTCCCCATCCTCATCGGAAATATCATCCGTACCAACTTCCGCCTCTTGAGTAAGCGCAGGTACGGCGCTTGTTTCTTCAATTGTATTTTCGCAGGCGCAAAACACCAACAGGGTCGCCAGCAAAAAAAGCAAAAAACCAGTTTTTCTCATAATAAACAGTATAGCAGACAGTGTAAATTTTCCGCAACCGGCATTTGGTTACAAAAGCATGAATAATTTCTTACATAGTTGAAATGGTCACCCCACGCTTGCCGCACCATGATATAGGATCTGCATGATCAATTCGGAAATCTCCGTTGTGGCCTCCGGCATTCCATCCTGCAGCCATTTTTGAAGGACGCTCACACAGCCGGTTATGCCAAAAATCGCAAGATAGTCCCTTGTCCGTTCGGGGGTTTTTTCAAACAACTCGGCGGGCAAAAGCTCGGACACGTTCAATATTTCCCGCTGGATGCCCGACCCGCAGTTGTCGCTCAGCAGCGCTTTAAACAGGTTGGCGTTTTCTTCCACATATTCCAGGATGCGATTTAGAACCTGGAACGAAATCGGCCTTTTGTCATGAAAATCCTGCTTTGCAAGATATTCTTTTATATTGCCCAGAACCTCCTGCTCGATGTAGTGCAGCAGATCGTGCTGGTCGCTGAAATGCGCATAAAACGTGCTTCTATTCACATCTGCGCGCTCGCATAAAGCTTTTACGGAAATATTGGAAACATGCTCTTGCTGCAAAGCCTCTACAAGCGCATCCTTGAGTACCATGATCGTATACTTTACCCGTCTGTCTGTTTTTCCGTTTTGCATGGTTGGCACAGCCTCCGGATTATGAATTTTCTGTTGTTATCCGACATTTTTTTCGAAACTGTTGGGGAAAATACTTTTTTCTCGTCATTGTTGGTTGAAATCGAACACCGTGTTGATTATAATACAATATGCACGAAATTGCAACGGGCTGTTCGTTGCCGGAGGAAAAATGGGAAAATTTGCGCACTTTGTCGTACACCACAAAAAACTGATCATCATTCTTTTTGTTGCGGTCGCAATCGTTTGCACATTTTTGACGATGTTTGTAGGTGTCAACTACAACATGGCCGACTACCTCCCCCCCGATGCACAATCCACCCATGCAATCGAGATCATGGCGGATGAATTCGGCGGAAACATGCCCAATACCAATGTCATGGTGAAGGACGTATCCATCCAGCAGGCGTTGCAATACAAGCAGGCGCTTTTTGAAGTGGACGGCGTCAGCGAGGTGCTTTGGCTAGACGACACAATCGACATCGTACAGCCGCTTGAAATGGCCGACCCCGACATAGTAGAAGGGTTTTATAAGAGCGGCAATGCGCTATTTACCGTAACGGTCGAGGATGGCATGGAAAAAGAGGCCACCGAGGCGATCTGGAGCCTGATTGGAGAAGAAAACGCTGTTTCGGGCGAGGCTCCCGACCTGGCTTCCATGCAGCAGGCCACCGGAGCAGAGGTGGGCAACGCAATCGCCATATTGCTCCCCATCATCATTGCCATACTGATTTTGTCGTCCTCGTCGTGGATCGAACCGCTGCTGTTCTTGCTGGCAATCGGCATTTCTATCCTCATCAATATGGGGACCAACATTTTTTTGGGCGAAGTATCCTTTATGACCAATTCGGTCGGCCCCATTCTCCAGCTCGCGGTTTCGCTGGATTATGCAATTTTCTTGCTGCATAGCTTTGCGGACAACCGTAAAAAATATGCCGATGTAAACGAAGCCATGCGCCACGCCATAAAAGACTCTGTGTCGACGGTAGCCGCAAGCGCATCGACCACTGTATTCGGCTTTCTGGCGCTGGTGTTTATGCAATTCCAGATCGGCGCAGACCTGGGGCTGGTTCTTGTAAAAGGCGTATTGCTCAGCTTTGCGTCCACCATGATCTTCCTGCCGGCCGCCACCCTTTTAATGTATAAGGCAATCGACAAGACACATCACCGTCCGTTGATGCCCTCCTTTAAAAATGTAAACCGCTTTTTCTCTAAGCTGGCTATTCCCGCTGTCATTTTGGTCGTTATTATCATTGTTCCCAGCTTTTTGGGCCAGGGGCAAACCGGTTTTCTTTACGGAAACGGCAGTGTAGACTCTACCGGAACAAGCGGGCGTAGCAAGGCAGAGATTAGCGAAACCTTCGGCCAGTCGACGGTTATGGCGGTGCTTGTGCCCCGCGGAAACGTTGCAAACGAGCTGGCCTTAAGCGAAGACCTCGAACAACTCGACCATGTCACCAGCGTAATTTCGTATGCAAATTCCGTTGGCACGGCATTCCCTCCCGAATTTTTGGGGGAAGATATTACAAGCCAGTTTTATTCCGATCACTACGCCCGCATTGTCGTATACACCGATACACCGGAGGAGGGCGATCTGGCGTTTTCCACTGTGGAAGATGTAATGGGAACCGCCCGCTCCTACTATGGGGATGAAGTATATTCGGCAGGCCAAAGCGCAAACCTGTACGATATGAAGACGGTCGTCCAGACGGATAACCAGCTCGTGACGCTGATAGCCGTAATCGCAATCTTTCTTGTATTGCTCATTACCTTCCGGTCGGGTACGCTTCCGCTCATTCTTTTGCTGACCATTGAAACGGGAATATGGGTCAACCTTGCCATTCCTTATTTTTCAGGAATTTCCATCAACTTTATCGGCTATCTTGTGCTCAATACCGTACAGCTTGGCGCAACGGTGGATTATGCCATCCTGCTAACCAATACTTACCTAAAAAAACGGCGGTTTATGCCGCAAAAGGAAGCCATGCACAAAGCAATGGGTGACTCTTTCAAGTCCATACTCGTTTCCGCCGCGACACTTGCGACTGCCGGCTTCACGCTGTATGCAACCTCCTCTAACCCGCCTGTGTCGGACATTGGGTTGCTGCTTGGCAGGGGAACGCTGCTTTCATTGGTCATGGTGGTATGCTTCCTTCCCGCCATGCTCAGGATTTTTGACAAGGCAATTGCAAAAACTACTTATAAATCACGGTTTTATCAGGAAAAACGAACGATCGATCTAGAACAGGATTCTAAGGAGACCAGCCATGAAATTTAAACGGATTTTTACCACTGCCATAGCGGCCGCCATTGTCGCTTTGTCTGCCTTTAGCTTTAGCGCATCGGCAGTTGCAGCAGAGGCAACAGGCAATGCCGGGCAGGGGGAAAAAGCGGCAGGACAGGCTGCGGCCGGCGTAAAAAATAAGGACGAGGTGGTGTATGCCCGGCTTTTGGCAAGCGGCAGCGTCAGCTCTATTTATACCGTCAATCATTTTTCCGTAGACAAAGCTGGAAAAATAACCGATTACGGCGATTATCATTCGGTCGTTAACCTAACAAATACACAGCCAATAGATTTGACTGGCGATGTGGTATCCTTCGATGCTACCGAAGAAAATTACGACTATCAGGGAAATATGGCAGCTACCGACCTGCCATGGGTTTTCGACTTTTCCTACACGCTGGATGGAAAAAGCATACTGCCGGACGAGCTGGCAGGCCAAAGCGGCAATCTGGAGCTTCAAATTTCCACGCGGCAAAATGCGGCGGTCGACCCAACCTTTTATGACAACTATATGCTTCAAATTACCGTAACGCTGGACACCGAAAAATGCAGCAACATAGAAGCGCCGGATGGCACGCTTGCAAGCGCTGGTAAAAACAGGGTAATCGCGTATACCGTGCTGCCGGGAGGAGACGCCGACTTTGCGCTCACATCCGATGTGCAAGATTTTGCTATGGCGGGAATCGACGTTTCTGCTATGCCCTACTCTATGAGTATGGATTTCCCCGATATGGACGACAGCCTTTCCGACCTAGACCAGCTGCCCGAAGCAATTTCCGAATTAAACGACGGCGTGGGCGATCTGGAAGAGGGTACTGCCGAAATGAAAAGCGGCGCCGATTCGCTTGTAACAGGCTCTTCCGGAATCAAAAACGGGCTAGACCTGCTGAACGGCAATTCTGCACGCCTCATCGAGGGGTCTTCCAAGATCAGCGACGGGTTGGCGCAAATTGCCGCCGGTCTTTCATCAGGCGCACTCGACGAAATCGACCTAAGTCAAATATCCGCCCTGCCCGAAGGGCTTTCCAGGCTTGCAGACGGGCTGCGCGGACTTACGGACGGGCTAACAAAGCTGAAGGATGGGTTCGTTCCTGCGCATGCCGCGCTCGATTCCGCCATCCAGGCCATACCCGATATTCCTCAATCTACAATCGATTCCCTGTACGCGGGCATCGACCCCTCTCTTGTTCCCTCCCTAAACGAAGTTGTGGGTGCTTATGCATCCGCACAAAAGGTAAAGGGGACGTACGCAACCGTTAGGGGCTCTTTTGATGCTGTAGGCGGCGCCATCGATGCTGCTACCGGCTCTATTGGAGTAATGGCCGGTACGCTGGATGAAACCGCAGAGGAAATCAAAACTTCTCTTTCCAAGCTCGACGGGCTCGACAAGCTAAAGGAGCTTGTTCCCGGCTTAATAGCATTGTCTCAGGAATATTCCGATTTCCATTCCGGGCTGGTCGGCTATGCAAACGGAATTGGAACGCTGGCGTCGAATTACGGAGCATTCCATTCGGGAATCGCTTCTTTCAGCGGCGGTGTAAGCGAACTGAATAGCGGCATTGGTGAATTGTACGACGGCACAGGCACGCTGAACGACGAAATTGCAGACTTGCCCGACCTAATCCAGCAAGAAACAGACAAAATGAAGGACGAATACATGCCTGCCGATTTCGATCCTGTCTCCTTCACTTCTTCAAAAAACAGCAGCACCGAATTTGTCCAGTTTGTGCTACAAAGCGACAGCATAGAAAAGCCGGAGATTGAAGAGGAGCCGGAACAAACCAGCGAAGATCAGACGCAGACATTTTGGGACAGGTTGAAGGCGCTGTTTGTAAAAGACGAGTCATAAGCCATAAAATGCCCGTCTATTCCATTGAATGTATGATATAATAATCCAGTGCGGAGTATAACCAATGCTTCCGTGCTGGATGTTTTATTTCACTGCGCAAAGGATGAAATTGCATGGATAAGGCAAAAGCGGAGGTCCTCCGTTATTTGGGCCACAAAGGTCATGAAGTCCAGGAGAACATAGACCGGCTGCTCGAAGAATGCATGGGCCAAATACGCGAGGCCGCAACGCCCCGCCATGTCCGTTTGGCTTTGCCTGTCAGTTTCCGTAAAGAAGGTGTTTTCCTCGAAAACGCAGCGCTTCTTTTGCCGGGAAAAGACATCGCGCGGCTTTTGGACGGGTGCACGCAGGCCGTTTTAATGGCCGCCACGCTGGGCACTGCGGCAGACAGCCTCATCCTGCGCAGCCAAAGCACCGACCTTACGCGTTCGCTTGTATTGGACGCCTGCGCGACCCAGCTAATAGAGCAATACTGTGACGAAATCGAGCAGCAGATATGCGGCGAAGCGCAGCAATCCGGCCTTACTGCCACCCCGCGCTTCAGCCCCGGCTACGGAGACCTGCCGCTCGGCCTGCAGCCCGCGCTGCTTTCCATACTCGATGCAGGCCGCAAAATCGGCCTGACATGTACCGAAAGCTTGATTATGCTGCCGCGTAAATCGGTCACCGCACTAATCGGGCTGGGCCCGCATTTGCAAAAAGGCCCGGGCGGCTGCACCCGGTGTGCGCAAAGCGATACCTGTAATTTCCGGAAAGGATAAGAAATGACTGAACTACAGAAGCTAATCCAAAATAATATCGTGTTCTTTGACGGCGCAATGGGCACCATGCTGCAAAAACGCGGCCTTGCGCCGGGCGCGCTTCCCGAGCTGCTAAACGGCACCAATCCGGATATCATCACCGATATCCACCGGGAGTATGTGCGCGCGGGCGCAGATATCATTACCACCAATACGTTTCAGGCGCACGAGCTAAAGCTGGGCAAGGAGCACAGCGTCGAAGCAATCATCGAAGCTGGTGTCCGCTGCGCAAAAGCAGCCGGCGCGCGTTTTGTCGCAATGGATGTGGGGCCGCTTGGGCAGTTGATGGAGCCTATGGGAACCATCGGCTTCGAGCGCGCCTACGAGGTATACAAAAAGCAGATGATTGCCGGGCAGGCGGCGGGTGCCGACCTCATCTTAATAGAGACCATTTCCGACCCGTACGAGGCCAAAGCCGCCATACTGGCCGCCAAGGAAAACACCAGCCTTCCGGTTTTCTGCTCCATGACCTTCCAGGAGGACGGGCGCACCTTCGTGGGCTGCGACGCCCTTACCGCAACCGTATTGTTGCAGGATCTGGGAGTGGATGCACTGGGCGTCAACTGCTCGCTTGGCCCGGCGTCCTTGCGGCCCGTTATAGAAACCATGCTCAAATATTCCCGCCTGCCCATTCTTTTGCAGGCAAACGCCGGAATGCCCGTTATGCGCGATGGGCAGGCCATCTACGAGCTGGAGCCGGAATCGTTTGCGTCCCAGGTTTTTGAAATGGTGCGCCAGGGTGTGCGTATCGTCGGCGGCTGCTGCGGCACCACGCCCGAAAACATCCGCCTGCTTAAGGAAAAGGTTGGCAATATGCGCCCTGTGTCCGCAAATCCGCTTCGCGTATGCGCTTGCACCTCCGGCACCCGTACGGTCATACTGGACGGGGCCACCACCGAAATCGGCGAGCGGCTCAACCCTACCGGCAAGAAAAAAATGCAGCAGGCGCTGCGCGAGAACGATACCGCTTATCTTGTCAACGAAGCAATTGCACAGGTGCAGGCGGGTGCGCAGGTGCTGGACGTCAATGTCGGCCTGCCTGAAATTGACGAGCCCAAAACACTTGTAAACGCCGTCCGAACCGTGCAGGGCGTGGTAGGCGCGCCGCTCCAGATCGATAGCGCCGACCCTGCCGCCATCGAAGCGGCGGTACGGGTCTATAACGGCAAGCCGATCATCAATTCCGTCAACGGAAAAAAGGAAGTGATGGAGCAGGTCTTCCCCATCGCCAAAAAATACGGTGCGCTTGTTATCGGCCTCACGCTGGACGAAAACGGCATCCCCCCTGCGGCGCAGGAACGCCTTGCCATCGCACGGCGCATACGCGACACGGCCGCCGCCTATGGCATACCCGAAGAAAACCTACTGATCGACTGCCTCGTGCTTACCGCATCCGCACAGCAATCGCAGGTAAAAGAAACGCTTGCATCCATCCGGCTGGTCAAGGCGGAGTTGGGCCTCAAAACAGTCCTGGGTATCAGCAACGTATCGTTTGGCCTTCCGGACCGCGAAGTCATCAACGCCACATTTCTGGCGGCCGCACTTGGCGCCGGGCTGGACGCCGCCATCATCAACCCGCTTTCCCCGCGCTACCGCGATGTGCTGGACGTATACCGCGTGCTGAATAACGAAGACAGAGACGCCGCCATATACATCGGAAAACACACGCAAACCGCGCCCGCCGCGCCCCCGGACGCAACCGAAACAGAGCTGTCCTTAATGGAAATCATCGAGCAGGGACGCAAAGAGCAGGCTTCTGGCAAAGTGGCAAAAATGCTTCAAACCTCTTCTCCGCTCGATATCATCGACCAGTCGTTCATTCCTGCACTAAACAGCGTGGGCAAGCGCTACGAAGCCGGGGAAATTTTTCTTCCCCAGCTCATGCTTTCTGCACAAACGGTGCAAAACGGTTTTGGCGTAATCAGTGACCATATGAGAAACTCCGGCGAAAAGCGGCATTCAAAGGGCAAGATTCTGCTGGCGACCGTTTACGGAGATATTCACGACATCGGCAAAAATATCGTGCGCATGCTGCTGGAAAACTACGGCTACGAAATCGTGGACCTGGGCAAGGATGTGCCCATTCAATTGGTTGTGGATACCATCCAAGATCAGCAAATTCGGCTGGCCGGCCTCAGCGCGCTTATGACCACGACCGTTAAAAGCATGAAGGATACCATTGCGGCAGTCCGCGACGCAGGCCTTGCGTGCAGCTTTTTTGTGGGCGGCGCGGTACTGAACGAAGAATACGCGGAATTTGTTGGGGCAGACTACTACGCAAAAGACGCAATGAAGGGCGTAGCCATCGCCAACAGCTTTTTCGGAGAATAGATTTATCACATAAAAACGCCCGTACGGGCGTTTTTTACTTTTCATTCACCAATATAAAATTTCCATGGCTGTTCGGATTACCCCATCAAAAGAAAATCGGCCATAAACAGGACCGTCGGCCGGACAACCTGCCGGAAATCCTCCGCCAGCTTGTCGTTATACTCCCATATGTTATCGTGCTTATTATATTCGAGCGCGCGGCGGACGATGTGCGACAAAAACATTTCACTGGTAAGCTCGACATCCCGCATAGTTGTTTCGGAAAGCTGCGGAAGCGTCGTCAGGTATCCTTTAAAATGCCGCAGCAAAAGCGGCGGTATAACCCACATCTTTTCTTGCAGCTCCGGAAAGAACTTTCCCTCTCCAATAAAAATACGCAGTATATGGATGTTGGAAAATATCGTCTCAAAATACGCATCTGCAAGCAGTTCAAGGTCTTTTTCAATGGACTTGCCGTCCGTCAGCATATCCAGCGTCGGAAAATTTATTTTGATGTCTGCATATTCGTCCACCACAGATAAAAACAGGTTGCGCTTATCTTCAAAGTGCCGGAAAACCGTGAGCGGCGTCAGCCCCGCATACCGGGCAATATTGTTAATCGTGGCTGCCGTATATCCTTTATGGGAAAATACAACGAGGGCGCTTTCCAGTATTTTTTCGTGCGTATCGGTGTTTTTCAATGCTTGCTGTTCCATGAATATCCCCACTTTATGCTATAAACGCTGCGTCCCCTACGGGCGCTACACCTGTATTTTCCGAACAATTAAATCCGTATAGTTCTGTACAAATAAGTTTACTTCGTCTTCATTGTATCCAATTTCTTCAGACACATCCACCAGCTCGTTGGCCTTTATTAAAAAAAGCGAAAACATATAGTCTGCAAGCGAACGGTAGTCGGCCGGAAGGATGATTCCCGCATTTTTCAAACCCTCCAGATAATCCGTCAACTGCGCGGTCATGCTCTCAATTTTGCTAAACGATCCGTAGTAGACGTCCCTGTCGTATATTTCGTCGATCATCTGAATCGAAAGCCGATACGCCGGCATATGGTATATATGTAAAACCAGGTACGATTTAAACAGGTACACCAAATCCCCCGCAAGGTCCTTCCCGTGCGAAAGCACACTCATATCCACACGCTCCGCACCCGGTGTCAGCATATAGTACACATGGTGCAAAAGGGCTTTCTTTGTTCCGAAAATACGAAAAACCGTAACTTCGTTGACGTCTGCCAACTGCGCGATCCGTAATGTAGTCGTGTTAGAGTAGCCCTGCTGCGTCAACAGAGTGATAGCGGCTTGCTCGATCCGCGTTTTTGCATCGTTTTGTTCTTTTTCCATAGTAACATCATAAAGCAGTCCATCAAAAAATGCAAGTGTCAATTAACATCGTTTTTGCAAAAAACACCGATTAACAGAAATTCCGGCGCAGAAAATAGAAAAAAATACCATGTGAAATATGAACATTGACACGAATTGTTTTCTTTAAGCATTTTCCTTTGCGTTTGTGAAAATAATTCCCATATGTCAAAATATCCTTTTTATAAAGCCACTATTTGATGTTATGTGTTTGTGAAAATAATTGCGTTCGTATATTTTTTTCAAAAAAGGGGTTGACAAGCAATAGAAGCTGTGATAATTTTAGCATATAAAGCAAGTAACCGATGACTTTCATAAATTAATACAACATTACAACGGGTGAACCAAAAATAAATATATCGCTTATTTATGCAGTTTTCCGACGCTATAAAAAGGGGATTTGCGGCAGAAATTATCAATTATTGATAATTAATTAACAATAATATGACAATACGCCCCATAGGCAAGTGTGCAGTTACATGCTATCAATGCATAATCAACATAAAAAGAACGGAACAAACGAAAGGAGATTTCAAAAATGGCAGCAATCAAAGCAAAGCGCGAAGGCAGGTATCTTGCAAAGCAGGGGGAAGGCAAGGCTTTTCCCAGTGAGTATGGAATTTATGTCGAACAGACAGGCAGTATTCTCGATACGGAAAATTTCCTGGTGGGAAGCTCGTACTGCAGCCCTGGTAAGGAGCACGAAACGCATGTTCACCCGGATCATGACGAAGTCATTTTATTCCTGAACGGCGTAGGAACACAGACCGTAGGCGACGATGAAGTTTACGAAGTGCGCGAGGGCGATATGGTCTACCTGCCCGCCGGCGTACCCCATTCCATCCGCTGCGACTGCTACCAGCCGCTCCGCATGGTCATCATCAAGGTAAACAAAGGAAAAGTAAAACGGTAAACACCTCCGCTGCGCGCATCCGACCCGCGATCAGGCCGGATGCGCGCACAAAAAGCCGGACAGCAGGAGATAATGATATGAAAGAAACGATGAAAGCAGTAGTCATGCACGGGCCAGGAGAGTTTGGCGTAGAACATGTTCCCGTACCACAACCGGCAGAAAACGAAGTATTGGTAAAAATCAAGGCCGTGTCCATCTGCGGCTCCGACCCCAAGCTGTTTAGCGGCGGATATACGGGAATCGGCTGGCCTCCATCCTTTCCGTTCATCCCCGGGCACGAGTTTTCGGGCGAGGTTGTCGAAACCGGACCGGGCGTCACCGGATTTTCTGTAGGCGACCGCGTAGCGGGCGAAGCGCATTGCGGGTGCGGACATTGTGCAAATTGCGCAGACGGCAACTACAACCTGTGCCTCAACTATGGCAAAACAAACGAGGGGCACCGTCACTACGGGTTTACATACCAGGGCGCCTATGCCGAATACAACGCGTATAATGTGCACGCACTTGCCAAAGTTCCGAATAATGTAAGTTTTGAAGAAGCATCTCTTACCGATACCGCGGGTACCGCGCTGCAGGCAGTCAACCTAACGGGCATTACGCCGGGCGGCTATACGCTGGTAATCGGCCCTGGCCCCATTGGTATATTCGCTATGCAAATCGCCAAAGCAAGAGGAGCCAAAACCATTATGGTCGGTCGGCGGGACAGACTCAAAATAGCGCAGCAAATGGGTGCCGATCATACCATCAACTATGAGGAATGCGGCGATATCGTTGCAAAGGTAAAAGAAATCACCGGCGGGATGGGTGCGCACGAAGCATTTGAATGCGCAGGCAGCGATGCGGCCATCAAGCAAAGCGTCCTCAGCCTCCGGAAAAACGGCAAAGTGGCGTTTGTGGCGCTTCCTACTGTAGACGACCACATGGTTCCCACAAAAACGCTGGTCATGAACCAGATCACCATCTACGGCTCACGCGCCAACCCCAACTGCTCTTGCGAGGTGCTGGGCATGATGGAGCAGGGGAAAATCAGCGCAAAGGGCATGATCACCCACGAATTTCCCATCGAAGAAATCAGAAAAGCAATCGACATTTTTGAAAACCGCCTTGACGGCGCAATGAAGGTAATTGTAAAACCCTGACCCCGTCACAAACCGGGGCACAACAAAATGTTCTTATAAAGGTAGTCCTTTAAAAATAAAAAAGAGAAATCTGGGAGGTTACACATGAAAGCAAGAAAGTTATTGGTACTGATGGTTGTTGCACTGTTTTGCGTATCCGCTCTGCTGGCGGGCTGCTCGGGCGGCAACGCAAACACGGCAGAAGCTGCCGACTCATCCGAAGCCGGAGAATCTGCCGCTTCGAGCGACCTTACGATCGGCGTGGTCGTCAAAACGATGGGCAATCCGTTCTTCCGCGAAATTGCCTGGGGTGCGGTGCAAGCCGGTGAAGCGCTTGGCGTAAAGGTCATCCCGCTTGCAACACAGGCGGAAGGCCAGCTGGACGAACAGATTAAAATCTGTGAAGACCTGATTGTGCAGGGCGTGGACGCACTTGTCGTAACGCCGCAGCACTCCGAAGGCATCGTTCCCGCCGTCGAAGCAGCACACGCAGCAGGCATTCCCTTTATTGCGGTCGATACGGACGTGGTTGGCGGAGATTCGGCAACCGGCGGCGTTCCGGACTGCTTCGTAGGGATGGACAACGTAGAAGCCGGCTATATCATCGGTAAGATGGTATGCGAAAAAATGGGCGGCGAAGGCAATGTGGTCATTTTGCAGGGCATGGCCGGTGCCAGCTCGTCCATCGAGCGTACGGAAGGCTACGAAAAAGCCTGTGCCGAATACCCTGGAATCACCATCGTTGCGTCGCAAAACGCAAATTTCCAGCAGGATATCGCCCAGCAGACAATGGCGGATATCCTCCAGGCAAACAAAGACATCAAGGGCGTTCTGTCCTGCGGAGACCTGATGGCGCTGGGCGCAATCATCTCTCTTGAAGAAGCCGGATACAAAGTAGGCGGAGACGACGGCGTCGTCATCGGAAGCTACGACATCTGCGTACAGATCCTCGAAGCGGTACAAAACGGCACGGTTGCAGTAGAAGGCTATCACTGGGGCGAGCTGTACGGCTACTGGGGAGTGGAAATGGCCATTCGCGCAGCCAACGGCGAGCCTATTCCGGAAAGGGTTGTAAGCCCCCATTCCGAAATCACGCAGGACAACGTTGCACCGTTCCTCGAAAAGGCAAAAATGCTGGAAGGCTACGAATTCCCAAGCTAAAAACTTTTGACTCCACATATTTGGGATGTGTGCCGGGCCGCCGCCCGGCACGCGCCCGAAAAAGCGCAGTATGCGGAAAGGTTCTTAAATTATGGGAACAAACGAATATATTTTAGAAATGCGGGGCGTCTCCAAAGAATTTCCGGGCGTTAAAGCGCTCGACGACGTCCAGCTTCTTGTAAAGCCCGGCGAAACACATGCCTTAATGGGCGCAAACGGCGCAGGCAAATCCACCCTGATGAAAGTGCTTGCCGGTATCTATACGCCGGACTGCGGCGAAATATTGCTGGATGGGCAGGAAATTTCCATCAAAAACCCGGCCCATGCACAGCAGCTGGGTATCAGCATCGTATTCCAGGAGCTCAACGTACTGCCCGATCTAAACGTGCTCGAGAATATTTTCATCAACCGCGAAATTATCAAAGGCGGGTTTTACGACTGGAAAGAGATGAAACGCCAGGCACACGAAATTTTACAGGATCTGGAAATAGAGATCGATATTTCCAAAAGCGTCTGCGACCTTCCCATCGCACAGCAGCAGATGGTGGAAATCATCAAAGCAGTTTCTTCAAATGCGCGCATCCTTATCTTAGACGAACCCACATCCTCGCTTTCCGTAAAGGAAGTGGACAAGCTCTACGAGATCATCGAAAAGCTGCACAACAGAGGCGTTGCCATCATCTATATCTCGCACCGGCTGGATGAAATCTTCCGTGTGAGCGAACGGCTGACGCTGCTGCGGGACGGCAAATGGATCTTCACCGAAGATATGAAGGATATCACGCGCGAATACCTGGTAGACAGCATTGTTGGCCGCAAGATCGAAGAAGAATTCCCCACGCGGCAGCCTACCATCGGGCGCGAGCTTTTAAGCGTAGACGGCCTAAGCTCGGACGGCTACTACGAAGATATCAGCTTCACGCTCCACGCTGGGGAAATTGTTGGGTTTGCCGGGCTTGTGGGCGCCGGACGGACCGAAGTGGGAAAAAGCATATTCGGCGAATTCCCCTACCGCTGCGGAGAAATTCTGGTAGAGGGCAAGCCCTTTGCGCCAAAAAGCTCCGGTTGCGCGCTTAAGAAGGGAATCGCCTATGCAACAGAGGACAGAAAAACAGAGGGGCTGCTGCTGGAGCGTTCCATCCGCGAAAACGAAAGCCTCGCCAGTCTGAAAAGAGTCACCAAGCTCGGGCTAATCAACAAGCACAGAGAAGTAAAAGACGTCACCGAAATGTCCAAAAAGCTGAACGTAAAAACACCATCTATGGAGCAGCTTGCCGTAAACCTGTCCGGCGGAAACCAGCAAAAGGTCTGCCTTTCCAAATGGATGCTCACCGAACCCAAAATTATGATATTGGACGAGCCTACCCGCGGCATAGATGTAGGCGCCAAGGCAGAGTTTTACAGCATCATCAGCGACCTGGCAAAGGGCGGCGTGGGCGTTGTCCTTATTTCATCGGAAGAAACCGAGCTGCTCGGCCTTTGCGACCGGATCATCGTGTTCCGAGAAGGCCATATCGTTGGGGAAGTAAATCCCAAAGAAGACGGCGACATGTGCGAAAAGCTTTTGATGGGCTATATGCTGGGTGTGGATTACCGGGAAGAATCCCAAAATCTGCACGCCTGACAATACAATACCTGGCCAGTTAGGAGAAAATTATGAATAAGGAATGTGAAGTAAAACAAGGAAACAGATTCCAGGGAGTTTTTAAAAAATACGGTATATTTATCATACTGGCGGCGCTCGTAATCGTGCTTTCCCTGCTGGACAGCAGCTTTATGACGCCGGAAAATCTGAAAAACGTGCTGCGGCAGTGTTCGGTATACGCGATTTTGGCGTTCGGTATGACCTTTGTCGTCATTGCTGGCGGTATAGACCTTTCGGTCGGCGCGCTGGTTGCGCTATCGTCCAGCATCGTGGCGCTGTTCATTGTCAAGGCAGGTATGAACATGTGGGTAGCCGTTGTTCTGACGGTGTTGATTGCAGGCGGATTTGGCTTTGCCAACGGATTTTTCATCGCCAAGCTTAAGGTGCCGTTCTTCATCGCAACGTCCGGTATGATGTACATTGCGCGCGGCCTGGCGCTTGTTCTGACAAACGAAAGCCCCGTTTCGGGGCTGCCCGCCGAGTTCTCCATATTTGGCGGTATGCCGGAATGGGTCATTCCCCCACAGGTCATCATCATGATCGGCGTATTCATCGTATGCTTTATACTGCTCAACCACACCCGCATGGGGCGTTACACCTTTGCAATCGGCAGCAGCGAAAAAGCAGCCAAGCAGTCGGGCGTAAACGTCAATAAATATAAAATGTATATTTTCATGATCAGCGGAATTACGGCCGGTATCAGCGGTGTTATTATGGCGTCCCGCCTGAAAACAGGCAGCCCCATCATTGGTGACGGATACGAGCTGGACGCAATTGCCGCAGTCGCCATCGGCGGAACAAGCATGAGCGGCGGATCTGGAAGCATCGTCCGTTCGTGGGTCGGCGCACTGGTGCTGACGGTCATCCGCGTGGGCCTCAACATTTTGGGCGTATCGACGTCGCTCCAGCAAATCATCATCGGCGCGGTCATCATCGGCGTCGTTGCAATCGATATGGTCAAAACCAAACAAAGCTAGCTGACCAGGTGACTCTGAAGCCGCTTTTGTCCGGGCCAAATGAACGGCCCGGGCGAAAGGCGGCCATGCAGACAATCATCTGGAAAGATACAAATCCATACCTCCTGCCGGCTGCCAGTTACTGCGGCCGGCATTTTTATTCCGCCTTTGCAAAAACATCTTCCGTATAATAATAAAGCATATTCCAGCGGCAAAGCTTTTTTTACAAAGTGGCCTTCCTGCGGCTTCATCTCTTGCTGCAGGAAGCACAACACGGACACTGTGTGTTTGTCAACTGAAAAGTACAGCGTTTGGTCACGAAAATATACAGCACCCTCAATCACCGAAGTTAATTAAGAATTCCGTTGTGGAAGGGGGCACCGT
>JBMNTU010000035.1:0-19519 GCA_050945895.1 Christensenellaceae bacterium | reverse complement strand
TACAAAAACCGCCAAAAATCTATCCGGCTCATAAATCAATGGCTGGATACGTTCGATTCCCCTTCCGGTTGATCCGTACCCCAATTGAAATCCCCTTCTATAAATCTTGACGCAAAAGCGAAGAAATGGTATCCTAAAGGGGTATGCTTTTCTGTTGAAAAGGTGCAGCGAAGCATTAATTTGAGTTAAAAGGTGATATATATGGCTAAGGTAATCATTTATGAGGATACCTGCAAAGGGTGCAGTCTTTGCATCAACGCGTGTCCAAAAAAGATTTTGGATCTTAAAAAGGACAGGCTAAACGCAAAGGGGTATAATCCGGTCGGTATCGAGAAGATGGACGAGTGCATCGCCTGCGCTGCGTGCGCGCGCATGTGCCCGGATATGGCAATCGAGATCGAAAAATAGCGATCTCGAAAAAATTTCTAAATTAAGGTGAAAAAAATGGCAAAAGTATTAATGAAAGGAAATGAGGCGATTGCCGAGGCTGCAATCAAAGCAGGCTGTCGGCACTTTTTCGGCTACCCCATTACGCCTCAAAACCAAATACCCGAATATATGGCCCGCCGCATGCCCCAGGTAGACGGAACATTTTTGCAAGCGGAAAGTGAAATCGCTGCAATCAATATGGTATATGGCGCCGCCGGAGCGGGCGTACGGGCAATGACGTCCTCGTCCAGCCCGGGTATCAGCCTCAAGCAGGAAGGCATCAGCTATATTGCCTGCGCCGAGCTTCCGTGTGTCGTTGTCAACATGATCCGCACTGGCCCCGGCCTGGGCGGAATACTTCCTTCGCAGGGAGATTATTTCCAGGCAACAAAGGGCGGCGGCCACGGGGATTACCACCCCATCGTGCTGGCGCCTGCCAGTGTGCAGGAAGCGGCCGACCTTGTAATGGACGGCTTCGACCTTGCGGATAAGTACCGCACGCCCGTTATCATCATTGGCGACGGAATGATCGGGCAGATGATGGAGCCTGTGGAGTTTAGCGAAAAGCAACGGGAACAGCTTCCCGAAAAAACGTGGGCGGCAAGCGGCTGGAAGGATAAATCCAAGCCCCGCCGAATCATCAATTCCCTGTATATTGAAGCAGAGCTTATGAGCGAAGTAAGCGCGCGCCTACAGGCAAAGTATCGGGAGATTGAAAAAAACGAAGTACGCGTGGAGCAATACATGACGGACGACGCCGAATATATTATAACGGCTTTTGGAACAATCGCGCGCATTGCAAAAAACGCGGTCATGAAAGCGCGTGAACAGGGTATTAAAGTCGGGATTATCCGCCCGGTATCGCTCTGGCCTTTCCCAAGCGAAACAATCGCAGCGGCTTCCAAAAAAGTAAAGGGTATTTTGGACGTCGAAATGAACGCCGGACAAATGCTGGAAGACGTAAAGCTTGCAGTAGAGGGCCGCGTTCCTGTGAAATTCTTTGGCATCCTTGGTGGCATCGTTCCTACGCCAAACCAGATTTACGACGAAATCATTAAAATGAAGGAGGGCAAATAATCATGGCAAAAGTATTTGAACGCACAAAAATGCTAACAGACGTGCCCTTTCATTATTGCCCAGGCTGCACACACGGTATCATCCACCGGCTGGTTGCAGAAAGCATCGAAGAGCTTGGCCTGGAAGACGCTGCCATAGGCATTGCGCCTGTTGGCTGCGCGGTATTTGCATATAAATATTTCAACTGTGATATGATGGAAGCGGCGCATGGCCGCGCACCTGCCGTAGCGACGGGAATCAAGCGCGCCTGCCCAGACAGCCTGGTATTTACATACCAGGGCGACGGCGACCTTGCGTCTATCGGCGCAGCGGAAATCGTCCACGCAGCTGTCCGCGGCGAGAATATCACCACGATCTTTGTCAATAACGCTATTTACGGTATGACCGGTGGACAAATGGCCCCCACAACGCTTGTCGGGCAGGTTACGACGACCTCGCCATACGGCCGGCAGGAAACGACGCAGGGGCAGCCCATCAACATTGCGGAAATGCTTGCTACAATCAACGGCGCATATTATATCGAACGGACATCCACGCACGATGTTGCAAACGTAATCAAAACAAAAAAAGCAATCAAAAAGGCTTTCGAATACCAAATGCAGGGCAAGGGCTTTTCGCTGGTAGAGGTTCTTTCCACTTGCCCCACAAACTGGGGCCTCAGCCCAAACGAGGCGCTTGGCTGGCTGAAAGAGAATATGGTGCCGCAATATCCGCTGGGCGTAAAGAAGGAGGGCAAATAATTATGACAGAACAGGTTATTTTTGCCGGATTCGGCGGACAGGGCGTGCTATTGGCCGGGCAGATCGTTGCATATTCCGGACTTGCCGAGGGTAAAAATGTTTCCTGGTTGCCTTCGTACGGCCCGGAAATGCGCGGCGGAACAGCCAACTGCAATGTTGTCGTTTCGGACGAAGAGGTCGCTTCGCCCATCGTTGTAGAAGCAGACTGCGCCGTTGTAATGAACCGTCCTTCCATGGAGCAGTTTGAAAAATCCGTCCGCCCCGGCGGCACGCTGATTATGAACTCCGACCTGATCCAAATCGAGCCCACACGGAGCGATATCCGGGTAATCAAAATTCCCGCCAACGCGCTCGCCGAAAAGGCAGGCAGCATCAAAGCTGCCAACATGGTTATTTTGGGCGCGTACAACGCCTGCGCAAATGTGGTCGACAACAAAACGATTATACAAAGCCTTGAAAAGATTATGGGAGAAAAGAAAAAACATCTAATTCCCATGAACGAAACTGCGTTGGAATATGGCGCACAGGCAGCCAGGGACTCTAAATAGGGCATTCATTTGTAAAACATAAAACTCAAATTTCCCTGCTTACATTGCGTAGGCAGGGAATTTTTTTAGTTGTCCGCAACAACCTAGAGATTATCATCGATTATTTCCTACCAGTTGGGAACAGTCTGTGATATACCTTTCTTCTGGAACTATTAGTCAGCTATAGATTGTTGCGTTGCCACGACCGTCCTGACACTGCTGTGCCACAGGATGGATAAACAGGTCGACGGCATTTCCGTCGAAGCAAAGGGCAGCAGCCGAGCAAAAGCTATGCCCGGTATGGGCGACAATCAAAGGAAACGTTACCGTCCATATCGACGTTTCTGTTTTCAGGTAATTTTCGTACGATAGAAAAGGCAACCTTTTTCGGGTCGCCTTTTTTTAATCTATTTTGTTTTTGACGGATAGAATTCCGTAAACACCGCCACATAGTCCGGTATTTTCGACTGCTCCGGCTGCCAAAACTCGAATGTAAAGCCGTCGCATTTTTCATACGGCGTACCGTCTAATATATACGCTTTGCGGTGGCTGCATTTGCCCTCTTTTTCGTTGTGGCAGTGGCCGCATGTTCCATGTTCTCTTGTGAAAGCATCTTTTATATGCACGGGCGACGCCTCAATGTACGCACGATGCCTATCGACATTGCTGAAATACATGCGCAGGACGACCTCATTTTCGCGGATATAAACGCGTGCGTAAGATTTTTTGCTCTTCACGCCGCTTTTTACATACACCAGCATGTGTTTTCCCCAGCAAAACCCGTCGCGCAGTCCGCCGTCCATCTCATAGCCAAGCGATTTCATTGCGCCGTCAAAGGCCGCAATAAACGATCGATCCGCTTCCGAAATGAAGCCGAGTTCACTTACAGGTAATATGGCCTTCATTCCATCACTTCCCTTGCCGCAACAAACCATCCGGTGCCTACCATCGTCCCACGCCGCCGCCGCCAAAGCCGCCGCCCGAGAATCCGCCGCCCGAGAATCCGCCGCCGCCAAACCGGCCGCCGCCGCCCGAACTGTCGCGCTTTACCGTCATGGCTGCCTGGCTCCTCGCCATCGATCTTGTCAACGCAGATGTAAAATATACTGTTGTAAATGTATTCATACTATAGCCGTAATACCAGTGCGGCGGTTCCACCGCAATGCTCTCAAAGCGCTTTGCCCATTTATCGCTGACGCCCAGCACGTACGCATACGGCAAAACATTGTAAAAATACGCCGGATCTTCCTCCACCATCAGCTTAAGCTTTTCTGCCTCCACCTTTTGAATAAAGTCCTTAAGCCCAAGAATTCGACCATACCATGTAAGCCCCTTGTCTGTACGCTTCCTAAATGTTGGCGCAAGAACAGTCATAACAAAAGAACTCGCGCATGCAAGCGGCGCAACCCATCCAAACAACGGATAGCCTATCAAAATAATCAGCAAGTACATGACGACGCTAAGCGATATCCATAAAATAGCCATCCCCACTCTGGACGACCGTTTTTCCGACTGCCAAGTGTTTACCAGCGAAACAAAACTCCCCGAAATATAGTAGGCAAGTAAAAATATCATGGCCGCAAACAAAAACGAGGCAAGCAAGTCAAATGTATCGTCATACATCAGCAGCATGGCCATTGCAGCAATGGGGAAGGCCGCCAGCATCTTAACAAGGTCCTGCAGCATAGTAGAAGCCCTTTTAAATACCCGGTCTTCCTTCGTCTCATATTTTGCTTTAACGCGTTTTTTTACCAGCCCCACCGTATCCGCAAATTTATACTGCATGTCTTTTGTAGATGTTGTATCTCCCGCAATAAACATTTTGTTGAACATCAATACTTCATATTCATTGGCGCTTTCCGGAAGATCCTTGATCTTTTTAAAGGTCATGTTGCTTTTCTCGCCTTCGTGGATCTCGATATAGCCCTTATCCGCCCAATAAATGAGCAAAGACACTACATCCTTGTCCTCCACGACCCCGTCGATTACAAACCCCACATCGGCAGACGTCATCCCTTCTGGCGGGTAGAATTCCACTGTTTGAACAACGGGCTGCTTTCTTCCAAAAAAAATTGCCAGCACTGCTACCGCCACCGCCATAGCCAAAAATACGATAATAAAAAGGAAAACCGTGTCCGCCGGTTTGCGTGCGCCCACATAATAACCCTCGGGGAGTTCGATCCGAGCCGTAACCGCTTCGTAGGGGTTCAGCCTGCCGGCAAACGTTCCTGTAATCGTATTGCCGTCCACCGAATAGGAAAGCTCTTCCTGGTTATATCCTGCGCTGCCCGTTTTGCCCACGCTAAACCCAATCTTGGATGCATCAAATTCCTTGGGCATCGTTATCGTAAAGTCTACCCCGTCCACATATGTACCAATATTATCGCCAATGATATTATAATAGAACATATCATACGCCGAAATTCCATCATCCCCGGCGTCATACAGATAGCTGATTTCATAGTGCTGTTCGCCTGTTACATACGTATCTTCGTCACCCAGGTAAAGAATAAAACTGTCTCCGCTGCGCTCCGTGTTAACATTCGTATTGGCCGAAATATCGCTGAGCACTGCCTGGTATTTCCGCTCCCGCATATCGCCATCTTCTTCCTGCCACCGTGCGTTAAACCGGACAGGAATATCGCGCGTTATGCCGCGCGATTCCACTGTAAAATCTACCGTAATATTCTCTTTTACAAGGTATGTATTGTTTTCATTTACTACAATATCCACATCAAAATTTGAGATGGAATATCCGGCAGCCTGCACGCTGTCCGTATCAGCCGCAAACGCAACTCCCGGAATAGTAGTAAACAGTAGCAATACGGCAACAACGGCCAGAATAAATTTCTGCTTATGCTTCATATGGACGATTCCCTTTCATTTTCCCAGCAATATGATTGCTGCAAAGAATATACAAGCGAGCAATATAGCTATATATGCTCGCTTGCCTCACAGGCCCATGCCGCCTGCGTAAAAATCACAAAACAAAGCCGTTTTACGAAAACGATACGTTGACGTTTTCCCGCTCCTGTTCGTTTGAAACCTCAAACATCGGCTGCTTTTCAAAGTTGAATTTCCTTGCAATCAGGTTTGTGGGAACGGTTTGCAGTTTTGTATTGAACTGCTTGACGTTCGCATTATAGAACTTACGTGCATTTGCAAGATCCAGCTCTACCTGGTTGATCTGCCGCTGCAAATCCAAAAAGTTGGTGTTCGCCTTCAGATCTGGATACGCCTCGGAAACTGCAAACAGGCTGCGCAGCGTGCCGGACAGAATATTTTCGTTATCCAGCCTCTCTTGCGTCGTTTGCGAGCTTGCGACCGCGTTGCGCGCCGCCGTTACCTGCTCCAGCGTTTTGCTTTCGTGCGCAGCGTACCCTTTGACTGTTTCCACAAGGTTGGGAATCATATCAAATCGACGCTTCAAATACACATCAATCGTTGCAAACGCCTCTTCAATATTGTTTTTCATTTTAATAAAGTTATTGTATGCGGTAATATACCAGATGATTATAATAACTACAACGGCGATAACCGCGCCAATTGCTATATATGCTCCTATCGGCATAGCTTCTCCTTTCAGAGGAATTTGCTTCCTCTACAGCATTTTCAAACCAAAAGCACTTTGTGCTTCTATTCTTTACAGGCTTTGGTCTACACTATTCTTTTATAACAATGGCTGTGAAAATAAAATCTTCGTTGCTATTGTTCTTTATTCCATGTGTTTCGCCATTGTAGCACACCATAACATCGCCTGCCGTTACTTCTACCTCTTTACCGTTGTCGTTATAAATTGCTTTTCCCTTAAGCGCCCGGTAAACCTCCGCTTCGCCAACGTGCTGGTGGTCTCCCACGGCCGCGCCCGGCGTTACTACAATATCTGCCAACACGTCCACATTCGGGCATTTTTCTTCGTCTGCCAGCCAATGCGCAAACTCCAGCCGGCCGGTCGCCAGCCCTTCATTTTCCTGTACCGTAGCAATGGGCATTTTTCTTATCATAACCAAACCCTCTCCTTCATAATCAATATTTATTCCTGCACAACAAGTGCAAAGAAAATCAATTCATCGTCGCCGGTATTTTCGATGCCGTGGTTTTCGCCGCTATAGCAAACCAGCACATCCCCCGCCTCCACAGGGTAAACGGCCCAATTGTCCGTATACTTCCCGCTTCCGGAGATTATTTTAAATATCTCTGCCTCACCGTGGTGGTCGTGCGCACCAATAGACGCCCCCGCGGGCAAGTGTATCTCCGATAAAACCCGCACGTTCTTGCAAAGCTCTCCCTCTGCAAGCCAGTCATGCAGCGCAACCGTACCGTTGCCCCCACGCATATTTGGCCGTTCTTTTACAGTTGCTTCTCTGCGAACCATCAGCCGCCTCCCTAGTTTTCCACGCGAATACAGTTTGCCACGCTGGACACTTCCCCAATCTCACGAATCTCTTCGATTGCTTTACGAATGTCCTGTTCGTGCGCCGTATGCGTTACCACAATCAGCGGGGCCGTTTCTTTCTCTCCCGCATCCTTCTGAATCACACTTTTGATGCTGACGGAATATTTTCCAAACACGCCTGCAATTTTCGCAAGCACACCCGGCTGGTCCTTTACGTCCATACGGATGAAATACTCGGTCATCCAGTTGTCGTTTATTTTTACATCGTTTGCCTCGTATGTATTGTCAAACGTGGCATAGCGGTGCTTTTGCACATTGGATGCATATACCATGTCCGAAACCAACGCGCTTGCCGTGGGCAGGTCACCCGCGCCTTTACCATACCACATCATGTCTCCCACGGCGCTGCCGTCAATAAATATCGCGTTAAACGAGCCCTTTACCGTTGCCAGCGCATGGTCTTTGCGGATCATCGTTGGGTGCACCCGTGCTTCCACTGTGCCATCCTTCGCCTTTTTGCCAATGGCAAGCAGCTTTACAACATAGCCCATTTCCCGCCCAATCTCTATATCCGTTTTGGATATCTGCGTAATGCCTTCGCAATAAATCTTGTCTACTGGTATACGCATGTGGAACGCCATCGACGAAAGGATAGAAAGCTTGTAGCGCGCATCGTACCCTTCCACATCGCTCGTGGGGTTGGCCTCCGCGTACCCCAGCTCCTGCGCTTCTTTGAGCACGTCCGCATATTCCAGCCCCTCGTCGTCCATTTTTGTCAGTATATAGTTGGTCGTGCCGTTTACGATTCCATATACGGAATGGATTGTGTTTGCTTGCATAGAGTCGTTCATCGCGCGCAAAATCGGTATTCCGCCGCCAACGGACGCTTCAAAGTAAAAGCCCGCCCCGGTCTTTTTTGCCGCCGCGTCAAGGTCCGGCCAGTTCTGGGAAATCATATCCTTATTTGCAGATACAACCGTTTTTCCGGCATTAAGCGCCTTCAGGATAAATTCCTTTGCCGGGTTTTGCCCTCCCATTACTTCGGCAACAATATCGATTTCCGGATCGTTTACAATCTCGTCTATGTCCTTCGCCTTTTTACTTTCCGGAACATCTATCGTATAGTTCAGCGCCAACGTCTTTTTTACCGTCAGCCGCAGCCCTTCGTTGTTTTCGATGTTTTTTGCTTCCTGCTCAATCAGCTGGTAGATTCCGCCGCCGACTGTTCCCATACCCAGTATGGCAACCTTTACCTCTTTCATAATAGCTTTGCTCCTTCAATCATTGGTGTATATTCTTCATATAAATCTTCTCCAGGCCAATCAGCGTAAGGGTGGGTACAATTTCGTCGATTACGTCCGTGCTTTCCGAAATCAGGCTGGAAAAGCCGCCTGTGGCAATGACCTTTGCCGGCCCAAGCTCTTCCTTCAATTTTTCAATAATATACTGCACCTGGCCGACATAGCCGTAAATAATGCCCGCCTGCATGCCCGACACCGTTCCCCTGTTGATAATCGACTTCGGCCGAACCAGCTCAATCCTTGGAAGCTTTGCCGCACTGCTTGTAAGCGCATCCGCCGAAATAAGAACGCCCGGGCAAATTGCGCCGCCCAAAAAATCCCCGTTTTCCGAAACAGCGCCAAACGACGTAGCCGTTCCAAAATCTACCGTAATAACCGGCCCGCCAAAAAGCTCGTATGCCGCCACCGCAGATACAATCCGGTCTGCGCCAAGCTCTTTTGGGTTGTCATATTTTATATTGATGCCCGTTTTAATGCCCGGCCCCACAAACATCGGCCGAACGTCAAAATATTCGCGGGACATATGCTCCAGCGTATAATTGATAGAGGGAATGACCGAAGAAACGATCACTCCCGTTACCATGTCTGTCGTAATTTTCAGATAGTCAAAAAAAGATATCATAGAAACGCCGTATTCGTCCGAGGTCATATCCACATCGGTAGAGATTCGGAACGAATGCAGCAGCTTTCCTTGTTCAAACAATCCACATTTTATGTTCGTATTGCCAACGTCCATTGCAAGTATCATGCGACTGCTTTCTCCTTTGTATTTTGGATAGGCGGTATCGATTTTTTCACTGCGTTCGATATCAGCGGGCACAGCACGCCCGCAATCCCCGCCTCAGGTAGGCCGTTTGTCAGCACAACCGTCCAAATCATAACCGTCGCCGCCGAAATATCCATAGACAGCCCGGCAGACAGGGCGGGCACAAAAATGATCTGCAGCATGCCCAAATAGCCAAACGTATTGACCAAAGACCCCAGTACGGCAGCCAATATACCGCTTCCCTTTGCCATACGCCTCGAAAGCGCTTTTTGCACGCCATACGTCACCGGCGCAATCAGCAGCCGCGGCAACACCAGGCAAAAGATATACGCCACGGGGTTATCCGAGAACAGAATGACCGAAACCGCGTCGGGCGCTGTTAAAAGCTGTACGATGCTGGTCATAATAAACACCAGCGAAAGCCCAAACCCCGTCCTAAGCCCCAGCACCATCGTACCGATAATAACCGGCAGGCACATCAGCGTCAGCCTTGCAAAAGGCAGCGGGATGTAGCCAATGGGCGTAAACCCGAAAAGCAGCATGATGGCAATCAGTATTGCCATAAATACCAAAGATCTTGTTCTTTTATTCATTTTTTCCTCCGTTCAGGTTCCCGTTTGTTTTATTCCGTATAGAATAAGGGATACCCGTCTTATGGTTTTTTATTTTGTACGCTTTTTGTTTATGCAGTTTGCATCCAATACCGCTAAACACCGTACATAGGCATTATATCATATCCCGCGAATAATCTACAAGGCTGGATATGATGAAACTCGCCTCCGGCTCGTTATAACAAGCGCTTCTCTGCCCGCGCTTCGTCAGCGCGTTTCAACGAGGCGGTCTTTGCCGAGTTATATCACATCCTCCAATCATTCCACAAGGCCGGACATAACGAAACCCGCCTCCGGCTTACCCTCACACCTCTCAACGAAACCGCCGGGCGGCAAGCAGGTAGGCCAAAAGAATCACAGCATATAATATTGCGCTGGTAACAATCACGCCTGCAAATTCGGCCGAATACAGCGCTATGCTCCTATTAACCACACTGATCATCAAAAAACAGGTCGCAAAAATCGTTACAAGCTGTGCCGCGCACAAGGCAAGCTTGAGGATATGGTATTGTACCTCCACGTTTCCCGCATTGATTTCCACCGGATACTTATGCAGCCTGGGAAAGCGCGAGACAATAAACAGCGCGCCCGTAACCGCGCCTCCGATAATGAACAATAAAAACAATACCCTGCGTATACCAAGCCGCCCCACAAGGCCGCTTGCATCGGCAGAGATGGGCGTTTGCGCGGCTTCCGCCGTCACCGCAAATGTCACAATAAGCGCCACGACCCCCAGCAAAGAAATCGTCTCTACAAAAAAACGCAGGTTTTTCAGTGCTTTATATTTTGTATCGTTCATGTGTTTCCCTTATTGCGGTTTTTCCAAAAAATCGCTATGCCTATGTGCATCGCTATTCTTCCGCCGCAAAATCCACCAGGTTTTCTTTGCCGATTCCCGCGGCCGCTTCCAGCGTTCCCATTCCATCCGTAATGCAAAGCGCCGCTTCCAGCAAATAGAACATCAGCGGGCAGCCGCTGCCTTCGCCCAGGCGCATGCCCATATCCATCGGCGCATGCAGCCCCAACGCGCGCGCAATGGCAGCATAGCCTTTTTCAGCGCTTTTGTGCGACAAAAACAACACCTGCCCTACCCGCTCGTCCATACGCACAGCCGCCAGCGCCGCACAAATGGAAATAAACCCATCGGCCACGGCCGGAATACTGTAGCACGCGCAAGCGCAAAACGCTCCCGCCATCGCGGCGATGTCTAATCCGCCAACCTTTGCCAATACATCGATTGCGTCGCGGCCGTCCGGCCTGTTTACATCCAGCGCTTTTTTTACGGTATCCACTTTTTTGCGGTACTGCGCATCCGTAATTCCCGCACCCAGCCCCGTCATTTCCTCCGGACCGGCGCCGAGCAATGCGCAAGCTACGGCGGCAGCCGTCGTCGTGTTGCAAATGCCCATTTCGCCGATGCCCAACGCGCCATATTCGCCGCGTTCTTTCACTGCATCAAAACCAACCCGCACCGCCGCCTCGCATTGTTCCCTTGTCATTGCAGGGCCATGCGCCATATTGTTGGTGCCGCGCATTACCGCGCAGTCTATAATGGCGCTTTCCTCCGCGGCGCGTGCCATGCCCACATCAAACACGAACACATCCGCCCCCGCCTGCTTCGCCAAAACAGATACGCCCGCAAGGCCGTTTGCAATGGCCTTTGCCTGCGATGCGGTCACCGCCTGCGGCACCGGCGTAATGCCTTCTTCGTGTACGCCGTTGTCCGCCGCAAAAACCAGCACCGCCTTTTTGCCCAGCAGCCCGCCCGCATGCCCGCGGATCGCCGCAAGGCGCACCGCATATTCCTCCAGCCGCCCGAGGCTGCCCATCGGCTTAGAAAGCCCGTCTATTTTCTTTCGTGCTGCCGTTGCCGCTTTTTCGTCCAGCGGCGGTATGTCCAAAAAACGCATTATTTCTTTCCTTTAAAAATATGTATGGACAGACAAAAACTCCGCCAGCTTATCCATCGGCATGCGCTGCTGCTCCATCGTGTCACGGTCACGGATCGTTACCGTCCCGTCTTCCAATGTGTCAAAATCCACCGTAATGCAGTATGGCGTGCCAATCTCATCCTGCCTGCGGTAGCGTTTGCCAATGGAACCGGTCAGGTCATAGTCGATATTCATGCACTGAGACAAATCCTGCCACAGCTTTTCAGCCGTTTCGGCAAGCTTCTTTTGCAGCGGCAATATAGCCGCCTTAAACGGCGCAAGCGCCGGGTGCAGCCGAAGCACCGTGCGCGTTTCTTTTTCCAGCTCTTCCTCGTCGTACGCATCGCACAAAAACGCCAGCGCCACGCGGTCGGCGCCAAGCGACGGCTCTATGCAGTACGGCACATACTTTTCGTTCGTCACCGGATCCATATATTCAAAGTTCTCTCCCGACTCGCTCATGTGCGCCTTCAGGTCAAAATCTGTCCGGTCGGCAATGCCCCAAAGCTCACCCCAGCCAAACGGGAATTTGTATTCAATATCCGTCGTTGCATTGGAATAATGCGAAAGCTCTTCTTTCGAATGGTCGCGCAGCTTGATGTTTTCTTTTTTCAGCCCCAAATCCAGCAGCCAGTTGTAGCAGAAATCCTTCCAGTATTTGAACCACTCAAACTCTTCCTTCGGGTCACAGAAAAACTCCAGCTCCATCTGTTCAAACTCACGCGTGCGGAACGTAAAGTTGCCCGGCGTAATTTCGTTTCGGAACGACTTGCCAATCTGCCCGATGCCCATGGGCATACGCCTTCTCGTCGTGCGCAGCACATTCTTAAAGTTGACAAAAATCCCCTGCGCCGTTTCCGGGCGAAGGTAAATTTCCGCGGCGGTGTCTTCGTTCACCCCCTGGAATGTTTTAAACATCAGGTTAAACTGGCGGATGGGCGTAAAATCCTTCTTGCCGCATGTGGGACACACGATGTTCTCTGCAATAAACGCTTCCATCTCGGCCTTGTCCATTGCCTCCGGCTGAACATCCAGCCCCTTTTCGGCCGCAAAATCCTCAATCAGCTTATCCGCGCGAAAGCGCTCCTTACAGCTTTTACAGTCCATCAGCGGGTCGTTGAACCCTCCCACGTGCCCGGAAGCGACCCACGTTTGCGGGTTCATCAAAATGGCGCTGTCCAGCCCCACGTTGTGCCGGGATTCGGTGATAAACTTTTTCCACCACATCTTTTTTATGTTGTTTTTGAACTCTACGCCCAGCGGGCCATAATCCCATGTGTTTGCAAGGCCCCCGTATATCTCCGACCCAGGGAAAATATACCCCCGGCCTTTGGCCAGCGCAACAATTTTTTCCATCGTTTTTTCTTCCATATCAAAACCTCCAAAATTATTCTTTAAAAAACAAAAAGCCTTTTCCTCCCTGCTAGGGACGAAAGACTCTTCCGCGGTTCCACCCTGGTTGACCGCACTGCGGCCCTCTTTTGATTTGCGCCGGGCTTACTAAGGATGCCAACCCTTCCGGCGCTTCGTTATTACATTTTCAATATCATAGCAAGTTTTTTACAAAAATTCAAGCTGCAGGTTTTTTTATCTAAAAATTCCATTGTTTTTAGGTAATCTGCGGTTTTCAGCCACCCTTCCCCCCTTTATTTCCGGATGGCTAGCTATCCGGCGCTCCCCTTATTGTGTTTCAATTACAGAAAGAGGCGCGCGGCTGCCTGCTTAACGGATAGGCGCAGCTTGTAGCGCTACAAGCTGCTCTATAAACTGCCGCGCCGCACGACCGCTGCGGCCGCCCTTTTCGAGGGCAAACACTTCTGCTTGTTGGTGAAGTGCTTCTTGCGCCAGGCTAATTTGGTACATGCCTGCAAGATGACTCACAATTTCAAGGTATTCCTCTTTGGACGGTGCAGAAAATGGAATGGCCAGCCCAAACCGTTCGCTTAGCGATGCAGTTTGCTGTATCGTCTCATTGATATGCAAATCGTCCCCTTTCCGGTCCGAAAAAGATTCCTTTACCAACCGGCGGCGGTTGCTGGTGGCGTAAATAACGGTGTTGCTGCTGCGCGACAGTACCGAGCCCTCCAATATGGCCTTAAGCGCCGTAAAGTTGTCGTCTTCTCCCGAAAAGGACAGGTCGTCGATAAACAGTATGAATTTGAGAGGGTTATCGCTCAGCGTTTCAATCAGCCCTGGAATGTCAAACAAGTTTGCCTTCGGTACTTCCACAAGGCGCAGCCCCTTTGGGCAAAGCTCGTTTGCAACAGCCTTTATACTCGAAGACTTGCCCGTGCCGCTGTCGCCGTATAGCAGCATATTTGCGGCAGGCTTGCCGGCAAGGAGCGCGTTGGTGTTTTGCAGGATAAGGCCGCGCTCGTACTCGTAGCCGTAAAGGTCGCCCAGGCGAACGCCGTCCGGAGTTTTGACCGGAACGAGCGCGCCGCCGTTCACGGTAAACATATGATACCGTTTGAAGATACCAAAGCCCCTGGTATGCAGACCGGCCATTTCCTCGTCGTAGAGCGAAAGCAGATCTACCCGGGCATGGCTCCAATCGGGCAGGTAGCCCGCATAGCCAATATGCGCTTTTACGTCGGCACTTTTCAGGCATGCAACCTCGGCCAATATACCCAGTTCGCTCTCGAGGCAGCCCCGAAGCGCCTGTGACGGCATTTTTCCGCGGGCTATGCCGGATGTGTACGGGTTTTGGTCGTTTAAAACGAGTTCGCGCACAAAAACCGAAATGTCCATTTCGTAATCCATTAGGACAGACGCAAATGCCGCATAGGCCGAAACTACGGCAGGCATGTCGCCGTTTGGCGCCGAAAGCAGGAAATAGAGCTTTTGAAACGCGGTATTTTCTGTTAAAGAATGGAACAGCGCGAGCGAATTCAATTTTAAAAGCAAATCGGCATATTCTTTCATAAATGCTATTATACCAGAACATTTTTGAAAACGGTATGCCCTAAAGCGCCATGCAGCATTGAAATTATTTTAGCATCCGCAAATAAAAAGAAAAAACTGCGTATATATGACATAGGATAGCATATTAACCTTGGTATACTGAGTTTATAAAAAAACGGAGGGATAAAGATGGAATATGAAATTGTGATGGTGGAGGAAAAATGGGTTTCTGGGCCGCAGATTCGGACGGAGAATAAGGATGGAAGGGCAGTACGGGATATTGCCGCCCTGTGGGAGGATTTTTTCCGAACAGCAAAGAACGAGCAAGTCCATGCAACTGTTGATTCTGCCGTATTGGGCGTATATACTGATTATGAAAGCGACGAGGCAGCGCCCTACTCGTACCTTGCGGGCTGCGAGGTTGACAGCGATGCAAGGACGGAATTCCCGGTTCGGAAGATTGCAGCGGGAAAGTATGCAAAATATACGGCGGCGGGCGACATGGAAAAAGCGGTTGGAGAGATTTGGCAGGCGGTGTGGAATGCACCATACAAAAGAAGCTATACCAGCGATTTTGAAGAATATATCGATATGGGAACCGGGAATGCGACGCTTAATATTTATATTGGAATCGAGTAGAGGGAGGCGCGGCTATGGAGTTTGTCGAACTTACAAAGGAAAACCTCGAAAAGGAGCATGTTTGCTGTGCGCTTTCGGACAAGCCGTGCCAAAATGCAAAAAAAAGCTGGCTGGCAGAACGGATTGGTGAAGGATATACTTTTTTGAAGTACGCCGGAAGCGGAAAAACATTTATAGAGTATGGGCCTGCGGAATATGCATGGAGCCCGGTTGCGGCGCCGGGGTATGTTTTTATCGACTGCTTTTGGGTTTCTGGAAAATTTGCGGGGCAAGGGATAGGCAAGGCGCTTTTGTCGCGCGCAACAGAAGCGGCAAAGGCGGAAGGAAAGGCGGGGCTTTGCGCCGTGTGCGGCGATACGAAAAAGCCGTTTTTATCTGACCCTGCATTCTATAAAAAACAGGGGTTTTTGGTTGCGGATACGGCGCCGCCGTATTACGAGCTGCTCTATTTGCCGCTGGAGCAAGGCGGAAAAGCCCCTGTTCCGCGGTTTGGAGACAGTGTGAAGAGCGGTAAAACGGACAAGCCGGGCATAGTGGTGTATTACACGGATCATTGCCCATGGAATGCGAAGTATATACCAAAGCTGGCGGAGGTTGCCCAAACGAAAAACGCGCCGTTTGAGGCGGTGAAGATCGAGAGCACGAAGCAGGCGCAAAGCGCGCCCAACCCGTTTACGGCATATGCGGTATACAGCAACGGCGAGTTTGTGACCAACGAAATGTTCAGCGAAAAAAAGTTTGAAAAATTCCTTAGGGAACAAGGGTATTGATGGAATTTGTACCGGCAAAAACGATCGTCAACCGGACAAAAAACGACAAGTGGTTCGGGGCGGACTATAACATGAACATATACCGTGGCTGTTGCCACGGGTGTATTTATTGCGACAGCCGGAGCGAGTGCTACGGCGTGGAGAATTTTGATACGGTAAAAGCCAAGGCGGACGCGCTTGCCATTATCGAGCGGGAGCTGCGCTCTAAGCGGAGCAAGGGCGTTGTGGGAACGGGGGCGATGTCTGACCCATACAACCCGTTTGAAAGCAAATACGGCTACACGCGCAAGGCGCTGGAGCTGATTAATAAGCATTGGTTTGGCGTGGCGATTGACACGAAAAGCGACCTCGTTACGCGGGATATCGACCTTTTGAAGCAAATTGGCGAACATTCGCCCGTGTTGGTAAAGATTACCGTAACGGCGGCGGACGACGCGCTGGCCCAAAAAGTGGAACCGCATGCGCCGCCATCGTCCAGACGGTTTGCGGCAATAGAAGCGCTTTCCCGAAACGGGATTGATGCGGGCGTGCTGATGATGCCGCTATTGCCGTTTATAGAGGACAGCGAAGAGAATGTTTTGGGGATTATTCGCAAGGCACGGGACGCGGGCGCAAAGTTTGTGTATCCGGGGTTTGGCATGACGCTTCGGCAAAACCAGCGGGGCCACTACCTGAGCAGCATAGAGGCGCTTTTCCCCGGGATGCGGCAAAAATATCAAAAGCAGTTTGGGTATGCGTACAGTTGTAACGCAATGAACGCAAAAAAACTGTATGCGTATTTTAAAGAGGAATGCAAAAAGCATGGATTGCTGCACCGTATGCGCGATATTATCGACCTGTATAAAGCGCCGTATATGCAGCGGCAGCTGAAGATGTTTTAACAAGGAGAGAGAAAATGGCGACCAGTATATTTGACAATAAGGCGCAAAAACCAAATGACAAACAGTTGGCAGATATGCTTTTAGGCACGAAGCCATACTGGGATACGCTTCCTCAAAAGCTTCCGGAAGGAAGCACGGAATGGAAGTTTTACAGTAAAAAAGCGGGATGGTCGCTGGTGGTGAAAGAGCGCGGCAGAACGATTTTTTATATGATCCCGAGGGACGGCTTCTTCTGCCTTGCTTTTGTATTTTCGGAAAAAGCGGCTTCGGCCGCACAGTCTGCGAATCTAAACGGTTCTATTTTGGCGCAAATAAACGCTGCAACGCAATATGTTGAGGGCCGGTCGTTTATGGTGGAGGTAAAAAGCAAAGAAGACCTGCACCAGATCGATATACTGGTTGACATTAAAAGAGAGAACTAGAGGAGAGAGCTGACCGCTTCGCTGATTTTTGCAGCGATATAGGCGTTGTTCATCGTGTAGAGATGGACGCCGTCTACGCCCTGCGCCAGCAGGTCGACGATTTGGTCGACAGCATATGCGATGCCTGCGTCGCGCATAGCTTGGGGGTTGTCTCCGTAGCGCTGCATCATCCGGACAAACTTTTTGGGAAGCTGTACACCGCACAGCGTTACCATGCGTTCGATTTGCTTGCGGTTGATAACGGGCATGATTCCCGCTTCGATGGGCGTATTGATACCGGCGGCACGCGCCTGGTCCAAAAACGAATAAAAATAGCTGTTGTCGAAAAAAAGTTGGCTCATCAGGTGAGAGACGCCCGCGTCCACTTTTATTTTGAGATGCGCGATGTCTTCCTCCATATTTTTGGCCTCGTTGTGCCCTTCCGGATAGCACGCCCCCAGAATATTCATATCGCTGTTTTCGCGGACGAATGCAACCAGGTCGCTGGCGTGCTTAAAATCCGTTTTTGGAGGAACGTCTGCACTGCCGTCTCCGCGAAGGGCGAGGATGTTTTCGATCTTGTTTTCCTTTAAGCTTTCGAGGAGCGAAAGCACTTCCTGTTTATTGAGGTTGACGCCCGGAAGGTGCGCCACAGATTCGATTTGGTATTGATTTTTGATGGACGACGCAATAGACACGGTCGAGTTGCTGTTTTCACTGCCGCCTGCGCCGTAGGTCACGCTGATAAAATCTGGAGAGAGCCCCTTTAAGCCGTCCAGCGTATTATAGATGGTTTCGATCGGAGAATCCTTTTTGGGAGGAAATACCTCGAACGAAAAAACTGTTTTTTCTGGAAATAGCGTATTTGTTTTCATAAATTTTTCCCTTATTGCAGGCTGCGGAGAATGAGCTCTGTCATTTCTGCGGTGGAGATATATTCTCCGCCGGCAGCGATGTCGGCGGTGCGCGCGCCGGATGCCAGTGCCGCTTGCACTGCGTTTTCGATTGACTGCGCCTCTTTTTCCAGGCTGAACGAATGGCGCAGCATCATGGCGCAGGACAAGACCATGGCGATGGGGTTGGCAATTCCCTTGCCTGCGATGTCGGGCGCGGAGCCGTGGATGGGCTCGTACATACCCAGCGTTCCGTCGCCGAGGGAAGCGGAGGGAAGCATACCGATTGAGCCGGTGAGCATGCTGGCAAGGTCGGAGAGTATATCTCCAAAGAGGTTGCCCGTTAAAATAACATCGAACTGCTTGGGGTCGCGCACAAGCTGCATTGCGGCATTGTCTACGTACATGTGCGAAAGCGCGACGTCGGGGTAATCCGCGGCAGTTTTGGTAACGACGGCCCGCCACAGCTTAGAGGTGGAGAGCACGTTTGCTTTATCTACGCTGGTGACCCGCCCGCCCCGCTTGCGGGCCGCTTCGAACGCCACCCGCGCAATGCGCTCTACCTCGTAATCCGAGTAGTTCATGATATCGTATTTGCGCGTATCGTCGCCGCCGTGTTCGCCGAAATATACATCGCCCGTCAGCTCGCGGATGACCAGAATATTCAGGCTGTCCCCAATAATTTCATCCTTTAAGGGGCAGGCGCTTTTGAGCGCAGGGTAGATGATGGCCGGGCGGAGGTTGGCAAACAGCGAAAGCCCGCCGCGCAGGCCCAAAAGCCCGCGTTCCGGGCGCATATCGTCGGGAAGAGAGTCCCACTTTGCGCCGCCTACGGCGCCCAGCAGCACAGCGTCGCATTGCTTGCAGGTTGTAAGGCTTTTTTCGGGAAGGGGCGTGCCAAATTGGTCGATGGCAGTTCCGCCGGCAGGCGCCTCTTCGTAGACAAATGTATGTCCGTATATTTTGCCGATGCGCTCTAAAACGCGCAACGCTTCGTTCATGATTTCCGGGCCGATTCCGTCTCCTCTTACAAGGGCAATTTTATAATCCAATTTTCATCCTCCTGTGCTTTCGTACAGACTTCATTATATCATATTACCGTTTCTTCAAAAATTTAGCAATCATCTTTGTTAGTGTCAAGTAAACGTTGGCAAGCAAGAGCCTTTTACAAAAGATATAATGACATTTGTTTTTCGTATCTATGACAACATCATATCACTGAAGCGTCATTGTTGAAAAGGGTTTTTGCGACA
>JBMNTU010000034.1:0-19974 GCA_050945895.1 Christensenellaceae bacterium | reverse complement strand
CGTTGTGGAAGGGGGACGGTGCCCCCTTCCACAACGGAATTCTTAATTAACTTCGGTGATTGAGGGTGCTGTATATTTTCGTGACCAAACGCTGTACTTTTCAGTTGACAAACACACACAGCGCCACAAACAGGCTTTGCAGCAGATATTGTTTGGCTTTTTTTGCAGTAAATCGTTCGGAAAGCTTCAAGTGAATGTTCCCCCCACCCCAAGGTGTTTCTATTTTATCATAGACCATTGATTTTGCACAGGTGTATCCGGCCAAAAACAGAAATCAAATGGTGTACAATTCCTCATATATGTTATAATCGAAATATTGAAACCTTTTGAGGAAGTATGGGCGAGCTCAGACAAATCCCCGGTGTGGGTATAAAAACAGAGCAGGACTTTATTAAGCTGGGCATCCATCAAATCGAAGATTTGCGGGGCGTTGACCCGGAGGCCCTGTACGAAAAAGACTGCATCCAGCGCGGCATAAGGATTGATCGGTGCCAGCTTTATGTTTACCGCGCGGCTGTATATTATGCCGAAAACAAAAAGCACGACCCCGAAAAGCTTAAATGGTGGAACTGGAAGGACTGATATGGAAATACGCGAAATACGGGCCGATGAGCTTTCTGCCCTGCTGGCTTTATATTCCCATTACAACCAGGAGCCGACGATTGATGCAAACGGATGCGCCCTTCAGGTGTTTAAGCAGATATTAACAGACCCAAGCCAGCATATATTGGTGCTTGAGCAAGAGGGCGCATTGCTTTCCACCTGCACCATAACCGTCATTCGAAACCTGACGCATTCGGCGCGGCCGTATGCGCTTGTTGAAAACGTCATCACCCATTCGGACTACAGAAAGCAGGGCTTTGCATCTGCCGTGCTAAAACAAGCAAAGCAAATTGCCAAGGATGCAGGTTGCTACAAAATTATGCTGCTGTCCGGCGCAAAGGACAGCGCTACGTTGGATTTTTACCGCAAAGCAGGCTATAACAGTGAAGACAAAACCGGATTCATCTTATGGTTATAAAGGAGAAAAATATGGATTTTTTAGTGCGCGAATGGCAGGGAATGGACTACAGGAGCATTACAAAGTACGCCAATAACAAAAAAATTGCCGACAACCTGCGCGATGGTTTTCCCTACCCTTATACGGAAGACGACGCAAAGCAATTTGTACAAGACTGCATATTGGGCGATACGACGCGGCGGCTGATGCGTGCAATTGAAGTGGACGGCGAAGCCGCGGGAAGCATCGGCGTGTTTGTGCAGGGAAATATCTATCGAAAAAGCGCAGAGGTGGGCTACTGGCTGGGCGAGCCGTTTTGGGGCCGTGGAATTGTAAGCGGCGCTTTAAAGGAAATTTGCGCACAGGCATTCGACTTGTTCGATATTGTCCGCATATTTGCAGAGCCGTTTGCACAGAATGCCGGTTCGCGCCGCGCGCTCGAAAAGGCCGGTTTTACGCTGGAAGGCGTTTTGCAAAAAAACGCCTACAAAAACGGCAGCTTTCTGGATAGCTGTATGTATGCGTTACTAAAGGAGTAGCTATGCAGATTATACAGATTGCGTTAATCGCGCTATTTTTGGTTTCTGCCGTACACCTTGTATTGTTCTCTGCAAAAAACCTGCGCATACCCGTTTTGGAGGATGAGCAGGCGCCCTTTACCGTACGTTACCCGCGTGCGTTTCTTGTTGCCGCCGTTATCTATTTTCTTGCAATCGGCGGGTTTGTCCTTATGTTTGTTTTGCAGCAGAGCGCGGACGTCATCGCCATTGTGCTGCTTTGCGTATTGGGCTTTGTCGGCCTGATGTTCCTTCTTTTGTTCGCCGTTTTCCGTATCAAGGTGTTTCAGGAAGACATGATTTACATCAACATGTTCAATATCAAACGGCGTGTGTATTTTAAAGATATTCGCGAAGCGGTCGTCACGCGATATGGCATTACACTAATCAGTGACCTGCGAACGTACCGCTTTTTTGCATACGTTACCTACCGTGAAGATTTTCTGCGGCGCCTTGCCGCAAACGGCGTAAAAATTTCCAGATTCAATCGATAGTCAGTTGTGCCGCACCCCTTTTATTATTTCCGTTACCATGCCCAATACGCTGGCAATTACCACTATAAACACAAACACCGACGTTATTATATTCCATACGGATATAAATATATCGCTGCCTATATTGCCCAGCTGCGTAACCTCGCCGGCAAAGCTTGGGTTCCATATTGCCATATCCGCAAAAATGCCCAGCATCAGCAATAGCGTAATCACCGAAATGACTGCAGAAAAGATGCCCAGCTTTGTCGACCAGCGACCCGCAATCAGCTTGCCTGCTTCCTTTAATATCCCCAACCCATACATGGCAAAAAATAGCCCCATGCGCTGCATAACGACCTGCAGGTCGAACACCGGAACGATCTGAATGCTTCCGTCTACCGGAAAATAGGCAGAAAGTACCCAGGGAACAAGTGCGAATATCAGCATAAATACCGTAGAAAAAACAATTCCCGCAATGCATTCGCCGCGTTTGATCTCGCCGCCTTCTTTAGGCAGCTCGCGCAGGTTTTCGATACTCCATTCCTTATCCATTTTCAAATCCATCCGTACATTATACCTGTCCAATATAAAGAACACGATTGTGACCCATGCAAAAGCGGTAACTAGCCCTCCGATCAGGTCTGCAAAAAAATTCCCAATTGCGCCCGCTGCACCTGCTGTAATTTGCGGAACTGTCTGCCACACACCCGGTTGCGCAAATGAATCCGCAATTGCACCTACTATAACGCCAATCGTAACAGCAAAAAGCACGATCTTCAATATTAAAACATAATTATCGTAAACCGCTGGCGAGATCAGGTATTTTGGTGAATCGTTATACTTTTCCGCCAGCTTTTTGGGGTCACCAAGCTCTTCTATGGCGCGGCGCGCATTCTCTTCCGTATGACCGCCATAAGCTTCCATCATATCTTCAATGATAGAGCGCAGCTCTTGCCGGATGTCTTCCCTCTTGGACTGTGGTAGCCGGCTGGTAACGGCATATATGTAGCGTTCAATAATTTCAAATGTCATTTTCCATCCTCCCCGAGCATATCTTCAACAATTTCAGAAATCCTGCTCCAGCTTTCCTTCAGCTTGCCCAGCGCATCGCGCCCGTCCATATTCATACAGTAGTATTTCCGTGGCTTTGCCCCATCGGTGTTCCATTGGCTTTCCAGCAGACCCTGCTTTTCCAGCCGCCTAAGCAAAGGATAGAGCGTTCCCGCATCCAGGTTCAGCCCTTTTTCGTTTAGCTCCGTTAAAAGCGCATATCCATACTTGGGCTCGCCCAGCCTGCTCAGCACACAAAGCACAATGCTTCCCCGCCGGATTTCCTGCACCATACTTTCCAGTAACTCATTAGAAATCATTGCATTGCATCCTTTCATGCAAATTATACTATGCGCCACACACTATTGTCAATAATAAAATAATATTCAACTCTAAATGCAATAAAAAACCGCCCGCAGGCGGCATATATATTAGAGCTACTTTGCAGAAAAAAGCGATTCTATCTGGCGGCGCTTGCCAAAGACGGTAAGCGCGTCGCCCGGCTGCAAAACAACGTCTGTAAAATTTCCGGAAAGAAGCTCGTTGTCCCGCTTAATCAGCATAATATGAACGTTGTGCTCCATTGCAATATGCAGCGACGAAGCCGTTGCCTGCTCCATGCTTTTGGGCAAAGCGTTGATGATAACATATGCAACAACGCCGTTTTGGTATTCGTCCAGCAGCACCACCGGGTTCTCGTTTTCACTCTTGCGCAGCCACTTGTACGCCCGTTTTTGTACGGCCCGGTTGAACCCGGCTTTTACCCCCGGAATTTGCTTAACTGCCAAAAACGCGGCAAGCACAGCGCAAACGGCAATCACCTGCGGCCATACCTCGCCAAACTCGGCCGCGGGCAGCGCCATCATCATATTGATAAAAAACGCAACGATGGTAACGGAAAAAATATAACCAAACAGCATAATTTTCCGCGCAAGCTTTCTTCTGGGCAAAACTTCTACCACGATTTCGCTTTCCTTTGTTGTATATCCGCTGTTTGTCAGAAGCGAAATCACCTGGAACCGCGCTTTTTCGGCAGGCACGCCTGTGACGCGGAAGAAAACAGAGAAAATATCGATAATCAGTACATATATGGCCAGCACGACCGCAAACAGGATAATCGACTCTACTAAACCCATACTAGCTCCTTTTTTATTCCATCGCGTCCAAAATTTGCGCCCACTCCCCTATCAGCCGCTCCAGGCTGTACGCCGCATTTGCGGGGCTGGTGGACGGCAGGCAGGTGACATCTTCGCCAATAAAGCGCTTATAGTATTTATACGCCGTATTTCCGTTGGCATAAACACGTTTAATAGCGGCCGCCGCAAAAATACCTGAAAAGTCGTTTGGGCGGGCGTTTTTTATACTTGCGTCCATCGAGCCTTTTATTTCGCACTCGGCCAGCACATCGTAAAGCGCGATGTTGTGCTTTAATAAAAACGCCTTTTTCTCTCCGGCCGAAGCCGGTTTTTTATGCTTAAACAGCGCAGATAAAACATCATAAAAGCGGTTTCGCGGGTTTCCGTAATAAAACTGCTCCTGCCGGGACAATACGGAAGGCATGGTTCCCACGATCAATATCTTTGAGCGCGCGTCGAACACCGGCTCGAATGTATGGATTACTTTTTCCATCAAAAAAATACTCCATCGTGTGCGCACAGGCAGCGAAAACGTCTGCGCGCAAAGCGTTTGCGGCGGGTAAAGCGACAAAGAGAAAAGCGGCAATGCAAACAGAAAGCAGCCGCTGTATTTTCCTGTGTCTTTACATATTTATGTATGCGCGTCCGAGCTTGCATCTCTTGCAAATTGCTCTATTGGTCTGTTAAAACCGCTTTTATGCGGCGCACCCCCGACGACGAGCTCTGTTCCTTTTTTATTTTGAACTTACCAAGCTCCGCGGTGTTTTTTGCATGCGGCCCGCCGCAGATCTCCTTGGAGTAGCCTGGAACAGTATAGACCTTTACAACATCGCCGTATTTTGCGTCAAACACGCCGGTCGCGCCTTGCGCCTTGGCCTCTTCCGCGCTCATTTCCTGCATTTCAACATCCAGCCCGGCCGCAATGGCTTCGTTTACATATGCTTCCACCTGGTCTAGCTCTTCGCGCTCTACCTTGCGCGGAAAATTGAAATCGAACCGCAGACGCTCCGCCGTAATGTTGGAGCCCTTCTGGTTGATATCGTCCGAAAGCACCTTTTTCAGCCCCGCCAAAAGCAGGTGTGTTGCCGTATGCAGGCGTGCAGTCTGCTCTCCCGTATCGGCAAGCCCACCAGCAAACCGCTGCTCTGCGCCGGCCTGCGAAAGCTCCTGATGATGTTTAAATGCAGCATCGAACCCGTCGGTATCTACCTTAAGCCCGCGCTCTTTTGCAAGCTCCAGCGTAAACTCCAGCGGAAACCCAAACGTATCGTATAGGCGGAATGCGCTTTTGCCGTCGATCGTATCGCCCTGCAGCTTTTCCGCAACCTTTTCAAATTCCTTCAGCCCTTGCGTAATGGTTTTTTGGAAGCGTCCCTCTTCCTTGTCTATTTCGGAAAGGATTCGCTGCTTGTTGTCTTCCAGCTCCGGGTAGGCGTGCCTGTACTGTTCGATTACAACCTGCGCGATTTTCGAAAGCATTCCTTCCTGTATGCCCAGCTTGCCCGCAAAGCGGATTGCACGGCGCAAAAGCCTGCGGAGAACATAGCCCTGGTCTACATTGGATGGAGTAATCCCCTTTTCATCACCGATCATAAATGTTGCGCAGCGAATATGGTCTGCAACAATGCGAAACGCGCGTACGGTTTCGTCGTCTGCGCCATTGTATGTCTTGCCCGACATGTCCTGCAGCTTAGAAAGCACAGGTGCAAAGACATCTGTCTCGTAAACGGAATTCTTTCCCTGCAGGATGCAAATCGTCCGGTCCAGCCCCATGCCGGTATCCACATTTTTTTGCTCAAGCGGCGCAAAACTGCCGTCCGCCTGCTTGTTGTACTGCATAAAAACGTCGTTCCATATCTCCAGGTATTTGCCGCAATCGCACGAGGGGTTGCAATCCTCGCCGCACGCGGGCTTGCCCGTATCTATAAACATTTCCGTATCTGGGCCGCATGGGCCGGTCTGCCCTGCCGGGCCCCACCAATTGTGTTTTTTGGGCAGGTAGAAAATATGATCCTCTTTTACGCCCAAAGACACCCAGATGTCGTGCGACTCCGTATCCCTTGGCGCATCTGCGTCGCCCTCGAAGCAAGTGAAATACAGCTTGTCTTTTTCGATCCCCAACCATTTTTCATCGGTCAGGAATTCAAAGCTATACGCAATGGCTTCTTTTTTGAAATAGTCGCCCAGCGACCAGTTACCCAGCATTTCAAAAAACGTACAGTGGGAAGCATCCCCCACCTCGTCTATATCGCCCGTGCGCACGCACTTCTGCACATCCGCAAGCCGTGTGCCTGCCGGGTGCTTTTCTCCCAAAAGGTAAGGCACCAGAGGGTGCATACCCGCCGTTGTAAACAGTACAGTGGGGTCGTTTTCCGGAATTAAAGACGCGCTTTTTATAACCGCATGTCCTTTGGATTTAAAAAACTCTAAAAAGAGTTCCCGCAATTCATCACTTGTCAGTTTTTTCATCGTTTAACAAAGCTCCTGTAAAATATAAACTATTCAAAGCCTTTATGGCTTTTTAATCCATTTCATTGCAGAGAATAACGATGGCGTTTGCCAATATATCTGCAAATTTGATGAGCGTATCGATTTCGATATGCTCGTCCGGCTGGTGTTCCGTTCCCTTTTGGCCGGGGAACAGCGGGCCAAACGCAACGGAATTTCCGAATGCACGCGCATAGGTTGCCCCACCGATAGTTTTGCACACCGCCTCCTCACCGGTAATTTCCTGGTATGCCCTTTGCAACCCGGTCACCAGCTTAGAATCTTTATCTACATAGTGGACAGGCATCTCGAACTTTGTCGTAACTGTAAAGTCTTCAAAGCCCGCCTCAAACGCCTTGCGGATGTTTTCCCTGTCGCTCTCTTTTGGAAAACGGAAGTCGAAACCAGCGTAAATGCCGTTCCCATCTGTTTTGATATACCCAAGGTTCATGGTGAGGCTGCCCATAACGTCGTCGTCCGACCGGATGCCCAGGCACGTCCCGTCCGTGTCCAACCCAACCTGCTCTGCCAGCTTATAAACCATATCGCTGATATAATTCCTTTTCAGGGGAAGCTGGTTTAAAAAAGCAATCATATAGGCAACCGCGTTTTTTCCGTCCTCCGGCTTGGAGCCATGCGCGGATACGCCTTCTGTCGTAAACAATATACCGTCTGCGTGCGATTTATACGCAATCTTTACCGGAGAATCTTCGTTGAAAATATCCGCCATTTTCAAAATCGCGTTCGAATCTGTTGTCAAAAAGCACTCGCAGTGCGCCGGTACGGCATTGGCGCGGTGGCCGCCCTGAATATCCCTCAAAACAACGCCGCCAGTATCTTCGATTGGGCACATTTCCTTCTTGAGTTCAAACTGCCACAGCCCTTTTTCGCCATTGATAATGGGAAACTCGGCATCGGGCGATATGGACATCGTGGGAATCTCTTCCCCGCTCTTTTTGTAAAACGCAATATCCGACCAGCCGCTTTCTTCGTCACACCCAAACATCAGGCGCACGCGCTTGTTGAGGCTGATACAATTTTCCTGAAGCGCATTGAGCGCAAACAAAGCGGCGACTGCCGGGCCTTTGTTGTCGATTGCACCGCGGCCATAGATTTTTCCATCTTTGACTGTCGCTTCAAAAGGTGGAACCGTCCACCCTTCCCCAGCAGGCATAACATCGAGATGAGTCAAAATTGCCAGAATTTCATCTCCGTCGCCATATTCCACATAGCCCATGTGGGAAAATAAATTTACGCTGTCAAAATACATTTGCTCACCTAAATAGAGCATTTGGAGCAATGCATCGAAAACACCCTTTCCATATGGCATATTGGTTTGCGGGCTGCTTTTGACACTTTTAATAGAAATGATCCGCTTTAGTGCGTCGATCATTTCGTCCTTTTGCGATTGCAGTGTAAAATTGATCATATATGCTCTCCCTTTTCTTCGGTCACAAGCTGTACCCCTGCCTTATTATAGCAAAAGTAGCCGACAATATGTACACTTTTTTTCAAATATGCTATGATATCTCAAAAGGAGTGATCGATATCCATACAGGACACCGCGAACGGCTGCGAAAACAGTTTTTAAAGTCTCCACCCGAAGCATTAAACGACCACCAGCTTCTGGAGCTTTTGCTTTTTTATGCAATTCCGCAAAAGGATACAAACCCGCTTGCGCACCGGCTTCTCGATAAATTCGGCAGCCTGCAAAATCTTTTGAATGCTTCCCCCGCCGATATCATGCTGGTAGACGGCGTGGGCGAATACACGGCTGTGCTGTTTGGCGTTTTGTCTGAATTGTCGCGCAGGCATTGGTTTTCTGGTAAAGACCAGCACACCCAGATTACCTCCATCGATTCTGCAGCAGAATATGCACGCGCCTATCTTGCAGGAAAGCCATACGAACAGTTTTACGTTTTTTGCCTGGATACGCAATACCGCGTGAAGAACGCCGAGTGTCTTTCGACGGGCACAACGCGCGAAGCCGCAGTTTACATCCGGCAGGTCGTGCAAAGCGTACTGCGCGCCGGCACAGAAAAAATACTTGTCGCGCACAATCATCCGGGCGGCAAGCCTTCTCCATCCAAAAGCGATATCCAGACCACATTGGATATCAAAAACGCAATGGATGCCATTCAAATAGAGTTTATGGACCACATCATCATTGGGGAAAATGAATATTTCAGCTTTGCCGCGGAAATGCAGCTGGATCGCGGCATCACCCTTTCAGAAGCGCGCGCCGCGCAATATTCCGGCGGCGTTATGCAGGATATAAAAGCTTATTTTAAGCTGTAAAAAACCCACAGGCATGGCGGCCTGCGGGCATTTTGCACTTTTACCGGAACAATTCCTTGGGCTTGTTATATTCGTTTTTCACCGGCTTGGATTTTTTGTCAAACTCCTTCAAAAGCTGCTTTTGCTTTTCAGAAATCTTTTTGGGTATTTCCACCCTTGCGCGTACATAAAGATCGCCATAGCGGGAGCTATTCAGGTTTTTGATTCCCTTTCCCTTCAGCCGGAACACCGTATTCGGCTGCGTACCCTCCGGAATGTTGTATTTTACTTTTCCATCCAGCGTGGGCACCTGCAGCTCTGCGCCTGCCGCCGCTTGCACCATTCCAATATTCAAATCGAGGTACAGGTCGTACCCATCTCGAACAAACAGCTTATGCGGTTTTACGTTGACGTATATTCGCAGGTCGCCCGCCGGGCCGCCCCGCTTTCCGGCGTTTCCCTCGCCCCGCATCGTAATAATTTGATCCGAATCGATCCCCGCAGGAATATTGACTTTGATTTTCCTTTGTTTTGTAACTGTGCCACGCCCGCGGCAGTCTTCGCACGGCTGCTCTACAATCGTCCCTTCGCCGCCGCATTCCTGGCAGGGCTGCACACTTGCAAACGCCCCGAACACCGTTTGCTGCTGCACGCGTTGCTGCCCTGTGCCATTGCAAGCCGTACATGTTTTACGGCTGGTTCCTTTTTGGGCACCGCTGCCGTCGCAGGCAGGGCAGTTTTCCGTACGGTTCAGCGTAATTTCCTTTTCAATGCCAAATGCGGCATCCTCGAAGCTCAGCGTCATATTCACGCGGATATCCTGGCCTTTTTGCGGCCCGGTCTGTTGCCTCGTTCCACGGGACGCCCCGCCACCAAAAAAGTCAAAAATATCTGAAAAATCGAAGCCGCCGAAGCCCTCGAAACCGCCGCTCTGGTATGCACCTTGCTGGCCGTTAAACGCCGCTTCGCCAAACTGGTCGTATTGCTGGCGTTTTTGGTCGTCCGAAAGTACCTGGTATGCTTCGTTGATTTCCTTAAATTTTTGTGCGGCGGAATCGTCGTCCTTATTCATATCCGGATGATATTTCTTTGCCAGTTTCCTGTATGCACTTTTTATTTCATCGGCGCTGGCGGATTTATCCACCTCCAGCCGTTCGTAATAATCCTTTGCCAAGTTATTTCAACCTCTTTTTCCCAATCCAATTTCCAAAGCCGCCCGGGAACCAAAGCGAATCGCTTCGCCTTGGCTCCCAGCGTTTTCGTCTTATACTATATTGTCTTTTTACTTCTCTTTCTTATCTTCGTCTTCGTCTACCACTTCGTAGTCCGCATCCACAACATCATCTTCCGGCTTTTGCTGTGCACTGGGGTCTGCGCCATCAGCACCGCCTGCGGCCTGTTGTTCTGCTGCCTGCTGCTGATAGATTTTTCCAAACACTTCATACGAAACATTTTGCAGTTTCTCTGTCGCATCCTTTATTTTGTCGGGGTCGGAGCCCTTCAACGCCTCTTTTGTTTTTTCCAGCTCTTCTTCGATTTTCTTTCGGTCATCTTCCGAAATCTTATCGCTCAGGTCCTTCAGCGATTTTTCTGTCTGATAGACCATTGAATCTGCCTGGTTACGCGCCTCCACTTCCTCTTTGCGCGCTTTGTCTTCCGCCGCGTATTTTTCGGCGTCCTTCACTGCCTTATCGATATCCTCATCCGAAAGGTTGGACGATGCTGTAATTGTAATATTCTGCGTGTTGCCCGTGCCCATATCCTTGGCAGATACATGCACAATGCCGTTTGCGTCTATATCAAACGTTACTTCGACCTGCGGCACGCCGCGCGGTGCAGGCGCGATTCCCGTTAAATTGAACCGCCCCAGCGTTTTGTTGGAAGCAGCCATATCGCGCTCGCCCTGCAGCACATGGATTTCCACGCTGGTCTGCCCGTCTGCCGCCGTAGAGAATACCTGGCTCTTTTTAGCGGGAATGGTTGTGTTTCTGTCTATCAGCCTGGTGAACACGCCGCCCATTGTTTCGATACCGAGGGAAAGCGGCGTTACATCAAGCAGCAGCACGTCCTTTACTTCGCCGCCCAGTACACCGGCCTGTATGGCAGCGCCCATTGCAACGCTTTCGTCCGGGTTGATTCCCTTAAACGGCTCTTTTCCCGTAATGCGCTTTACCATTTCCTGTACGGCGGGAATACGCGTAGAACCGCCGACAAGAAGGACTTTGTCGATTTCCGCTGCCGTGATGCCCGCGTCTTTGATGGCATTGCTCATCGGCCCTTCCGTCGCTGCCACAAGGTCGGCCGTCAGTTCGTCGAATTTTGCCCGCGTAAGGTTCAGGTCCAGATGCTTGGGCCCGGACGCGTCCGCCGTAATGAACGGCAGGTTGATATTGGTCTGCATTACGCACGAAAGCTCTATTTTTGCTTTTTCCGCAGCTTCCTTCAGCCGCTGAAGCGCGATTTTATCTCCCGAAAGGTCGATTCCGTCGCTCTTCCGGAATTCCGCAACCATCCAGTCGATGATCTTATTATCAAAATCGTCGCCGCCCAAACGGTTGTTGCCGTGTGTTGCCAGCACCTCTATGACGCCGTCGCCAATCTCCAGCAGCGAAACGTCGAACGTACCTCCACCAAGGTCAAATACGATAATCTTCTGGCTGTGCTCCTTATCGAGCCCGTATGCAAGCGCCGCCGCCGTGGGCTCGTTGATAATACGCAGAACTTCCAGCCCCGCGATCTTGCCTGCGTCCTTTGTTGCCTGGCGCTGCGAGTCGCTGAAATACGCCGGTACGGTAATGACCGCCTCCGTTACGGTTGCACCCAAATATGCTTCGGCATCCGTCTTCAGCTTTTGCAGGATCATCGCCGAAATTTCCGGCGGCGTATAGGTCTTTCCGTCAATCGAAATTTTGCGGTCCGTACCCATATCCCGCTTAACCGAGCTAATTGTATGATCTGGGTTTGTGACGGCCTGGCGCTTTGCCACCTGGCCCACAAGCCTCTCTCCGTTGTTTGTAAACGCCACTACAGACGCTGTTGTCCTAGCTCCCTCAGCATTTGGGATAACGACCGGCTCTCCGCCTTCCATTACCGCCACGCACGAATTTGTCGTTCCCAGGTCAATTCCTATTACTTTGCCCATTATGATTCATCCTCCTAAAATACTTGATTACAATTTAATATACTAGTTTATTCAGGTTAAACGCCCTATATGAACTATTTATTTACTTTTACCATCGAATGCCGGAGCACCCTGCCGTTCATGCTGTATCCTTTTTGCATGACTTCTACAATTTCATTTGTTTTACGGCCTTCCTCTTCCACCTGCATAACGGCGTTGTGGTATTCCGGGTCAAACGTTGCCCCATCCGCCTCAATTTCCGTTACGCCCATGCTGGCCAGCGCATCGGTAAGCTGCCGTTTTATCATTTCCATTCCAGACAAAAAGGCCTCGTCCGAACACTCCGTCGCCACCGCACGCTCAAAATTATCCAGCACAGGAAGGATTTGCATGACCGCATCCGCCAGCCCGTTTTGGAACGACACTGCCGCAAGGTCGGCATTTCTCTTTTTATAGTTTTCGAAATCTGCGCGTTCACGGATAAGCGCGTCCTTATATTCGTCGCGCTCGATAAGAAGCGCATTTACCTCTGCAGCGCTGCCTGCCGCACCTTCGTTTGCCGCTTCTTCAGCCACGTCGCCCGCATCCGTTTTTCCTTCGGGCTCCTCTTTTTCAATGTCCGGTTTGTCTACCAGCTCCTTCACATCCTTATCTGCGCCTTTATTAACATTTTTCTTTGTCTTTTTTGTTTCCGTCACGTCGTCAACCTTCTTTCCTATTTCTTTTCGCCCTGCACCATAGATGCCAATATATCGTTGATACTCATCCCTATATATTTTAAAACCGAAACAACGCGCGAATAATCCATCCGCGTAGGCCCAATTACGCCATAGCTGCCGATGTTTTTGCCGCCCAGCTTATAGGTCGCCGTAACAACGCTCATTTCGCGGAAATCTTCGTTGTTGTTTTCGCTGCCGATTTTGATCGTGCATTCGAAGTCCTCTGTGTTGGACAGCATGGTAAACAACATGTCCTTTGTTTCGAGAAGCTGGAGAAAATGCCGCGCTTTGTCTATATCCTTATATTCCGGATAATTGAATATCTTTTGTGCGCCCTCCATAATCATGTTTTTTTTGTCCCGGCTTGCATCAATCGCCGTCATAATCTGGTCCATCAGGCCCTTTTGCTCCTGCAAAACACCACTGGACATTTCGTGGATAACATCTGAAACAGAAGCGATTGAAACATTCCTGACCATTTCCGTCAGCATGTTGGACAGCCTTTCCATATGGTCGGGCGTCAGCTCCTGCGACACGTTGATGACCGTGTCACGGACGATCCCGTTGTCGGTAACAAAGATAAGCATTGCTTTGTTTTCTGTAATTTTTACAAGCTGCACCCGTACGATCGTCACTTCTTGCAGGTTGGGCTCGGTGATGAGCGCAATATGGTTTGTACTGTCTGAAAGCGCTTTTGCCGCATTGTCCAGCACCTCATGTATTTCGTTCATTCGCGTATCGAAATACTTGCTGATAAACGCTGTTTCTTCCCGGGAAAGGCGGTCTACACGCAGCAGCCTGTCTACATAAAGCCGGTACGCCGCGTCACTTGGTGTACGTCCTGCCGAGGTATGCGGTTTTTCGAGGTAGCCCAGCTCTTCAAGGTCCGCCATTTCATTACGAATGGTAGCCGAAGAATAGGTGAGCCCGTCCTTTTTGGAAAGCGTGCGCGAACCAACAGGAACGCCTGCATCAATATAATCGTCTATAATGGCCTGTAAAATTTTCAGCTTTCTGTCTGACAATTCCATGAGGCGGCCTCCTTCCTTCGCGCTTTTGTTAGCACTCCTTTACGCCGAGTGCTAACACTCTGGTATAAAGATACCACCATACATGGTGGTTGTCAATGATTTTAACAAATTATTTATATATTCCGGATAGCGACTTTAAAGGTTTTTGATTAGCATTAAAACCAGCTGGTTTTCGAAATCGAACCCTTTGGAAGTAGGCATTGCCCTGTCTCTTTTAATGGTCATCAACCCGGCGTCCACCGCTTCCCTGATTTCGCTGGAAAACGCGTCCTCGAAACGTTCGCCAAAGCTGCTCTTGTAATTGTACAACGAAAATCCTTCCTTTAGGCGAAGCTTAAGCATCAGGTATTCGATTTTGCGGTTTCGAGTGTCAATCATTTCGGAAGAAGCATACCGAAGCTTGTCGGCCTTCATATTTTGCATGTACGCTTCCATGTCCTCTGTGTTTGCCATGCGCATATTACCAATGCACGAATGCGCCGCAATGCCCAGGCCAAGATAGTCGCGCAGGTTCCAGTATTTCAGATTGTGGCGGCACTCCATTCCCGTCATTGCAAAGTTGGAAATTTCGTAGTTGACATAGCCTTTTTCGTGCAACATGGACTGCGTCTGGTGGTACATTTCAATTTCCTCATCCTCGCTTGGCTGCACATATTCCCCCGCGCAAATGCGTCCATCCATCTCGCTGCCTTCGGGTACATGCAGCGCATACGCCGAAAGGTGCTCCGGCTTTTTGGACAAAACATATTCCACTGTTTGTTTTACGTCGTCTACTGTTTGGGTAGGCAGCGCATAAATTATATCGACATTGATGTTTTCGAACCCCGCCTTGCGCGCCATATCGAAGGCAGTATCAAAATCCTGCACAGTATGCAGCCTGCCAATCAGCGAAAGCAGCCTGTCTTGCGCAGCCTGCAGGCCAATACTCAGACGGTTTATGCCAGCTTCTCTGTAGCCTTCCAGCTTATACAGATCCAGCGTATTCGGGTTTGCTTCCAGCGTTATTTCGGTATCGGGGTGCAGGTCGAAATGATCGTTTATGGATCGTATTAACTCTCCCGCTTCCCTGCCCGACAAAAGCGATGGGGTGCCCCCGCCGATAAAGACGGTATCGACCTTTTGCGGGTTCAGTTTGGCGGCGAGGTCGATCTCTTTGTGAAGTGCAGTTAAATACGGCGGCAGCTGCTTTGTGTTTTCAAAAGAGCAAAAGTCGCAGTATGAGCATTTTTTTTTACAGAATGGAATATGAATGTATATGCCTAGCATTTTGCTTTCCCAAAGGTTTATTTGATAATCAGCGCGAGTATACCGGTAACCGCGCCCACCGCTGCAAGGATGGTAGTAAAAATGTATTTTTTATCCACGCTGCTTGCGCCCGCTTTTTTCTTCCCCGCCAAAACATCCCGGCCGTTTTGCGTCAAGCAGAACGTTTCATCGGCTTTGCTATAAGCAAGCAGCCCGTGCACAGACATTTCGTTTAGCAGGTCGCGCATAAGGCCTGTTTCCCCGCCCGGCAGCCCAAGCGCTTTCATCAAATCCTCCAGCGAAAGCGCCTTTTCTTCCAACGTATACAGAATGTCCTTTTTGGAAACCAGCTTCATACGGCCACGCCCTGTTTATTTGTCGTTCATTTTGAGCACGCTCATAAACGCTTCGCTGGGCACCTCTACGCTGCCCACCTGCCGCATGCGTTTTTTGCCCTCTTTTTGCTTTTCAAGAAGCTTTTTCTTACGCGAAATATCGCCGCCATAGCACTTCGCCAGTACGTCCTTGCGCATGGCTTTCACCGTCTCACGCGCAATAATCTTTCCGCCGATTGCCGCCTGGATGGGGATTTCGAACATCTGACGCGGAATAACATCCTTCAGCCGTTCTGCAATGGCGCGCCCGCGCGCGTATGCCCTGTCTTTATGCACAATGAGCGACAGCGCGTCGCACACATCGCTGTTGAGCAAAATATCCAGCTTTACAAGCTCGCTTTTTTTATAACCGGTCACTTCGTAATCCATGGATGCATACCCGCGCGTTTTGGATTTTAGAAGGTCAAAGAAGTCATAAATGATTTCGTTAAGCGGAATTTCGTAATGGATCTGTACGCGCGTTTTTTCTATATACTCCATGTTTTTAAAGGTGCCGCGTTTTTCTTGCGCCAACTCCATCACCGCGCCCACATATTCGTCGGGCGTCATAATATTGAGCTGTGCGACCGGCTCCTCCATAAATTCAATCGTGCTTGGGTCGGGCAGGTTGGTCGGGTTTTCGATCGTAAGCACACTGCCGTTTGTAACATGCACTTTGTACGCTACGCTGGGCGCTGTTGTGACCAGGTCCAGGTCAAATTCGCGTTCCAGCCGTTCCTGTATGATTTCCATATGCAAAAGCCCCAAAAAACCGCACCGGAAGCCAAACCCCAACGCAACCGAAACCTCCGGTTCAAACATTAGGGATGCGTCATTTAAATGCAGCTTTTCGAGCGCCTCGCGCAGGTCGTCGTAGCGGGCGCCATCTGCAGGGTAAATACCGCAATATACCATGGGCATAATGGATTTATAGCCCGGAAGCGGCTCTTTTGCAGGCCGTTCGGCACTTGTTACCGTATCGCCAACGCGGGTATCCCGCACATTTTTTATGCTGGCTGCAATATAGCCAACTTCTCCTGCCTTCAGTTCCTTAAGCGGAACATATTCGGGCGTAAACGCGCCTACTTCCGTAACGTCGAAGCTCTTTCCCGTTGCCATAAAGCGGATGGTGTCTCCGGCGGCCACCTTGCCGTCCATAACGCGGACATAGCTGATTGCGCCTTTATAGTTGTCATAAAAAGAATCGAACACCAATGCTTTGAGCGGTTCGCCGACATCGCCGTTTGGCGGCGGAAGGTGCTCTACGACCGCGTCCAACACCGCGTCGATACCCATACCGTTTTTTGCGCTGATGCGCGGCGCTCCCTGCGCCTCAATGCCCAAAACGTCTTCTATTTCGGCGGCAATTTCATCCGGGCGGGCACTTGGCAGGTCTATTTTATTGATTACAGGGATGATTTCGAGGTCGTTGTCCAGCGCCAAATAGACGTTTGCAAGCGTCTGTGCCTCTATTCCCTGGCTGGCGTCCACAACAAGTACCGCACCCTCGCACGCCGCCAGCGAACGCGATACCTCGTATGTAAAATCCACATGGCCGGGGGTGTCGATCAGGTTCAGCTCATAATCCTGGCCATCCTTTTGGTAGAGCATCCGAACAGCCTGAGACTTAATGGTAATACCGCGCTCTCGCTCCAGATCCATTGTATCCAGCAGCTGGTTTTTTAAATCACGCTCGGCAACCGTGCCCGTCATTTCAATCAACCGGTCTGCCAGTGTGGATTTGCCATGGTCTATATGGGCGATAATACAAAAGTTCCGTATATTTTTCTGGTAGTCATTATTCATAAATCGTTTTTACTGCCTTTCAATCCTGCATATTCAGCCCTATCATCATACGGGAATCGGCGCCAAAATGCAATACCGGGCGACCCCATTATTTATGCATCAGTCCAACATAGCTTCCAATCGCCTCGACCGTATTGTCTATTCCTGTAAACCCGCTGTCTACAGATAAATGATAGCTGTTTGCCCTGCCCCACTTTTTGCCGGAATAATAGTTGTAGTAGCTGGCGCGCCGCTTGTCCGTTTTGAGAGTGATGTTTTTTGCCTCGTGCTCCGTAAGGTCGTACAACTCTGCAACACGCGCAACGCGCACCTGTAGGTCTGAAAAAATAAATACGTTGATAACATTTGGGTTTTCGCGCAGGATATAGTCTGCACAGCGGCCGACAATAATGCAGGATTCTTTTTGCGCCAGCGAGCGGATAACATCCGACTGTATAAAAAACAGGCGGTCGTTGATCGAAATATCGTTGAGCACAGAAAAGCGCCCGGTAGGAATATAGGGGCTAGCGGCATGGTTGCTGAAAAATGGATTTTGAGCAGTTTCGTCCACGTTTTCAAATACCTCCCGGCTCATGCCGCTTTGTTCTGCAGCAAGGCTAATTAAATCACGATCGTAAAAAGAGATGCCCAGCTTTTCCGAAAGTTTTTTTCCGACCTCGCGGCCGCCGCTGCCAAATTCACGGCTAATCGTGATTACCGTATTGCTTTCCATTTTCAATTTCCTCCCTGCGTTCAAAGTTAGTTCATTTATTAATTATATTATAAAACAGAAAAGATTGTAAGCAACAGATTTTTTACGCATTGCCACGCTGGTTTTTTAAATATATGGCAGGGCGCAAAATTGACAACAATAAACACGCTTTGTTATAATATTAAGGCTTACACTTCCAACCATGCGTTCTGTTGTTGGTCTGGCATGGAAATAATTGAGGGTTCGGATAATAAATTTTAGAAATGGTGTGTGAAAAATGGCAGTAAACAACCATGATGTAAATCCTTTTGTGTACGATCTGGCAAATCTTTGTGTGGAAAACGGGAAGATTGACCCCGAGCTTTACAGCAAGTACGATGTTAAGCGCGGATTGCGCGACATTTCCGGTAAGGGCGTTTTGACCGGGCTGACGGAAATTGCCGAAATCCGTTCTTATGTCATCCAGGATGTAGATATGATTCCCTGCGAAGGAAAGCTTTTTTACCGCGGTGTGGATATCGAAGACCTGGTGGCGGGCTTTATCAGCGAAAAGCGCTTTGGCTTCGAAGAGACAATTTATCTGCTGCTGTTCGGAAGCCTACCCACAGAAACAGAACTGAGTAAATTTAAAGCGGTCCTTGCGGAATGCGCGCAAAGCCTTCCGCCAAATTTTGTGCGCGACATCATTATGAAAGCGCCCAGCGACGATATGATGAACACGCTTGCGCGCTGTGTATTGACGCTGTTTGCATACGACGACAATGCAAACGATACGTCTATTCCCAATGTGCTCAACCAGTGCCTGCACCTCATTGCGCTGTTCCCGCAGTTTTCTGTTTACGGCTACCAGGCGTACAGGCACTACCACGACAGCGAGAGCCTGTTTATCCATGCGCCGCTGCCCAATCTTTCCATTGCGGAAAACATTTTGCGCATACTGCGCGCCGACTGCCTGTATACAGACCTCGAGGCGCGTATACTGGATGTTGCGCTTGTGCTGCATGCCGAGCACGGCGGCGGTAACAACTCTACCTTTACCACGCATGTCGTGTCCTCCTCCGGAACAGATACCTACTCGGCGGTGGCGGCTTCCCTCGGTTCCCTGAAGGGGCCGCGCCACGGCGGCGCAAATATAAAGGTTGTTCAGATGGTGGACGATATGAAACAGAATATCAAAAACTGGACGAACGAGGCCGAGGTAGAGGAATATCTTGTAAAGATCCTGCGCAAAGAAGCATTCGACCATTCCGGGCTGATTTACGGAATGGGCCACGCCGTATACTCGCTTTCCGACCCGCGCGCCAATATTTTTAAGGGGTTTGTAGAAAAGCTTTCCAAAGAAAAAGGCCGCGAGGAAGAATTTGCACTATATTCCCTGCTCGAGCGCCTTGCGCCCGAAGTAATTGCCAAAGAGCGCAAAATGTATAAGGGCGTTTCGGCAAATGTAGATTTTTACAGCGGATTTGTGTACAGCATGCTCGACCTGCCGCCCGAGCTATATACGCCCATCTTTGCCATTGCGCGTATTGCAGGCTGGAGCGCGCACCGCATAGAAGAGCTGATCAACGTCAATAAAATCATTCGTCCGGCATACAAGAACGTTATGCCGCATCACGATTATGTGCCGCTTTCGGAGCGGGAATAGTATGTCAAATCGCTTCCCCCCGTGTAAAAGCGGGGGGTTTTTATTTCTCACAATACGGCCTTCTTCTGCGGTCATTTTCTTTATGGAAAATCTTCTAATTGTTTTCGTATGGTTGCCACCCAAACCCTGCTGTGATACAATTTGTGCAGTATTTGTTTTTGTTTGCAGCTTGCCGAAAGGACGCTTGTATGAAACCAAAATGGCTGATTTTAATTTTCGCGGTCCTGTTTTGCTTCGCCGGTATGGCGGGCTGCTCCGGCGACCCTCTTTTTCCGGACGGCGGCGAAACCGTTGTTAGCAGCGAGACGGACGACAGCGGAAACTACCCCATCCTCTCCGGCGAAAGCACCGCCGAATTGGAT
>JBMNTU010000033.1:0-20015 GCA_050945895.1 Christensenellaceae bacterium | reverse complement strand
GGCAGGCCGCCAGCGCCTCAGAGCATGGTATATGCTGTATAAGAAACTTTTACGATGCCTCCTCCACTAACTCTGTACTTGGTACAAAGATTGGGGGCAGCCCAGAACGGCGCAAAACAAATGTTGATACAAAGGATAGCTGTAAAAAAGGTTACTCGCGTGCTTTCCCGGGGCTGTGTGAGCTGTGTAGGCAGGGCAGCGATCCGGAAGGAGAACAGCTGGAGGTAACGGACGAAGACGGCCGCCTTTTTTCTGTCATACAGAATGAAATCATCTGGCTGGATGAAAAACCGGCGACAATCTTTTTTTTAAAGGATGTAGACGAAGAACGAAAGATCCAGGAAAACTTATACAACCTTGCATATATCGACCATCTTACAGGTATTCCCAACCGCCAGAAGCTGAAGGGGGACTTTGAGGAGATTCGAGAAGATATAGAAAACGGGCTGCTGGACGGAGTCCTTGCGCTGTTTGACCTAGACAATTTCAAGACCATTAACGATACCTATGGTCACAATGCCGGGGATGTGCTGCTTAGAAGGCTGGCGGATCATCTTGTTTCGGACGAAAAATACAAAGGGCACCTTTACCGCCTTGGCGGAGACGAATTTATCTTTTTGTTTTACGATACTCCCGGGCGTTTCCAATCGGAAGACGACCGCAAGAAATATTATGAAGACCTCTTGATGCCGGCGTTTCTATCGTACTCTATGCCAAACCTCGAAAAAGCCTGTACGATTAGTATGGGCGTGTCGTTTTTTCCAAACCACGGCACAACCTTTTCCGAGCTTTTGCGAAAAGCGGACATTGCGCTTTACGAAGCAAAAAATGGCGGACGGAACCAACTTGTGTTCTTTGAGGACCGTTACGATACAGCGCAGAAATTTAAAGACCTATACATCAATATACAGCCGATCCTTATCAAATCCGGAAAGACCTATGGCTATGAACTGATTGACAGGGGCAACGAAGAAAACCAGGAAGAAGACGAAGCGCTTAACTTAAGCGAGTTTGACCGTACGCTGGATGCGCTCGGCCTCAACGATTTGGAGGGCGATGCACGGTATTTCATCTCTTATTCCAAGCAGCTTCTAAACCCTGCGGTGCTGGGCGGCCTGCCCAAGGACAAATTCATTATACAGGTGCAGGCGGATAAAGCGGTGAAGGAGTTGGATACCTATAAGGAACTGAAGGCGCATGGGTACCAATTTGCCATTACAGACCTGAAAAGCACCAATGTTTCGGTCGACCTGCTGGAGCTGGGCGATTATTTCCGTTTTGAACCCGGCGGCATGAGTGATGTGATGCGAAAGCGCATCATACAAGACCATGGCGCAAAAAAGTTTATTGCAGCGGAAGTAAATACGCAGGCGCAGTTTGATGCGGCAAAAATAGAAGGCTTTAAGCTGTTCCAGGGGTATTTCTTCCGCCAGCAGCTGCCGGTGACCAAAAAAACAAAGGATATCGAGCCTTTGAAGGTAAACTATTACCGCCTGCTGAAGCTGACCAGCACGGACGATTATGTCGATTTTCAGGAAATTAGCGCAATCATTTCGTCGGACGTTGCGCTGTCTTATAAATTGCTTAAGCTGCTTAATTCGGCAGCCGTTGGGTTGCGTTCGCGCGTTTCGTCTATTTCTATGGCGGTAGCTTATTTGGGCGAAGAAAACCTGAAAAAATGGATCGCGCTTCTGGCGCTTCGCGGAGTGGCGTCAGACAAGCCGCTCGAGCTTGTGCGCCTGTCGCTGATCCGGGCACAGTTCGGCGAGCTTTTGGCGCCCTACTACAAACCGAGGAAGGATGCCAAACATGCCTTTTTGGTCGGCCTTTTGTCGCTGCTGCATATTGCGCTGGAAAAGCCAAAGGAAGAGCTGCTTGCCGAAGTGCCGGTTTCGGAGGATATCCGGGATTCGCTGCTGACCAAAAGCGGGCCGTACTCCGACCTGATCCAGTTTTTTAACGATTATGAATACTCGAACTGGGATGCAATTACCCGGTTTGCCGAAGAATATGGGATGACAAGCGAATTTATCAGCGATTCTTATATTGCTGCAGTCCGGTGGTACAACGACTTGGCAAACGAATAAAAACCCTATTTCATACAATTGAATATTATTCCACCCGAAAAGAGGATAAAGCGATGAGCAAAAAAATTGTAATTGTTGGCGGTGTGGCAGGCGGCGCAAGTACGGCGGCGCGGCTTAGGCGACGGGACGAGCATGCGAAGATTGTACTGCTGGAGAGCGGGCCGTATATTTCGTTTGCCAATTGTGGACTGCCATACTATATTGGAGGCGTCATTACCGATCGAGACGAGCTTTTGGTGATGGACGAGGAGAGCTTCGAAGACCGTTTTTGCGTTGATGTGCGCCCAATGAACGAGGCACGCAGTATTGATCGTGCAAAAAAGACGGTGCAGGTGCTGGATAAAAAGACAGGCGAAACATACAACGAACCGTACGACCAACTGGTATTGGCGACCGGATCGGCTCCGCTGCGCCCGCCAGTACCGGGCATTGATGGAGAGCGGATATTCACGCTTTGGAATATGGAGGATACGGATATTCTCAAAGCGTACATAGACGAAACAAAACCCAAAAAGGCCGTGGTGGTGGGCGGCGGGTTTATCGGCATCGAAATGGCTGAAAACCTTGTTCATCTGGGCATGGATGTTACGCTGGTAGAAATGATGCCGCGGTGTATGGCACATTTGGACCATGATATGGCTGAAGTACTGCACGAAGAGCTGTTAAAAAATGGTGTGGAGCCACGGCTGGGGCGCAAGGTGGTGCGCTTTTCGGACGATGGCGGCGAAAAGCTTGTGGAGCTTGACGATGGAAACAAAATCCCCTGCGATATTGTGCTGCTTAGCATGGGTGTGCGGCCGAGAAGCGAACTGGCAAAGGAAGCAGGGCTGTCGCTTAACGGGCGGGGCGGTATTGTTACGGACGGTATGCTAAGGACATCGGACGAAAATATTTACGCCGTAGGAGATGTGATTGAGGTAAACCATTTTGTTTCTGGAGAGAAGACGATGATTCCTCTGGCGGGCCCGGCAAACAAGCAGGGCCGTCTTTGCGCGGACAACCTGATGGGGGACGGAAAAACCTACGCGGGAACGCAGGGTTCGTCCGTTGCCAAGGTGTTTGATATGACGGCAGCTTCCACCGGCATGAATACGGAGCAGATAGAAGCGGGCGGACAGGTGTTTGGAACGGATTTCTTTGCCGTCAAGACCTATGCGTGGTCGCACGCAACCTATTACCCGGGGGCGGAACGCTTTGCTATCAAGCTGCTGTACACAAAAGAGGGGAAAATATTGGGCGCGCAAGCTGTTGGAGAGCAGGGAGTAGATAAACGGATTGATGTAATTGCCACAGCGATGCGGCTGGGCGGCACAATATACGACCTTACAGCGCTTGAGCTTTGTTATGCGCCGCCGTATTCGTCGGCAAAGGACCCTGTGAACATGCTTGGGTTTATGGCGGAAAACCACCTAAGCGGCAAGGTGCGGTTTATCCATTACAATGAACTGGGAAAGCTGGACCCTACAAAAACGATTTACCTGGATGTGCGCGAAGGATTTGAGGTGGAAGAGGGTGGAATTGCCCAGGCAACACACATTCCTTTAGGAGAGCTGCGCGAACGCATGGGAGAGCTGGATAAACGGAAAACCATTGTGGTGTTCTGTGCAATTGGCCACCGTGCGAACGTTGCTAGCCGTATATTGATGCAAAACGGGTTTGATGAAGTATATGTGTATGCAGGAGGGTATTCTACCTACAGCCAAATGGCGGATATTGTTTCTGGATCATAATCTGGAAAATGATTCTAAAATAAAAGGCCGCTCCTTTCGTGGAGCGGCCTTTGTGTATGTTATTTTTTCTTTTTGAGTGTCCGGGAAAACATAATGAACACGATAAACTGCAGGATACAGGCGAAAATTGCCAATCCGCGCGCGATATATGTGGTAGAGACTGCCGCGGCGGGCGTTAAGATGGTATACAGCAAAAACGATATGGCTGCAATCATAAACACACTTGTGATGATCAGCATAATGCCCCAGTTTTTGTCAGACATGGCGCCTCCTTAAATCGTGCGTATTTTGATGGTGCCGTCGATTTCCATAAGTTCGGTAATGACTTCCTTTGGCACTTCGCGGTCTAGGTTCATGACGGTGTAGGCGATGTTTTTGCGCGACTTATTGACCATATCCTCGATATTGATGTGGTGGCGGGCAATTGTGTTTGTAATTTGCCCGACCATATTGGGCGTATTGAGGTGAATGATGGTAAGCCGCGCCGTGTCGGAAGCGGGTACAATACATTCTGGCATGTTGATGGAATTGGTGATGCTGCCGGTATCGAGAAAGTCGCGCAGCTGCTTTGCCGCCATTACCGCACAATTTTCTTCGCTTTCGGGCGTAGATGCGCCAAGGTGGGGAATAGAAATGACATTCTTTTTACCCAGCAGCTTTTCGTCCGGAAAGTCTGTCACATATTTTTTTACCGTGCCCGCGTCGATGGCGTCGAGCAGCGAAGTGGTTTTAACAAGGCCGCCTCGCGCGAAATTGAGCAGCGTGACGCCCGGCTTCATTTTGGAAAACTCGTGCGAGCTTAAAAAGTTGTGTGTCTTTTCGGTTTCGGGGATATGGATGGTAATATAATCCGCATTTGCGAGAAGCTGCTCCAGCTTCTCGGCGCGGTGCGTTTTGGTGGAGATAGACCATGCGCGCTCGACGGATAAGAACGGGTCGTATCCAATAACCTTCATGCCGATTGCAGTGGCAGCGTTGGCAACCATAATTCCAATTGCGCCCAGGCCGATAACGCCCAGCATTTTTCCTTTCAGCTCGCCGCCAATAAATTGGCTTTTACCCTGCTCTACAAGAGAGGGAATCTCCCCGTCTTTGCCCACCAGCGTTCTTGTCCACTCGTATGCGTCAAACAGGTTGCGCGAGCTTGCGATCATGGCACCGAGAACAAGCTCTTTTACACCGTTTGCATTTGCGCCCGGCGTATTGAACACCACAATTCCCTTTTCTGTCAGCATATCTACAGGAATGTTGTTTGTTCCTGCGCCTGCCCGGGCAACAGCCAGCAGATTATGGGGAAATTCTGCACTGTGCAGGTTGGCGCTCCGCACGATCATCGCATCGCAGTCTTCGTGGTGGGACGAAACATTGAAGCGCTCCTTTGGCAGATAATCGTAAATGACCGAAGAAATTTTGTTCATTTTTTTTATATTATACATTGCTTGATCCCTCACTTGTTTTGGGTTTCGAATTCCTTCATATAGCCAACCAGCGCTTCCACACCTTCTTTGGGCATGGCGTTGTAGATGCTGGCGCGCATTCCGCCAACGCTTCGGTGGCCCTTCAGGTTGACCAGCCCGCGCTTTTTGGCACCCGCAACAAAAGCCGCATCTTTGGCTTCGTCGCCGGTTACAAACGTAACGTTCATCAGCGAGCGGTCGCTTTTGCGGACAGGGTTGGAAAACAGGCTGGAGCCGTCAATAAAATCATACAGCAAAGCAGCTTTTTCCTTGTTGACCTGCTCCATCGCGCGAACGCCGCCCTGCCCGAGCAGGTGCTTGAATACAAGCCCGGCTATATAGATGGTATAGGTTGGCGGCGTGTTGTACATAGAGCCGTTGTCTGCATAGGTTTTATAGTCCAGCATAGTAGGCATTTTTTCGTCTGCGTGCCCGATTAGGTCATTCCGGACGATAACAATGGTTACGCCCGCGGGTCCAATATTCTTTTGCGCCCCAGCATAGATGAGCGCATAATCCGAAACGTTGATTTCTTCGGACAGAATGAAAGAAGACATGTCGGATATAAGCGGCAGCCCGTTTACATCCGGAAGGGAGGCAAACCGTGTTCCGTAAATTGTGTTGTTGGAGGTAATATGCACATAATCCGCATCCTTCGTAAACATTTCCTTTTTGAGTTCGGGAATATAGGAAAAGGTTTGATCTTCCGAACTTGCCACAACATTTGCCGTGCCAAATTTCTGCGCTTCGGAAATCGCTTTTTTGGCCCACAGCCCTGTTTTGACAAAATGGGCCTTTTTATGCGTTTGCATGAGGTTGATGGGGATCATGGCAAACTGGAGGGATGCGCCGCCCTGAATAAAAAGCACGCTGTAATTTTGGGGAATGTCCATAAGCCGGCGCAGATCGGCCTCGGCGGAATCGATGATTTCCTGGTACAGGCCTGTGCGGTGGCTCATCTCCATTACGCTCATGCCCGAACCCCCGTAGGAAATAAACTCTGCCTGCGCCTTTTGGAGCACCTCCAGCGGCAGGCAGGCCGGCCCGGCCGAAAAATTATACACTCTCTCCGTCATTTGGTTACCTCTTCTCTGTCTGCTAAAAGCATTATTTTCCATAAAGGCTTTTGTAAAAGCTATTTTACCATTATAATACGCCGGGTGTGCATTTTCAACAACAAGCGTTCAAGCAGCAGATAAAAAAGAGGAAAGAGATGCATGTTTTGTGTTTTTTACCTTTTTGGGGGATATACAGACGGGTGCGAAAGGGGTAGAATATAAAGAGAATATATAAGGAGGGCCTGTATAATGTTTATTGAAAAAGAAAAGCTGTTGCGTGGAAAGAATGTGTATGTGGACCTCGAAGATGCGAACGGTAAAAAAGCGGGGTTGGGTGTGGAAGTGTGGCTGCTCGAGCCGGGAGACGTGCTTTCGGAGGTGCTCGATGGAACAGAAGCGGCCTATATCCTGTTCGAAGGGCAGGTAGAGTTTATTGCCAATGAAAAGGCCTACCCGGCAAAACGCAAAAACCTGTTTGAAGAAGACGCATATTGCCTGCATGCGTCTGCGGGAACAAAGATAGAAATACAGGCAAAAACAAATTGTGAGATATTTGTGCAAAAAGCAAAAAACGAACGGGCGTTCGACGTGGTTATGTATGCGCCGGACGATGTTGTGAACGTGCGCGCAGGGGAAAATGTTTTGCAGGATGCAATGCGGCGGGATATCAAAACATTTTTTGACTACCATACGGCGCCGTATTCCAATATGGTATTGGGGGAAATCCTTTGCTACCCCGGCCGGTGGTCCAGCTATCCGCCGCATGCCCATGTGCAGCCGGAAATTTACTTTTTCAAGTTTGATAAACCGCAGGGCTTTGGGTTGGGGCTTTGCAATGGAAATGCGTATAAAACGACGCACAACAGCCTGATGGTTATAACGGAAGAGGGGCATTCCCAGGTGACTGCGCCGGGGTACGCCTGCTGCTATGTGTGGGGAATTGTGCACCTGCCGGGCAATCCGTGGCTGCGGGAAGAATCTGTTTTCGACAAAGAGCACCAGTGGCTGCTTGCGCCGGATGTGGATGAGCACATTTTGCAGGAAAAATAACGGCATAATCAAAAAGAAATGTGAGGGCAGGCAACGCGCCTGCAGATATTGAAAATCGGATGGACTTATTTACACAAAACATGAGTAAAAAAGCGCCCCTTGCCGACCGCATGCGCCCCAAAACGCTGGATGATTTTTTGGGGCAGTCGCATATTGTTGGCAAGGGGACATTGCTGCGCCGCGCGATTGAAGCAGACAAGCTTGGTTCGTGCATCTTTTGGGGGCCGCCGGGCTGCGGAAAAACGACGCTGGCGGCAATCGTTGCAGAAACGACGGGCAGCGATTTTTATAAGCTGAACGCGGTGACAAGCGGCGTGAAGGATGTTCGCGCGGTAATCGACCAAGCGGAGGGCGCGCTTAAAATGTATGGTCGGGAGTCGTTCCTGCTTTTGGACGAGTGCCACCGTTGGTCGAAGTCGCAATCGGACAGCATTCTTCCGGCGATGGAGGCCGGTGTTATCAAGCTAATCGGTTCTACGACGGAAAACCCGATGGCCGCTATGACAAGCGCCATCATTTCGCGCGTGCGCCTGTTCGAGTTTTATGCGCTGGACGAGGACGACATTGTTGTGGCGCTGCGCCGTGCGGTGGTCGATGCGGAAAACGGTTTTGGCAACATGGATATTAGCATAGACGAAGACGCCTATTCCCACTGGGCAAGCCTTGCGAACGGCGATGTGCGAACGGCGCTCAATGCGCTGGAGCTTGCCGTGCTTACGACAAAGCCCGATAAAAAGGGCGTGATCCATATCGATTTGGACACGGCGGAGCAGTCTATACAAAAGCGCGCCCTGCGGATGGACGATAACGAATACTACGATATGCTGTCGGCGTTTTGCAAATCGCTTCGCGGCAGCGACAGCGACGCTGCGCTCTTTTGGTTTGCGCGTATGATTTACGGCGGGGTAGACCCGCGCGTGCCCGTTCGAAGGATGATCGTGCATGCAAGCGAGGACGTTGGGCTGGCCAACCCCAGCGTGCTCAACCAGTGTGTGGCGGCGTATCAGGCGCTTGAATTTATCGGCATGCCGGAGGCGCGGCTCAATATCGCGCAGGCCATTATCTATCTTTGCGAATCGCCCAAAAGCAATTCGGTTTTATGCGCGATCGACGCGGCGGCAAGGGACGCGAAAGACCTGAAAGGGCAGGATGTTCCGGGATATTTGAAGGATACAAACTTCGAAAAGGCGCGGCACGAGCAAAAAGGCAAGGACTATAAATATGTGCACGAATACCCGCGGCATTATGTAGAGCAGCAGTATCTGCCGGATGGGCTGGCGGGAAAAAAATATTACCAGCCCTCCGCACAGGGCTACGAGAATAAAGTCCGTGAATACCGGCGGTTTATTGGGAAAGAAAAGGAAGAAAAGCCGTGATGGATGATTTTAAGACACCCCCGGCGCACACCGGATTTCATGCAAAACAATTGTTCGGCAAAGGCGGAAAACTGAAAGATGTTTCCGTCGCGTATATGGAACCGGATGGCGGGGGCCGGTAGTGCAGCATACGCATGAACACGACCACCTTTTTGTTGTCGTATCCGGAAGGGCAAAGGTGATGCTTGGCGAAGAGCTGCAAATTGTCGAACAAAACAGCTCGGTTCTGGTGAAGGGAAGCATACCGCACTCTGTTTGGAACGGGACGGACGGTACAACGGTGATGCTGGGAATTTCGTTGGAAGATTGAGCTTTTTGGCAAAACTATGTTATACTGTGCAGTGAAAATGAGGAGGGGGCGACCATGCTGGAAAAGCAACCAACCAGGCGAGACCGGCTGTCCGCGCAAAAGAAGATGCTGATTTATGAAAAAGCAAAAGCGCTTTTTCTGCTTTATGGCTACGAAAAAACAACGATGGCGGATATCAGCAAAGCGACCGGTATGAGCACGGGTTCTATCTATCATTTTTACGAGGGAAAAGAAGAAATACTGCTGGAAATATGCGCGTATATAGACAATATGCAGGTGTTTGGCGAGCAGATCGAGGTGAAGGCCCTCCGCCCGCAAAGGAGCACGCTGGAGCTTTGTGAAGCGTATGTCCGGGAATGGGAAAAACTGGGAGTAGACATTACGGCAAGCGTATTTAAGCTGCTGGACCGCTCCGGGCTGGAAGAAGAGGGAAGTAAGGCGCTTGCGAGCGAGCTCGCGCTGCTTTTTGCATATGCCCGGCAGAAAAACAGGATGCAGGGCGGCAAAGACGTGAAGGAGTTGGCAGAACAGGTTTTTTTGCTGCTGCATGGGCTTATTTACGATTGGTGCCTTCGAAAAGGGGCGTATGATTTGACACAGAAAACAACACAGTTTATGATGCAGGCGCTCCCCGCATTCATAGTAGAAAACAATCGTTTTGAAAACATGAAAAAACAGCAGCAAAACACGGAATAAACTAAAAATAGAATGAATAATAGAATGCAATCCGGGAGACGCATCTAACAGATATGAGGTAGCGCATTGCACACTATAATGCGCAGGGCCGGAAAAGTGATTTCAATAAAAAATCTTAAAGCATGCAAAGATATATGGTATACTGTTTTGTGTGATCAGTACAAGTCCGAGGTTATGTACATGTAAAATTGTCAAGGAGGGAATCAGTACATGCAATACTCAAAAGAAGTTGAAGAAATGGTATGCGTGAAGAAAGGGCCCAAACACGGCCCGGCACCCATTCCCGAAGAAGGGAAATGGGTAAAGTCTACGCAGGTAAAGGATATCAGCGGCCTGACGCACGGTGTTGGCTGGTGTGCGCCGCAGCAGGGCGCCTGTAAGCTGACGCTCAATGTAAAGGAAGGAATCATTGAGGAAGCGTTGATCGAAACGATCGGTTGTTCGGGAATGACGCATTCCGCTGCTATGGCGGGCGAGCTGCTTGTTGGCAAAACGGTGCTGGAGGCGCTCAATACCGATCTGGTGTGTGACGCAATCAATACGGCGATGCGCGAGCTGTTTTTGCAGATTGCCTATGGGCGCACGCAAACGGCGTTTTCGGAGGGCGGCCTTCCGGTAGGAGCTGGATTGGAAGACCTTGGCAAGGGCCTTGCCTCGCAGGTGGGAACAATTTTTTCCACGAATGCAAAGGGCGTACGGTATTTGAGCCTTGCAGAAGGCTATATACTGGAGCTTGGTTTGGACGACGGCGACGAAGTAATCGGCTATAAATTCGTCCATACAGGCAAAATGATGGAAGCAATCCGCAAGGGCGTCGATCCGAAAGAAGCATACGAGAAAAATGTGGGAACATACGGCCGGTACGACGAAGCGGCAAAATATATCGACCCGCGTAAAGAATAGGAGGAGAATGCTGATGGTTACATTTGAAAGTTATGAAAGAAGAATCCCGCAGATAGAAAAATGCATGAAAGAATACGGCTTTTCTTCTCTGGATGAAGTAAAGCAATACACAGTAGACCAGGGCGTGGATGTAGATGCGATCGTGCGTGGCATACAGCCTATTGCATTTGAAAATGCAGTATGGGCATATACGCTTGGAGCGGCGATCGCGCTTAAAAAAGGCTGCAAAAAAGCGGCTGACGCGGCGCGGGCAATTGGCATTGGCCTGCAGGCGTTTTGCATTCCGGGTTCTGTGGCCGAACAGCGGCTGGTTGGCCTGGGGCACGGAAACCTGGCCGCAATGCTGCTCGAAGAACAAACGAAGTGCTTTTGTTTTTTGGCGGGGCACGAATCGTTTGCTGCGGCAGAAGGCGCAATTGGTATTGCGCGCACGGCAAACAAGGTGCGCAAAGACCCACTGCAGGTCATTTTGAACGGGCTTGGAAAAGACGCTGCACAGATCATCTCGCGCATCAACGGTTTTACACATGTGGAAACAGAGTACGACTATGCGACAGGTGAACTGAAGGTCGTCTTCAAAAAAGCATATTCGGATGGAGAAAAGGCCAAGGTGCGCTGCTATGGCTGTGATGATGTATCGGAGGGCGTAGCAGTAATGATGCATGAGGGCGTGGACGTATCCATTACCGGAAACTCTACAAACCCAACGCGTTTCCAGCACCCGGTTGCGGGAACGTATAAAAAATGGGCGACGGAAAACGGCAAAAAGTACTTCTCTGTTGCGTCGGGCGGCGGTACGGGAAGAACGCTGCACCCGGACAACATGGCGGCCGGCCCGGCGTCTTACGGTATGACAGATACAATGGGCCGTATGCATGGCGATGCGCAGTTTGCCGGTTCGTCATCCGTTCCGGCGCATGTTGAGATGATGGGCCTCATCGGCATGGGCAACAACCCGATGGTGGGCGCGTCTGTGGCTGTTGCTGTTGCGGTAGAGGAAGCTCAGAAATAATGGCACTGTAAAGCCAGTTCTCTGTGGTAAAAAAGATTTTTCATTTACGATTTCACTTAGACACATCATTGTGCAAAAATGCAGGTGATGTGTCTAAGTTTTTTATTGGTCGCATCGTCGTGAGGGAAGCAATCAAAAACGAAAAGTATTAAGATGTTGCGAAAAACCGAAGCAACCGTTCAATGGAGGGCGCATTCGTGGCGATGGCTGCTGCGGTGGAAGAAGCAGGCAAGTGTTAATTTAAAAACAAAGGCAAATCAAAAACGCCCCGGGAATTCCGGGGCGTTTTTTGTTGCTTTTTATTTATACAGCGTACTCACCAAAACCTTGCCATGCTCGGGGCTGGAGCCCAGTTTTGTGATGGCGTCGTGCGTCTTCTCGAGCGGCATACGCGCCGTTACCATCTTCATTGGGTCTACCCGTCCATTGGCAATCAGGCTGATGACCGAATAGAATATACCGTGACCGCCATGGCCGATAGAGCCATAAATCTGCGCGCCCTTAAACTGGAACACCGAAAGATCCACCGATGCCCGCGAAGAGCCCAGCCCAAGCTGCACAACCTTGGCGCCCGGGCGAATAATCCGCTCGATATCCGGGTATGTTACCGATTGCAGTCCAACTGCTTCAATCACTGTCGAAACGCCCTTGCCGTCCGTCAATTCCATAATTTTTTGGCCGATTGTTTTGCCTTCTTTTTTCAGCTCGTTGAAATCCAGCACATAGTCTGCGCCCATTTCTTTGGCGATCTCTTTGCGTTTGGCAAGCCCTTCTACCGCGAAGATCTTGCCTGCGCCTGTCGCTTTTGCAATTGCGATGGACGACAGCCCGATCGGGCCTGCGCCAAACACAGCCACATCGCCGCCCGCATGGATGCCCTTTGCTTCCACGCAGATGCCGTGGTACGCAATGCCCATCGGCTCCACCAATGCACCCAGCTCCAATGTTTTGGTTTTATCGCCCGTCTGTTTCAATATATCGTTGAGGCTCCAGCAATAGCGCTCTTTGATTGCCACATATTCGCCAAAACCGCCGTTTACCGTAATTCCACCCTCTTCCAGGTTGTTGCACTGGTTGGGCTTGTCCATCAGGCACGCGTCGCATAGCCCGCACGCCTGCATCGATTCGCACGACACCAGGTCTCCCACCTTAAATTTCCGAGTGTTCTTGCCCGCTTCAACGATCTCTCCGGAAAACTCATGGCCGATTACCGCCGGGAACCGGCTGTGCCCGCCAAAGTGCGTATAGCCTTCGTCGTCCGTTTGCATGATGTGTACATCGCTGCCGCATACGCCGCAAACGCCCACGCGCACCAGCACCTCGTCATCCTTCAGTACCGGCATTTCCAAATCTTCCCTGTACGTTCCGCGCACGTTTTTCCACACCATATTGCCCTTTTGTGCCCGCTTGGTGTTTTTCTCCCGCTCCGACAGTTCGTACTCCTTCTTGGGCGCAAAATCCGCCTCCACCAGGTATCCTTTCATTTCTCTTGCTCCTTACTATGAATAATTTGCACCTAGAATTTGTGTAAGGTGCATTTTTAGGCTTGAATAACAGAAATTGATATTATATACAATTATACAATAATCAACAGTAGTTGTTAAGGGGATTTTGCCAGATATTGCAAGGAAAACAAAAAACCGATTAAATAAATCGGTTTTTTGCGATTGGGGGTATGTATTGTCAGTCGTCGCACTCAATTTTATAAGTCCCTTTCGGGTTCATTATATTTATAACCTTCTTGATGATACTAAAACATGTTTTTCAAAAAAACATGCGATCACTCGTTCGTCTAATTATAATATATGAAAAAAGTGTTAAATATATTCCGCAAAAAGGCAAATTTCCTATACTTCCATAAAAAAATATATTATAATGTACACACATATTCCGGCAGGATGTTTCTGCGGATATTTTATAAGGGTGGATCAATGAACCAAATCAATAAAAAAAATAATGAGAGTGCGGTAAGCGAACCGGAAAGCAAAAACCGGATACGTGCGTTTTTTTCGAACAAAAGGAACGCCAGGATTGTTTTGGGTGCGGCGGCTTGCGTTGTATTGGTGTGCGTATTGGCGGGAGTGGCGTTTGCCCCGGACAGCACCGGCGGAATACAGCAGGCATCTGCATATGCCGGAGAAGGCGGTGCGCCAGCATCGGAAGTGGCTGCTGAAACAGAACCACTTACGCCAATCACAAACGTGGATGGGGCCAATCATTCTTCATTTGTAAAAGTGATTGAGGTGGACGACCCAATCGACGAGGAACACGCAGAGGAATTGGAGACGCGTGTGGAACGTGTGGACGAGCCGTATTATATTGAAATAGAGCCAGAAATAAATCCGGATGGCTCGGTTTCCGAAAAACGCTTTATTGCACGGGATACGCTGCAGAACTTGGGTGCGGCAAAGGATTCTACGCCGCAGCAGATTGAAGCGGCATTGCTGCTTTTTGGCCAGCAGGGGGAACTTACGCTGGGCGCGGAAGGGGAGTTTGTATCCGTTGTGCAGGAAAAGCTTGCAGAATACAATTACCTGCCCCAAAACCTCTATTCTATTTTTTACGATGAGGCAATTGAGGAAAGTGTGGGGTATTTTCAGCGGCAAAACAGCCTCGACGTTACCGGTGTTGTAGACAAAGAAACGCTGGCGGCGCTGTTGGACAGTGAAGCGGAGCCTTACAATATTACGCTTGGCGTAGAGGGAACGGACGTGGAGCAGCTTCAGACCCGGCTGTACGAGATGGGCTACGATTCTGAGGCGACCGGTGTTTTTGATACGCGAACCATGAACGCGGTGGAAAAATTCCGCGATGTCAACGAACTGGAAAGCAGTGACCTTATTGCCCGCGATTTTTTGGATTACATGTATTCCACAGAAGCAAAAAACATAAACGGTTATAAGGTTTCTGCGATGACCGCATGGGATACGCCTGCGGTGGAGGCGTTGATTTCTGCCGCGCAGCTACAGATGGGAAAAACGTACGTTTTGGGAGGCAAAGGCCCGGATGTGTTTGATTGCTCGGGGCTTGTGTATTATTGCCTCAACCAAAGCGGTTATAAAATCGGCTATATGACGTCCGGCCAGTGGGCGGTTTCGGGATACACGACAATTGGCAGTATGAGCGAATTGCAGCGCGGCGATATTGTCTGCTTTGCGGGGCACGTTGGAATCTATATCGGTGACGATACAATGATCGATGCGTCGTCTAGCCAGGGGCAGGTACGGACTGCGTATAATATCAGCCAGAGCGGCTATTGGACGAGCAACTTTATTTGCGGAAAGCGCATGCTGCCACAGCAGAGCATAGCTGCACCGTGATAGCTGGTAAATATGGATGCTGGCGCGGTGCTGCTTCCCCAAAATGGAATTTTGAAAATGAACGTTACTTCGCGTAGTGATATTACCCGCATATTGAATGAAAACGGGCTTTCTCCCCTGAAGAGATTTGGCCAGAATTTTTTGGTTGACGGAAATATTACCAGAAAAATTGCGGAAAGCACAGGTGCGGGAAGCGGGGATTGTGTGTTTGAAATTGGAACGGGGCTGGGTGCGCTTACAAAGGAGCTTTTGACGCGTGCGGAAAAGGTGCTCTCGGTAGAAATAGATGATGGGCTTTTTTCGTTGGTGCAGACGTCTTTGGGCCGGCCGGACAATCTTTTGGTGTTGCATCAGGATATTTTAAAAACGGATATTCGGGACGAGGCAGGAAAGTTTTTCCAACATCGTCCTTTTTTTGTGTGCGGCAATCTGCCCTACTACATTACCAGCAAAATTTTGATGAAGCTGTTAGAGTCGCAGGCACCTATTCTTGGCATAACCGTTATGGTTCAAAAGGAAGTCGCTATGCGCCTGACGGCACAAAAGGATGACCCGAACTATGGGGCAATTACGGCGTCGTGCAACTATTTTGCGCAGCCGGAGTACCTGTTTACGGTATCCAAAAACTGCTTTTATCCGGTGCCCGATGTGGACTCGGCCGTGCTTAGGCTTAATATGAAAGAGCCTTTTTATGTACCGCGTAAAAAATATGAAACGGTTGTTCGGGCTGCTTTTGCAATGCGGAGAAAAACAATTTTTAACAACCTGAAGCAACTGAAGGATGCAAAGGCGGTTTCTGGTGCGCTGGAAAAAAGCCGTATTCCTGAGCGCGCGCGGGCACAAGAAATATCGCCTGAAGAATTTTGCACCTTGACAAAAAATTTGTATGATTTGTGAAAAAGAATATAGCCATTGCAGGAAAAAAGAATAACGTGTAGAATATTAGAAACAGGGGATTTGGCTGAAATTTTTGAAAAAGCCCTGTTTCAATCAATTTAGAAAAATGAATGACGGTATTTGCACAGGTAAGTGGGTGCATTATTTATATCGAATTTGACAAAACAAAGAAAAGAGAGGTTTTAAAAATGGCAAATATTGATTTGAGCCAATATGGAATTACGGGAGTGAAAGAAATTGTCCGCAATCCATCTTTCGAGCTGTTGTTTGAGGAAGAGATGAAGCCTGGCCTGGAGGGCTTTGAAAAGGGCCAGGTAAGCGAGCTTGGCGCTGTAAACGTTATGACCGGCATCTATACAGGACGGTCGCCCAAAGACAAGTTCATCGTTATGGACGATGTTTCGAAGGACACGGTTTGGTGGACTTCGGATGCGGATCCGAACGACAACCGCCCGCTGCGCGAGGACTCGTGGCACGAATTAAAGAAAATTGCAGTTAAGCAGCTTTCGAATAAACGTCTTTTTGTTGTGGATGCCTTTTGCGGCACCAATGCAGATACCCGTATGGCCATCCGTTTCATTATGGAGGTTGCCTGGCAGGCGCATTTTGTTAAAAATATGTTCATTCGCCCGACGGCCGAGGAGCTGGAAAACTTTAAACCGGACTTTACCGTATACAACGCCTCTAAGGCAAAAGCGGAAAACTACAAGGAACTGGGCCTTAATTCCGAGACGGCTACCGTATTCAACCTTACAAGCCGTGAGCAGGTTATACTGAACACCTGGTATGGCGGCGAGATGAAAAAAGGCATGTTCTCCATGATGAACTACTATCTGCCGCTTAAGGGCATTGCATCGATGCATTGCTCGGCAAACACTGATATGAACGGCGAGAACACGGCCATTTTCTTCGGTCTTTCCGGAACAGGTAAAACGACCCTGTCTACAGACCCCAAGCGCCTGCTTATTGGAGACGACGAGCATGGCTGGGATGACAAGGGCATATTCAACTTTGAAGGTGGATGCTATGCAAAGGTCATTGACCTGGATAAAGAATCGGAGCCGGACATTTACAACGCAATTAAGCGGGATGCGCTGCTGGAAAACGTTACGCTTGACGCCAACGGCAAGATCGATTTCCACGATAAGAGCGTAACGGAGAACACCCGTGTATCGTACCCCATCGACCACATTGAAAAGATTGTAAAACCGATTTCGGCAGCACCGGCAGCAAAGGACGTTATCTTCCTGTCGGCGGACGCGTTTGGCGTTCTGCCCCCTGTATCGATTTTGACGCCCGAGCAGATGGAATACTATTTCCTGTCTGGCTTCACGGCCAAGCTGGCAGGCACGGAGCGCGGCATCACAGAGCCTACGCCGACGTTTTCCGCTTGTTTTGGCAAGGCGTTCCTGGAACTGCATCCGACAAAGTATGCGGAGGAGCTTGTGAAGAGAATGGTGAAAAACAACGCAAAAGCATACCTTGTGAACACAGGCTGGAATGGTTCGGGTAAGCGTATCTCGATCAAAGACACCCGCGGCATCATCGATGCGATCCTTGATGGTTCCACCACAAAGGCGTCGACGAAGATGCTGCCGTACTTCAACGTTGCCATTCCCACAGAGCTGCCGGGCGTGGATACGAAGATTCTTGATCCGCGCGACACCTATGCGGACGCTTCTGAGTGGGAGACAAAAGCTAAGGATCTGGCACAGCGGTTTATAAAGAACTTTACTAAATACGAAGGAAATGCAGCCGGAAAGGCATTGGTTTCCGCAGGGCCACAGCTGTAAGTGCCGGATAAAAAAACGATTAAAAGCACCGCGGGAGATAACCTCCTGCGGTGCTTTTTATTATCTGTCTATTTTAGCGGAACGGAAACCTTTCGGCAGCGCAGTTACTGCGGCTCGATTAGTCCGTAGTTGCCGTCCGAACGCTTATACAACACATTTACCTCGTTGGTGTGCGCGTTGCGGTACACGAAAAAGCTATGGCCCAAAAGCTCCATCTGCATAACAGCATCTTCGATATCCATTGGGCGCGCAACAAACTTTTTATTGCGGACAATTTGCGGCTCGTCGTCTTCGAATTCGTCGTAGTAATCGTAGACTGTTTCTTCGGGGAAACCGCCTTCTTCCCGAAGATGCCGCTCCAGCTTGGTGCGGTGCTTGCGCATTTGGCGTTCCAGCTTTTTGAGGGACGCGTCGATGGAGGAATACATATCCCCGGTGGCTTCCTCTGCGCGCAGCACAAGGCCGTCGTATAAAACGGTGACCTCTGCGATATGGCGCTGTTTTTCGATGGACAGCGTCACATGCATTTCGGTGTCCGGACGGAAATAGCGGTCGAGCTTGCTTGCCTTTTTGTCGACCACATTACGCAGGTAGTCTGACACATGGATGTTTTTCCCAGAAATTAATACTTTCATTCAGTTCAACTCCTTCCGGTGTATCTTGATTATATGGGGTTTCCATATAAAACATTTGAATTTTGAAGTGCTTATATAGTATTGATAAACAAAACTTTGAAGCATGAACAGCATCATGGCAACTTTTAAATATTATAGCCTGAAAGCATACAAAACGCAATTCAAAAAGTTATGAACATTGTGTTATTTTGGGAAACGCTCCCTTTACTAAATAATGCGTGTTTGATAGAATAAATGGGGTACAGCCGTAAAAGGCGTGCTTTGGTTTGGACAGAAAATAATGGCAAAGAAGGATAAACATATATGGCGGGTTTTTTTGCAAGAGCGGCGCTGAAGCCGGTAAAGAAAATTGCGGACAGGGTGGAGGCGGCTGCGCCCGCGTTTGAAAAGCTCAGCGACCAGGAGTTGGTTGCTAAAACAGAGGAATACAAAAAAAGATACGAGAACGGAGAAACGCTGGACGACCTTTTGCCCGAGGTGTTTGCGCAGGTGCGGGAGGCAAGCGCGCGCGTGCTGGGTCTTCGGCATTTTTATGAGCAGATTTTGGGCGGCATTGTGCTGCATCAGGGAAACATCTCCGAGATGAAAACCGGTGAAGGAAAAACGCTGGTTGCGACGCTTCCTGCTGTTTTAAACGCCATTTCCGGCAAAGGCGTGCATATTGTAACGGTAAACGAATATTTGGCAAAGCGTGACAGCGAGTGGATGGGAAAGGTGTTCAAATTTCTTGGCTATTCTGTTGGGCTGATTGCGCGGGAGATGGACAAAAAGCAAAAGCAGCAGGCGTATGCCTGCGATATCATTTATGCGACCAATAACGAGCTTGGGTTTGACTACCTTAGGGACAACATGGTCGTCCGCAAGGAAGACCTTGTGCAGCGCGAGCTCAATTACGCGATTGTGGACGAGGTGGACAGTATACTCGTCGATGAAGCGCGGACCCCGCTCATCATTTCGGGCCCGGGAGATAAAGGCACAGACCTTTACGGCAAAGCAGATAAATTTGTGCGCAGGCTGAAAGCGGAGCAGGATTTCGATTTTGACGAAAAAATGAAGGCCATCAACCTGACGGAAGAAGGCGTTGGTAAGGCAGAGCAGTATTTTTCTGTAGAAAACCTGACGGATATTGAGAATACAGAAATCGTGCACCATATCAACCAGGCGCTAAAAGCGCACCATATGATGCTCCGCGACCGGGAGTATGTGGTAAACGACGGAGAAGTGGTGATTGTGGACGAATTCACCGGCCGGCTGATGGTGGGGCGGCGGTATTCGGACGGCCTGCACCAGGCGATTGAATCCAAAGAAGGCGTAAAGGTAGAGCGCGAGTCTAAAACGCTTGCTACGGTTACGTTCCAGAACTTTTTCAGGATGTACAAAAAGCTTTCGGGTATGACGGGTACGGCCAAAACGGAAGAAGAGGAATTTGATGGGATCTATAACCTGCAGGTGGTGGAGATTCCGACGCATATGCCAATGGTACGGCAGGACTTGCACGATACGATCTATGCGACAAAAGCGGGGAAATTTCGTGCAGTGGTGGAAGATATTGTAGAAATACACAAAACGGGACAGCCCGTTCTGGTGGGTACGGTTTCTGTTTCGGACAGCGAATACCTGTCCTCCCTCCTTGTACCAAAAGGAATCAAGCACGAGGTATTAAACGCCAAAAACCACATGCGTGAGGCGCA
>JBMNTU010000032.1:0-20309 GCA_050945895.1 Christensenellaceae bacterium | reverse complement strand
ATAAAACGAGTAGACCTCCTTAACGGAGAAGTGGAAGAAGTATTTTTTTCCGAACTGGAGAATACAATCTCTTCCAATTTATATTTAAGGAAACGGTCAGAAAACACTTGATGGCAAGTGGCTGACAGACCGGAAAATGAGAGAATGTAGATATGGTGAAGAAAACTGTGCTGATTGGGGGCGGCGGCCACGCAAGGTCTGTAATGGATATTGCGCTTGGGTTGAGCGAGTTTGAAATTTGCGGAATTATCGATACAAATAAAGCAGAAGTTCTGGGTATTTCCGTAATTGGCACGGATGAAGACCTGGCTGCTATCTTTGATTCCGGTATCCGGCATGCATTTGTGGCGCTGGGTAATAACAGCATGCGGCACCAACTGTACGGCAAACTAAAAACAATCGGATATGAGCTAGTCAATATTATCAGTGAATATGCCTGCATTTCCGGGCGTGCGCAGCTTGGAGAGGGAATATGTGTGATGCCGGGCGCGGTCATAAATGTAAATACGGTAATAGGGGACAATTGCATTATCAATACAAATTGTTGTATAGACCATGATTGTAAAATAGGAGAGAGTTGCCACATTGCCCCAGGGGTTTCGATGTCAGGAACAGTCCGCGTCGGAGATGGAACGCACATCGGAACGGGGGCGGCGGTGATCGACGGAGTATCCATAGGGAAGTGGAGCTATATTGGCGCCGGGGCCGCTGTGGTGAAAGATATACCAGATTATGTAATGGCCTATGGAGTACCGGCAAAGATGGTAAGAACCATTAAGGGGGAACGCTTGTAAATGGGAAAATTTATACCTGTCGCAGTTCCATGTTTTATGGGCAATGAAAAAAAATATGTGAATGACTGCCTGGATACGACATGGATCTCGTCGAACGGAAAATATATTGGGGAGTTTGAAAAAGCATTTTCTTCCTATACCAGAAGCAAATGCGCGGTTGCCTGCTGTAATGGAACGGTGGCGCTGCATCTCCCGCTGTTGGCGTTGGGGCTTATGCCGGGCGACGAAGTAATCATTCCGTCCTTCACTTATATTGCAACGGCAAATGCGGTGCGGTACTGCGGCGCGACACCCGTATTTGCTGATTCGCTGGCGGACACCTGGAATATTGACCCGGAAGATATCCGAAAAAAGATTACGCCTAAAACAAAGGGAATTATTCCGGTGCACCTGTATGGAAACCCATGCGATATGGGGTCCATTATGGAAATTGCAAAGGAGCACGGATTGTTTGTAGTCGAGGACGCAGCGGAGTGCCATGGCGCGGAATATGACGGACAAAAAGCTGGTTCTATTGGAGACGTTGGCACATTCAGTTTTTTTGGGAATAAAATCATCACAACGGGTGAGGGCGGAATGATCGTAACCGAAGATGCCGCATTGGCCGAAAAGATGCGCTTGCTTCGCGGTCAGGGAATGGACCCTGCTCGCCGGTACTGGTTTGAAATTATTGGATACAATTACCGGATGACCAATATAGAGGCTGCTATCGGGCTGGCGCAGTTGGAAAACATTGATAAACTGATTGCCGCCAGGGAGCAGGTCAAAAATTGGTACATGGAAGAGCTTGAAGAGGAGCTTGCAATGGGATTACTCCTTAGCCAGAAGACCACAGACGGCGCGAAATCGGTTTGCTGGATGTTTTCGATACTGTTGCCGGACGGGTGTATAATAGAGCGAGATGTTTTAATGAAAAAGCTTGCGGACGACGGCATCGAAACGCGCCCGCTATTCTATCCCATGCACACGATGCCGGCCTATTACGATGAGAACGCGGACTGTCCGGTAGCAGAGGCAGTTGCGTTAAATGGGCTGAATTTACCCACGCATGCGCTGCTCACGCATGAAGATGTGGTATTTATCTGCGACAAAATAAAAAGCCACATTTACGACCGGTAAATAAAGGAGAGGCGAATGAAGGTTATGCTAGGCACTACCATTGTCCCGCATATCAATGGCGGTGGAGTGCAGATTGTTGACTGGCTGGAACAAAAATTGAGGGAATACGGGCATGATGTGGATAGCGTAAGAATCCCGTTTAGTTCAGACTATCATTTTTATATGGAGCAGGCGCTTGCTATGCGCCTTTACCATATAGAAGACTACGCCGAGCGTCTGATTTGTATCCGTATGCCGTCTTACCTGCTGAGGCATCCGCAGAAATATCTTTGGTTCATTCACCATTACCGGGAAGTATACGATTTGTGGGATACGAAGTATTCCGTTCCGCATACCGAAGAGGGGAAAGCCATTCGCGAATTTATTATGCGTTCGGACGATATGGCGTTTAAAGAAGCAAAGAAAATATTTACAAATTCCGAAGTGATTTCTAAGCGGCTGGCCGATTACAGCAATGTTGCATCCGAAGTGCTGTACCCGCCTGTTTTGGAGCCGGAAAAGTTTTACTGTGATACCTACGGAGACTACATTTACTACCCCAGCCGCGTATGTTCGCATAAGCGCCAGCTGCTGGCAATGGAGGCTATGCAATATGTTGAAACGGATGTAAAGCTTCTTGTTACCGGGGTAATTGAATCGCCGGGGCTGAAAGAAGAAATCAGCGGGCTTATAAACGAAGGAAACCTTCATAGTAAGATAACGATACGGAACGAGTGGATTAGCGAAGAAGAAAAGCGAAAGTACTTTGCCGGCTGCCTGGCGGCGGCCTATCTGCCGCTGGATGAAGATTCGTATGGGTATCCTTCCCTGGAGGCACATCATTCATGCAAGGCGGTCATATCCTGCACGGATTCCGGCGGAACAAGGGAGTTGATTGAGGACGGAAGGAACGGATATATGGTGGAAAGCGACCCGCGGGAGCTGGCAAAAGCGTTCGATCGCTTGTACCTGGACAAGCAAATGGCCGAGAAAATGGGGCAGGAAGGCAAAAAGCGCATCGAAGAACTGGGAATTACCTGGGACCATATAATCGGGAGGTTAACGAATTGAAGGTATCAATTGTAACCAATATGGTGCCATTTGTATACGGTGGCGGAGAGATTCATGTTAACAGCCTTGTCAGAAAGCTGGAGGAATACGGCCACCAGCCGGAATTGATACGGCTTCCGTTTGCGTGGGATACACCTTCAAAGATTGCAGAAAGCATGCTTGCAGTGCGGCTGGCAAACTTAGTCAATACGGATAAGGTGATTGCGATGAAGTTTCCAGCCTACTATATCGAGCATCCCGATAAAACGGTATGGCTGATTCATCAATTTAGGCAGGCTTATGACCTGGCGGGAACGGAATACGATTTTTTTACGGATAGCTTCGAACACCAAAAGGTAAAACGGGCCATCATCCAGGCGGACAACCGGTTTTTCGGCAGTATGCCGGGAAGGATATATACGAATTCCCACATTACAACTGAAAGATTGCGGCATTTTAATGGAATAGATTCCAGTGTTCTTTATCCGCCGCTCGACAATGCAGAGGATTTTTATTGCGGTGAATATGGAGATTATTTTTTCTATCCCAGCAGGGTCAACAACTCTAAGCGGCAACAGCTTGCCGTGGAGGCAATGCGTTATGTGAAAAGCAGCGTCAAGCTTATTCTTGCAGGAAAAGGGGATACAAAAGAGGACGAAGAGCAGGTTTTAGCATTGATTGAAAAATATGCGCTGTCGGATAAGGTGAAGTATTACAACAGGTTTATTTCGGAGCAGGAAAAAATCGACTTATATGCAGATGCGCTGGGGATATTGTTTATCCCGTACAACGAAGAATTTGGCTATATAACGCTGGAGGCGTTTCATTCGCATAAGCCGATGATTACCTGCCATGATTCCGGCGGACCGGTTTATTTTGTAGAAAGAAGTGAGGCGGGCTACGTTACCGCTCCCGAGCCGCAAGCGCTTGCCGAAAAAATGGATGCACTATATGCGAAAAAAAGTAAGGCAAAGGAAATGGGAGAAGCCGGTTACCGATTGATTGATACGCTTGGGATCAATTGGGAGAATGTGATTGGGAGTCTTTTGAAATGAAGATAGCATGGTTTACGCCTTTTGTAGTCAAAAGTGCGATAGGAAATTATAGCAAAAATGCGGTGGAAGCGCTTGAAAGGTACACAGATGCCAAGGTAGACGTTTTTGCGTTGAGGGACACAGATAGCCAGTTGCGCCAAACAAGCGTGAATGTAGTGGAGTACAGGAAGGGGCACCCGCCAATCCATTTGCTTTCGCAATACGACGCTGTTGTATATAATATGGGCGATAATCTGGAGTTTCATGCCGATATTTATGAAATAGCGCAGCAGTGGCCGGGTGTTGTAATCGACCACGATGCATGTATGTTGAATTTTATCAAGGGGTATTGTATTGCAACCGGGGGGGCAGAAAAATTCCGTACGCTGGTGGACGTATTGTTTGGCGAGGGAACCGGGCGCACACTTGAAGAAGACCTGAACAATCCAATAACCTATACGCGGGTCAATTTTCTGAAATATAACATGCAAAAGCCAATCGTGCAAAATGCAGCGGGGGTTGTGGTGCATTCAGAGTATCACAAAAAAATATTGGAAGAACAATATGACGGGCCAATTACCGTAATCCCGCATATTGCTACTACTGAATACAGAGAGCCGCATAAAGATGCAGGGTTTGCGGGCTATGCGCCGGGGAAGCTGAATATACTGAGTGTTGGGCTGGTGAATTGGAACAAGCAGGCTGACAAGGTGATGGACGCAATTGCGGGGAGCCCTTATTTGCGTGAAAATGTCCGGTATACCTTGGTAGGTGCAACAGACAACCAGGCGTATCTTAGCAGGCTGCTACAAAAGCTAAGGGAAGATAACCTGGATGACTGCGTAAAAATAATGGGTCGCGTGGATTATGAAACGCTGGATCGATATTACGATCATGCGGATGTAATATGCAACCTGCGGTACCCTGCGCTTGAGGGGGGGTCGGGAAGCCTGGAAGAGCAACTTGTACAGGGAAAGCCTGTGATTGTGATGGATACAGGCGTCTATAGCGAAATGCCGGACGACTGCGTTGTGAAGATAGATGTCCGCAATTTAAAACAGGAATTGCCTCAAAAGCTGGAGCGGCTGGCACGAGACAATGCGTATCGTGAACAAATTGGCCGGAATGCGGCAGCATTTGCAAAAGAAGAGTTTTCCAGGGAAAAATATGCAAATTTGCTGCACGAATTTCTTGAACAGCCCTTCAACAAGAAAAACAGATTTTTGATGCCATTGTACCAGGTAACAAAAAAAATTGAAAGAGAGCTTGCCTATCTTGGGTTGGATACGGCTGTGGGTGACCCAGCACTGAAGATGGTAGGGCATGTAGCGGAGGAAGTGAAAGCAATGTTTGATATACCAGGAGATATGAATACATGATAAAACAGATAAAAGAAGTCTGGGATTACCGAATGATGATCGGAAACCTTGTAAAGAAAGAGTTGCGTGTGCGGTACAGAGGGTCTGTACTGGGTTTTTTGTGGTCGTTTTTGAATCCGTTGTTCCAGCTTTTGGTCTATACGTTCTTATTTTCCGTTGTAATGCGGCAGAACATTGATAATTACGCCATGTTTTTGTTTGTAGCGCTGGTGCCGTGGCTCTTTTGCTCTGCGTCGCTTACAGGGGGCTCTACCTGCGTGATTCAACAGGCAGGGCTTGTGCAAAAAATCTATTTCCCACGAATGGTTTTGCCCATCGTAACGGTGTGCAGCAATTTTGTCAATATGCTACTGTCCTTTATTGTGGTGTTTGTCGCGCTGCTTGTTACCGGAGTAGGCATTACGCCGGTCGTATGGGCGTTGCCCGTTGTAATGGTCATAGAGTTCTTTTTTGTACTGGGGATGGTGCTCATTGTTTCTGCGGCATCCGTATATTTCCGGGACCTCGAGCATATTCTGGGAATCGTTACAATGGCATGGATGTACCTTACGCCAGTGCTTTACTCTCTCGACCTGGTTCCGGAGGCAATTCAGGGAGCAATGCACTTTAACCCGATGACGGGGATTATACTGGGCTTCAGGGATATCTTGTACTACCAAAAGGTACCGGATTTCAGCCTGATGATCGTAGCCATCGTAGCGGCAGCTGTCCTGATGGTGATTGGTATGCTGGTATTTCAGAAGCTGCAAAGAAAATTCGCGGAAGAACTTTGATTTTTGCCCGGTATACAGGATGGAGAATATTGATCGATGAATGTAATTGAAATAAAAAATGTTGTAAAACGCTTTAGGGCCTATGCCGATAAGGCGTATACGCTCAAAGAGAAGGCGCTGTTCCGAAAACGAAGAAAGTTTAAGGAACGTGAGGTTTTAAAAGGGATTTCGCTGACCATTCGGCGAGGAGAGGTCGTTGGCCTCATTGGCGAGAACGGTTGTGGAAAAAGCACTCTTTTGAAGCTGATGACAAAAATCATGTACCCGGATGAAGGTACGGTCACGGTAAGCGGAAGGGTGTCCAGCATGATCGAGTTGGGGGCAGGGTTCCACCCGGATATGTCCGGAAGGGAAAACGTATATACAAACGCGGCTATTTACGGACTATCCAAAAAGGAAACAGACGAACGCTTTCAGGATATATTGGATTTTTCCGAATTGCATGAATATATCGACAGCCCCGTCAGGACCTATTCATCCGGTATGTATATGCGATTGGCGTTTTCGGTGGCAATCAATGTGGATGCAGATATCCTGCTTATCGATGAGATCCTTGCCGTAGGCGACCGTAACTTCCAAGCAAAGTGCTTTGCGAAGTTGGATAAACTAAAAGAGTCCGGCACAACGATCGTCATTGTAACCCATGACGTGGAAATGGTGGAGGAATTTTGTACGCGCGCAGTATGGATCAGCGACGGACGCATTGCCAAACAGGGAAACCGGATCAGTGTAACGGAAGCTTACAAAAAATACATGAGCGATAAGCAGGCGAGCCTGTTCGACAACGGTAAGGATTTTGACAAAACAGATGTGTATCTCGTCTACTATTATTTGCTTGGGCGAAGACCGGAAGACGAAAAAACGCTGAACCATGCGCTAAACGGCTACCTGAACAGGGAGGAAATGGTGCGGCAGGTTCTTCTTTCCGACGAGTTTGCAGGCAAGCGTAACAGCCAGGAATTTGACGGAAAGGACGACGACCAAATCTACCGCGCGTTTGAATCGTACCGCTATACCAAACGCTTTGAAGAGGGTGACGTGCTACAGCGGAATGTTGACAGTGCACTGTTAGATGACAAAGACGCAAAAGCAAACAAAACCATACGGTTTGGAGACGAAAGGACAACCATAACGGGCGCATGTTTTTCAAATGACCTCAATAAGAAGATCGGTTATTTGACGTCCGGAATAGATGCTGTGCTTTTGATAAGCTTTGAAATCAACGAGCTTGCCAAGCAGTATAATTTTGGGTTCGATATCTATACGATGGACGATGTACAGTGCTTTGGCACAGATATGATGCTGGATGGTTTTCAGTATACCGAGACCGAAGAACAGGGGCAGCCCAAGCGCGAGCGGCACGTCCGCTGCCTGCTTGAAAATATGAACCTAGCTCCAGGCGAATATAAGTTCAATGTATATGTGATGGACGAAAACAATATTCCAATGGATTATATTGAAAACTATGGCACCTTTTTCGTCAAATCCGACGAAGATACAAGGGATGCAGGAGATGCAAGAGGTGTGATTGATTTGAAGAAAAAATGGTTTACTGAGAAAATACTTGAGGAGATTCGTAAGAGACGGGGTGTTTCGAATGACGACTGAACAAAAGATCGTTTATGAAAAACTGAAAAACCTGGAAGCCCGCGAAAACGGGAAGGATGAGGCCCTGCTGGACAAGTTGGACGAGGTAGACCGGCTGGTTGGTGAAACGCAGGATAATGTTGGTTTTGACTTTTATAAGCCCATTGCGTCCGAGCGCAGGGTCGTTGGCCGCGCAATTACATCGTATAAAAAATTTATCCGCAAAAGCATTGCTTCGATGATTGTTCCTATGCTGGAGGAGCAAACTCTAAAAAACAAACGATTTTCGTTGTTGATGGAGGAAATGGCAGAAGCGGTCAAAATGCTTCGGGAAAACAGCAATGAAATGAACGAAGAGCTTAGGAATAAAATCGACCGGTTGGAGCACACGATAGAGCAGGAGCGTGCACTAAAGGAGCCGGCTGGGGGAGGCATTGCGGATGAACATAGGGATTGATGTACAGCCGCTTGTTTCCTATTCGAAATATCGCGGAATCGGAATGTATACGCTGGGGCTCTTAGAGGAGATGTTCCGGCAGGATACGGAAAACCAGTATTTTCTTTTTAATATGTACACCCGCGACGGGGTTTCCATCGAACTTACGCATGGAAAGAATGTGCACTACAATTACTTTCATATGGGCCGGAACACCTGCCTGATCGAGTATGTTCGGCTGAATGAAAAGAATACAAAAAACCGGCATGAAGACATGATCGGGGCGCTGTACAGGCGGTTTATCAAAGAAAACAAGATCGATACGTTCTTGCTTACAACAACGCTGGATACCTGGTGTATGTATAAAAAGGAATGGTTTCGGGACACCAACCTTGCCATGATCGTCTACGATATCATACCCATTTTATTTGCAAAGGAATATCAGAAGGATATTTCGGGGGTCGCCTACTGCGAGAATGCGGTGGATCTATGGAAGCATGCAGATAAACTGCTGGCAATATCCGGTAGTGTAAAAAGCGACCTTACAGAATACATTGGCATCGACGAAAGCAAAATTGACGTTATTTATTCCGGGGTAGACACCAGGCATGCGCAAGCGGAATTTACGAAAGAAGAACAAAGAAAGCTATATAACCGGATCGGAATCAATAAAAAATTCCTGATCTTTCCTTCGGCGGGTGATTTCAGGAAAAATACGAATGCGACAATAGAAGCGTTCGGCCTGCTGCCCGACCATATCAAAAACCGTTACCAACTGGTTGTTACCGGATACCTGATGCCGTATGAGCAAGAGGTAACAACCGAAAAAATCAATGCAGCCGGGTTGCACGGCAAAGTAATATTGACAGGCTACCTAGAGCATGAAGAGCTTTCTATTTTGTACCGGACGGCCGAGTTGCTCGTGTTCCCATCTTTATACGAAGGATTTGGCCTACCTGTTGTAGAAGCGTATACCTGTGGGCTGAATGTTTTGACATCTAACTGTTCCAGCCTTGTCGAGGTCGCGGAGGATGCTGCGGTGCTGGTAGACCCGCACTCTGTAGAAAGCATTGCAAAAGGAATGGAAGAGGCGCTTACAAAAACAGATTTTTCTGTTTTTAAGGATACGATAGAAAAGCGCATTGAACAGTTCACCTGGCCCAAAACCGCAGCCCGAACGCTGGATGCCTTGCTTAAGCTGCCGGCGAAAGCCGCACCCGAAAAGCCGAAGCAAAAGCAGAAGCTTGCTTTTTTTGCGCCGTATAATACGGAGAACGAGGACTTGAAGCAAAGCTACCTATCCATCTACAATACGCTCTGCAAAGAATATGGTGACGTAGCTTTCTTTGTGGAAGCACAATATGCGGATGCAGCGCCGGCAGGGGTAAAAGCGCATGATGCGGCGTTATATCCTGCATACAAATCGCAATACCCCGAGCGGTTGTACTATGTGGCAGACAGGAAAGAAAACCTGTATATGCTGTCCATCCTCAAAGAGCATGCGGGAACCGTGGTGCTGTACGACGACAACTTGCAGCAAAGCGTATATACATATTTTGTTGAAGAAAAAAAAGACTGGGATAGCTATCAGGCTATTCTTGCCCAGGAAATCGGCAATGCTGAAGAGATTGTGGACGCCATGAAGGGCGACCCTGCAGCCGCTCAAAAGGTGCGCGCGGAGCTGCCGATAAATCGGATCGTCGCAGACAATGCAAAAAAGCTGATCGTAAACGACCGCATTATAAAAGCAAAATTCCTGGAGCAAAATATTGGGCGCTTGATTTATACTGTCTTGCTCAACAAACCGCATATGACAGATAAGAGCCCACTGCGCAAAAAATATGGCATTGCGGATGAAAGGTTTGTTTTGGCAGTTGCGGATGCTTCGGTGTCGCTGGCGGAAGACTTGCGTGTGGTGTTTGACGTTGTTTCCAAACTGAAAAACAAAGATGTTTTGATGGATGTATACCTACGGGCAGGCGGGCAGGAATATAAGGCCGGCATCATGCAAATGGCGGAGGAATACGGGCTGGCGGAAAACATCTGTTTTGCCGGCGAAAAGCAGCAGGAATGGCGGGAATATTTGCAGCTTTCGGACGTTGCTGTAAAGCTGGCGCACGAACAGGCGGGGCAAAGCAAGGATGCCTTTTATTTTATTATGAGAAATGCCCGCATCCTGATTATGCTGGAAGGATCTGTAAAAGGGCTTTTTCCGGAGGATTCGCTGATCTTCCTGGACTACGCCGACCAGACGTATCATCTGGAGGAAACATTGCGAAGGCTGGTTACGGATAAACGGTATAAAGAGCAGAGAGAAACTGCGCTTTCCCGCTGCTTCGACGCAAATATGGAAGCGCATATTGCCGGTGTTTTGATGGAAGACGAGAAAGCCGCTATCACAGAAAAGCTGCTGCGCTCCATATACCGGACACTGCAGCGAAACCAGTACGCGACAGATACCGAATACAGAATGATTGCGGATACGGTTGCGTATATATTAAATGGAAATGAGACTGCTCCGGTTGTAAGCGAAAACACGGCGCATAGTTCAAATGGTTTGGATGTAAAGCAGATCATGCAGGAAATCTATACAGAAAATGCATAAGGAGCCAGGTTTGAGGAAAGTTTGTTTTGTAGTGCAGCGGTATGGACTGGAAGTAAACGGGGGGGCGGAGCATTTGTGCCGCCTTTATTGTGAGCGGATGGTCAAGCATTACGACATTACCGTACTGACCAGCTGCGCGGTCGACCATGTAACATGGAAAAATGAATATAAAAGCGGGCCGGATATGATAAACGGCGTTCGGCTGGTGCGGTTTCCCAGCGTTGTCGAACGGGATATCGAAAAGTTTTCTCATGAGATGCTGGCCTACTTCAATAACCCGGACAGGGATTTTTATGACGATTTTTCCTGGCAATACGACAACGGCCCGGCATGCCCGGATATGCACAGGTATATCCTCGACCACAAAGACGAGTTCGATGTATTTGTGTTTGTTGGCTATTTGTATTATTCCACAACCTTCTGCCTGCATGAGGTAAGCGAGAAATCGATTCTGATTTCGACAGCGCACGACGAGCTTCCGCTTAACGGATGCGGCATGTTCCACGGCCTTTTCAACCTGCCGGCAGCGTTTGTCTACCTGACGGAAGAAGAACGCTTGCTGGTAAATCAAAAATTCGGGAACGAGCATATTCCAAGCGTAACGACAGGCGCGGGCATAGACTTGCCGGATATGGATGCGATTGACGCGCAAAACGAAATTTATGCTAAAAATGGTTTCAGTAAAGAAGACCACTATCTGGTATATCTTGGCCGCATAGAGCCGTCCAAATCGTGCGATACGCTGTTGGAGGCTTTTATTCGGTATAAGGACCGGTATGGCGGAGACGAAAAGTTTATACTGGCGGGCAAGCTGAGTATGCTGGATATCCCCAAGCGAGACGATATTATATGGGTTGGGTTTGTGTCGGAAGAAGAGAAGTTTGCGTTGATAAAACATGCAGATGCGTTGATGCTGGGCTCCAAGCTGGAAAGCCTCAGCCTGGTGGTGCTGGAGGCGATGGAATTGGGTATTCCTGTAATTGTTAATGCGCAGGGTCCCGTTTTAAAAGGCCATGTAGACCGGAGCAACGCCGGACTTTATTTCTGGAATGACGAGCAACTCGTCCGCGCCATAAAATACATGGCGGAAAACCCCGAAATGCGTAAAGCGCTGGGGCAAAACGGAAAGCAATATATGAAGGAATATTATAAATGGGAGATTATCGAACAAAAGATGATCGATATCATTGAGAAGGTGGCGGCAAATGGCGCATAGGAAAAAACGGATATGCTTTGTTGTGCAGCGCTATGGCCGCAGCATTGTGGGCGGTGCCGAAATGCTGGCCCGGGGCTATGTAAACAGGCTGAAAGGCGAATACGATATCGACGTCTTAACAAGCTGCGCAACGGATTACAATACATGGAAAAATGTATATGCAGAAGGAAAATATGACGATGATGGCGTAGGTATTTACCGCTTTGCGTCCGAACGGAAAAGAAACGATGCTCAGCTTGTCCGGCTTACGCAGCAGGTTTATGGCGATCCGTACCACGACCTGAAAACTGCAGCCGCATGGCTGCGGGAGGTTGGGCCATACTGCCCGGGCCTGCTCCGGTTTATCAAGGAAGAGCAAAGCAGGTATGATGCTTTTATTTTTGTTGGGTATCATTACTATACCGCTACCTGCTGTATGCCGTTGGTGGCGGAAAAATCTATTTTTGTACCAACGGCGCACGACGAAGAACCTTTAAGGAAGTGCAATTACTTTAAATTCCTTTTTAATATACCGCGTGCTATAATATACCTGACGGATGTAGAACGGGATTTTGTACAATCCTTTTTTCGTAACGGGCGGATTGCGTCTGCGGTTGTGGGCAGCGGCGTCGATATTATGCGGCGACAGCCTCTGGCAGAAGAAGCAAAATTCAAATATGCTTTACATGGGCCGTATATTGTATATACTGGGCGAATAGACGAATCCAAAAATTGCAACAGTCTGGTGGAAATGTTCCTGCAGTACAAGGAGCGCTACGGCGGCGCGCTAAAGCTGTTGCTGGTTGGGGAAAAGAGGATGGACGTCCCCCTGCGTGAGGATATCAGCTGCACGGGGTTTGTCGAAGAAAACGAAAAGCTACAGCTTTTGGGCAATGCAAAAGCGTTTGTTATGCCGTCCGAAAACGAAAGCCTGTCTATTTCGCTGCTGGAGGCAATGGCATGCGGGGTGCCAACACTGGTAAACGGCAGGTCGGAAGTGCTGAAGGGCCATATTGAAAAAAGCAACAGCGGGCTTTACTACAAGGACAGCCTGCAGTTTATGTCTGCGCTGGCATATTTGCTGGATGAAACAAACAGCATACAGGCAATGTGCGAAAATGGCGTACAATATGTGCGCCAAAACTACAACTGGCAGGACGTTATAAAAAAACTTTGCTTTTTGATTGACGGCGTGTGCAGTAAAGAGTTATATTTATGTGAAGATTTGAATATATAGTTAGGAGAAGGTGAATGGTCTCTAGTGTAATACTGGCAGGAGGGTCGGGAACGCGGCTGTGGCCGCTTTCGGATGCGGATATACCAAAACAGTTTTTAAAATTGTTTTCGGAAGACAGCATGATCGTAGAAACGAGCAACCGCATCAAAAAGCGGGTGCCGCTCAAAAATCAATATGTATTAACAGGCGAAAAATATCGTGCGCTGGCAGAAGAGGAATTCGGAAGCGAAGTGAACGTGCTTTGCGAGCCCTGCGCGAAGAATACGGCGCCCTGCCTTTTGTGGGCGGCCTACAAAATCCAGAAGGACTGCGGCGGCGATGCCGCCATGGTCGTTATGCCCTCAGACCATGCCATAAAAGACGAATATTCGTTTCTTATTGCGCTGGATACGGCAATCGAAGCCGCCCGGGACGGCAAGATCGTAACGTTTGGAATCGTGCCCACCTGGCCGGAAACGGGCTATGGCTATATTGAAATAGACAGTATGGAGTATACGCCCAACCGTTCGGTCATGAAGGTTGCCGCTTTTAGAGAAAAGCCGGACGCAGAAACGGCAGAGCGGTTTATTGAAGCACGCAACTACCTGTGGAACAGCGGAATGTTCATTTTTACGGCACAAGTGATCATTGACGAGTTTGAGAAGCATTGCCCGGACGTGTGGAAGTGTTTTTCGGGTATAGACCCAGACGATATGGATGCGATTGCCATAGCGTTTCAAAATACGCCTTCCATATCCATCGACTATGCAATTATGGAGCATACCCAAAAGGCGGTGTGTGTACCCGCAGTCTTTGGCTGGAGCGATGTGGGCGGGTTCAAAAGCCTGCATGACGAAAGCAAGCAGGACGCTGCCGGAAACGTAATAAAAGGAGATGTTATTGCTGTCGATACTACCAATTGCTACATCAATGGCGAAAAGCGCATCGTCTGCGTTGGGCTAGACAACCTTGTGGTAGTGGAAAGCGAGCATACGATCCTTGTTGCAAAAAACGACCGGTCGGAAGAAATAGGCAAGATTGCCAAACAAATAGATGCAGGAAAATAACGGAGGAAACGGAATGCTTTATCCCCTGATCCTTACCCCGGTGTTCAAAGAATACCTGTGGGGAGGAACGAGGCTGAAACAACTCTATAATAAAGTTACAGATTTTGAAAAAATTGCTGAAAGCTGGGAGCTTTCGACGCACAGGGACGGTGTGTGCGGAATAGAAAACGGCTATTTTGCAGGCCGTATGTTTACGGAATACCTGCAAAGCGCGGGGTTGCAGGTTTTGGGAACAAATGCCAAGACAGACGAACTGCCCGTGCTAATCAAGTATATCGACTCCAGCAGCGGGCTTTCTGTTCAGGTGCACCCAGACGATGCTTATGCACGGCGGCAGGGTGAGCCGTATGGCAAAACGGAGTTTTGGTATATTGTGGACTGCGGGCCAGATGCATGGCTATATTATGGTACGGAAGAAGGAACGGAATTTACCAAAGAGGAATTTATTCGGCGCGCCAAAGACGGAAGCATCGTAGACCTGCTGAAAAAAGTGCCGGTCAAAAAGGGAGATGCGTTCTATATCGAGCCGGGAACCGTACATGCGATCGGCAAGGATATGACAGTTGTTGAAGTAGGAACAAACTGCAATATCACCTACCGTATTTTCGACTTTAACCGCACAGACAAAGATGGAAACGCGCGGCCGCTCCATTTGGAGGATGCCGCCGCCATCATCAAGCCGGGCGCGGGCAGCCAGCAGTGGGAAAACGGGCGGATAGATTGCAGCGATTTTGTTGTAACAGAGCTCCGCGTCAACGGTATTTTAGACCTTTTGTGTGACGAGCGGAGTTTTCATTGCCTGATGTGTATAGAAGGAAATGTTATGATCGACAGGGCGGTTCAAATGAACCCGGGAAGCACCGTATTCATACCCGCCGGATTGGGCGGATATACGCTCCGCGGAGAAGGGACTGTTCTCGCAGTCAGTATTTAAGCGCTGCTGTATACTATGGACGAAAAAGAATACAAACAGATCATAGAAGACCAGAAGCGGCAGATCGAAATATTGCGATCCCGCGTTTTTGTCTATGAGCAGGACGTGGCTCATCTGGAAAAAGAGCTGGAGCATGCGCTGAATGAGTTTGGCAGGGTAAATGCCGAACTTGTTTGCGTTTACCAGTCAAAACGGTGGAAGCTGACCGAGCCGCTGTCCAAAATCAAACAGTCCGTTAAAAAAACATTGCCGGATGAACCTGCGGAAAAGCCCGATATGCCGGCCGTGCGGCTCGATCCGGGCAAAAAAAATGTATTGGTGATAGACCGGGGCGTACCCAGGCCAGACAGGGACGCCGGGTCGAGGGCGACACTAAAATATACCCAGTTGCTTATGGAGCTCGGGTATAACGTCGTTTTTATGGGGAACGATTTTTTGGCGCCCGAGCCGTATGCAACACAGCTTCGCAGCCTGGGGGCCGAGGTGCTGCATGGCGACTATTATAAATACCAGTGGAAGCAATGGATACTGGAAAACGCCCATGCGCTTTATGCGGCGGTCATCCACCGGCCCAGCGTGGCGCACCGTTTTTTATATTTTATTAAAGAAAACACAGACGCAAAGGTTGTTTATTTTGGTCACGACCTGCATTTCCTGCGCGAGCTGCGCGCCGCGGACGAAGGCGGTGCGAACGATGCTGCAATGCAGGTGCAAACGAGCAAGGCAGCCGAGCGTGCAGTCATGCAAAGCGCGGATCGTGTCGTTATGTTCAGCGATGCAGAACGGGAAATCATCAAAAAAGAGTTCGGGGTGGATTCGGCGGTTGTTCCGTTGTTTTTTTACGACCGCATTCCCCAAAGAGCCGCATCATACGAAGAAACAAGCGGGCTGCTGTTTGTGGGCGGTTTCAGCCATGCGCCGAACGTGGACGGCGCTATTTGGTTTGTGCAGCAGATATTCCCCCTCATACAAAAACGCATTCCGGGTATAAAAGTGCACCTGGTGGGTGCAAACCCGCCGGAAGAGGTTTTGGCGCTTTCGGGGGAAAATGTAAACGTAACAGGTTTTGTTACGGAAGAAGTGCTGCAAAACTATTACAAGACATGCAGGGTATGCGTCGTTCCGCTTCGCTATGGCGCGGGCGTAAAGGGAAAAACGGTAGAGGCGATGTATTATGGGCTGCCGCTGGTGTCTACGTCCGTTGGCGTAGAGGGAATGGAAAGCATCCAAAAGGTAGTGTCGCCGCAGGACGCGCCCGAAGCGTTTGCGAATGAAACTCTGCGGCTGTATAATGATGAAGAGCAGTGGAAGCAGGCAAGTGCAGGCTGCAAAAAATATCTGGAAGAATATGCTTCGCATGATATTGCAAAGAAAAAATTAATAGAAATTATGGACAAGGTGGAATAAGAAAGTGGAGTTTACGAAGATATACGAAATATGGCGGGAAAAAGCGACGGAAGACAGCGAACTGGCTGAGGAGCTGGAGCAAATCAAAGGAAAGAATGAAGAGATCGAAGACCGGTTCTACCGCGACCTTGCGTTTGGAACGGGCGGCCTTCGGGGCGTAATCGGCGCGGGCACAAACCGCATGAACATCTATACGGTCCGCAAGGCGACGCAGGGCCTCAGCGATTACCTGAACGAAAACTACGAAAAACCCAGCGTTGCTATTGCATACGACAGCCGGAAAAACTCGGACGTCTTTTCCAAAACCGCCGCCGAAGTATTTGCCCAAAATGGAATCAAAGTGTTCATCTACCGCGAGCTGATGCCAACTCCCATGCTTTCGTTTGCGGTGCGGGCTTTAAAGTGCAGTGCGGGAATCGTTGTAACGGCAAGCCACAACCCGGCAAAATACAACGGATATAAAGTTTACGGAAGCGACGGCTGCCAGATTACGCTGGATGCCGCAAAGGCCATTTTGGGGCATATAGAAAAAATCGACCCGTTCGACGGTGTAAAAACGACCTCGTTTGAGGATGCGCTTGCGGCCGGAAAAATTGAATATATTGGAAGTGATGTAATCGACGGCTATTTTAATGCCGTGTACGATTGCAGCGTATATGGCCAAACTGCGCAGGCGGGGCTAAAGATCGTATATTCGCCGCTCAATGGCGCGGGCAACAAGCCGGTCAGGCGAATCCTTCAAATGATTGGCGCAAAAGAGCCGGTTATGGTGCGCGAGCAGGAAAACCCCGATCCGGCGTTTACAACGTGCCCCTTCCCCAACCCGGAGGAAAAAGAAGCGCTTCAGCTGGGAATTGAACTGGCGGAAAAGGAACATGCAGATATCGTCCTTGCAACCGATCCGGATTGTGACCGTGTGGGCACGGCGGTGCTGCATAACGGCAGGTATGTACTGGTAAACGGCAACCAAATGGGCGTTATGCTGTTGGATTTTGTATGCAAAATGAAAGCGCAAAACGGAACCATGCCCAAAAAACCGGTTGCCATCAAAACGATCGTCACATCCGAAATGGCGCAGGCTGTTGCGGATGCGCATGGGGTAGCCCTCGACAACGTGCTTACCGGCTTTAAATTTATAGGAGAGCAGATTGGCGTGCTCGAGCAAAAGGGCGAAGAAGGCCGCTACATTTTTGGGTTCGAGGAAAGCTATGGCTATTTATCGGGCGCATATGTCCGGGATAAAGACGCGGTGGACGCATCCATGCTCATTATCGAGATGGCGGCGTATTACAAAGCGCAGGGAAAAACGCTTGTAGATGTGCTGGACATGCTGTATAAAGAATACGGGTATTACTTCGATAAGCTGGAGAGCTTTGCATACGAGGGGGCGTCCGGCATGCAAAAGATGGACGCAATTATGCAAAGCGTACGAAAAGCGCCGCCCAAAACCGTTGGGGGAGTAGAGGTCGCTGCCGTGTGCGATTATTTGGAGCAGGTAAAATATGCTTCCGGGCAAAAAGAGGCGATTTTGCTGCCCTCGTCCGATGTCATCGGGCTGATGCTTGCCGGCGGTTCTTCCATCACCATCCGTCCGTCGGGCACCGAGCCAAAGCTCAAGGTCTATTATTCGCTGCGGTGCAAAAACGAAGAGCAAAGCAAGGGGCTGTTTGCGGCAATCAAGAATGATATGAATGGAGTGCTGGGGGGATAAATGGATTATAAACAACTGGTCATCGATGCGGGAAACCGCATGATGGGGCAAAGCCTGACCGTTTCAACCTGGGGAAACATCAGCGCGCGCGACCCCAAAACAGGCCTCATTTACCTGACGCCGTCCGGTATGGCCTATGATAGCTGCACCAAAGACGATATTGTGGTATACGATGCAGAGGGCAACCATGTAGAGGGTGCGCGCAAGCCCACCGTAGAGCTGTGGATGCATATCCGCACGCTGCAGCGTCGCACGGATGCAAACGCGGTCATACATACGCATGCGCTGTATTCGACTGTGCTCGGAACGCTGGAGATGGAGCTTCCGCCTGTAACAGAGCAGTTTGCGCAGGTGCTGGGCGAGAAAATCGTCCCGTGCCGGTATGCGCTGCCCGGTTCGATGGAGCTGGCGGATGCGGTATTGGAAGGGCTGGGCGAAACCCGGCTGGCAGCGCTGCTTGTAAACCACGGCGCAATTTGCATAGGGAAGGATATGGACTATGCGTTTGAGGTAAGCATGGCGCTGGAAAAAGCCGCCCAAGTATATTATATGGCAAAAGCAATCGGCGAACCCAAAATCGTCAGCGACGAGCATACGGCCGCCATGCATTCGTTTTTTGTAAACGAATACCGAAAATAAAGGGAATTTTTACTGGAGAAACGAACAGGCCCCATGCCTCAGGCATGGGGTTTTTGGTTGTCGCCGGATTTTAACATGGCTAAAATATCTTCTTTTTGCAGCACGGCGGTAATGTTCCTTTTGCCCACAATAAGCATACGGTCGCAAATCGGCGAAATGGCGGAGAGGTCGTTGCTGATGATAATAATGGTCGTTCCGTTTGCGGCAAACCGGTCAAAATACGAATATGTCAGCTTTTTGGAAAGCGGGTCTAGGCTGGAAAACGGTTTGATACAAATGAGCAGCCGTGGCGAAAAGACCGTCCACCGGTCAAGGAGCGCTTTTTGGCGGTTATAGCCCGTAAAATTGACATATTGGCCGATTTCGGCCCGGTCGTGTTCGGGTATGTCGATGGCGTGGTCCCGGAACAAGATATGTGCATGTCGGTTAAAAGAAACATTAACGGGGGACTTGTATACGCGCTCAAGCGCCAGCATGGCAATGTTTTCCGTAAGGCTCATATTGTCAAAAAGCTCGCTGTAAGGCTCATACTTAATTGTAAACCCGACCCTGTTTTGGTAGGCCTGTTTGAGTGTTTTAAAAGAAAAGGACCGATCCTCCAGCTCTACCTGCATGCGCAGCTTTCCCTTATCCAAAAGGTAGGTATCTATAAGCGCCTTGCTCAAATAGTAATCGGTGTCGACGATCCCGAGGATCTCACCCTTTACCGTATGGATGGGCAGCTGGAAACCGGGCAGCTCGCAGATCAGGCTGCGGGGGATGTCTGCTGCAGGCTGGTGGTAATAGACCTCCTCCGAAACTTTTGTTCCAATCAGCAGGCTTTTCATATGGTCGGGGTCGAAATCTGGTTTATAAAGCGTTTTAATGTTTTTCCCGTTCCGGAAAATGACCATCCGGTCCATCATATGGATAAAATCGGTCGTATCGTAGAATATAAACAAAAACGAGATGCCCGCCTTTTGCAGCCGCTTAATAACCGCAAGAAGCTCGGTATAGTCGCGCTTGGTGAACTCTGCGAAATTTACGTCAATGATCACCAGCCGCGCCTTGCTGATGTAGGCCTTTGCAAGCTCCACCAATATCTGTTTGGAATGGGGCAGCGTCTTGCCGATCGTTCCGACGGGGATGTCGATCTCAAGGGAATCCAGCAGGTCCTGCACCAGCACCTCAATTTCTTTTTGGAAAATGATGTGTTTTTTAACAGGCAGATACAGGCTGTTTGCAATAGGCTGGTTGGGCATAATATTCGGATGGGTGGTAATGGAATAAATACCCAGGCTGGACGGATTGATTTTAGTGGAATCGGCAACAAGTCGGTCATCCACATAAAGTGTGCCGCTGTCGATTTTTTCCTGGCCCTCAAAATAGTCCAAAAGTATGGCTT